>DATCLE010000257.1:0-37354 GCA_036564075.1 Dehalococcoidia bacterium
TGGCTGCACCGCGCCGTCCAGGGGCATGGTAGCACACCGGGCGCCTTGCCCCGGGCGCAAGAGGGGCCGCCCGGCTGCCGGGCGGCCCCTCCAGGAATCCTTGGACGGCGCCTGCCGTTAGAGCGCCAGCGCCTCCGCCACCGCCTCCCGGTGGAAGTCGGCGTCGCCCCACATGAGCTCCGCCTTCTTCTGCCGCCGGAAGTAGAGCTGGATCTTGTAGTCCTTGGTGAACCCGATGCCGCCGTGGATCTGCTGCCCGTGGGCCACCACCCGCCGGGACGCCTCCGACACCCACGCCTTCGCCATGTGGACGTACGTGTCCGCGTCCGGCTCGTCCTCCGCCACGGCCCACGCCGCCCGGTACATTATGAACCGGGAGCCGTCCACGTCCGTCACCATGTCCGCCGCCTTGTGCTGGATGGCCTGGAAGCTCCCGATGGGCCGGCCGAACTGGACGCGCTCCTTGGCGTAGTTCACGCTGATCTCGAAGTCCATCTGCGCCAGCCCCACCAGGTACGCGCACTCCGCCACCGTGGCGTGCCGGGCAATGTACCGGATGACCTCCCAGCCCTGGTCCACCTGGCCCAGCACCGCGGACGCCGGCACCTGCACGTTCTCGAAGGTGACCTCGCACTGCTTGTCGGAGGCGATGGTCTTGAGCGTCTCTGCCTTCACGCCCGGCGCCTTGGCGTCCACCAGGAACACCGTGACCCCGTCCTCCGGCTTGGCGCCCGTGGACGTCCGCGCCGCCACCAGCAGGAGGTCCGCCACGTGAGCGTCCTCCACGAAGAGCTTCGTCCCGGAGAGCACGAAGCCGTCGCCCTCCCGCTTCGCCTGGAGCTGCACGCCCTCGGCGTCCCAGCGGGCGCTGGGCTCCGTCAGCGCCAGCGTCACGATGAGCTCCCCGGCGGCGATCTTCGGCAGGTACTCCTGCTTCTGGGCCTCGGTGCCGAACGCCAGGATCGGCAGCGCGCCGTACACCACCGTGGGGAGGAACGGCCCCGGCACCAGCGCCCGGCCGAACTCCTCCAGCAGGACGACCAGGTCCAGGAAGCCCATGCCGGTCCCGCCGTACTGCTCCGGGATGACCAGCCCCTGCCAGCCCTGCTGCGCCATCTTCTGCCAGAGCTCCGGCGAGTACCCCCGCTCGTCCTCCTCCATGGCGCGGACGAGGCTCTCCGGGCACTCCTTCTCCAGGAAGTCCCGGGCGAAGTTCTTCAGCATCTCCTGCTCTTCCGTCAGCCCCAGGTCCATCTCCCTTCCTTCCTCCTCCTGGTCTGCCGCCGGCGCCGCCGGCGCGTGCTGCCTGCCTAGTCCCGCGGGAGCCCCAGCCCCCGCGTGGCGATGATGTTCCGCTGGATCTCGCTGGTGCCGCCCTCGATGGTGTTGGCCACGGAGCGCAGGTACTGGTACACCCAGCGCCCGCCCCGCGGGGCCTCCTTGGAGCCGCGGTCCAACTGCCCGTACAGCCCCAGCACCCGCAGCGCCGTCCGCGCGATGCGCTGGTTCAGCTCCGTGCTGTACAGCTTGCACACGGACGCCTCATGGTTGGGGATGAGGCCGCGGCTCTGCATGGACGCTACCCGGTAGGACAGCATCCGGGAGACCTCCACCTCCACCCGCCGGTCCGCCAGCTCGTACTTCAGCCCCGGGTTCCGGTCCAGCATGCTCACGCCCTCCGCCCGGTGCTCCCGCGCGAAGGCCACGATGTCCTCCACCGTCTGGAGCTGCCCCACCGCCGAGCCGATGGACGACCGCTCGAAGTCCAGGGTGGTGACGGCGGCGTACCAGCCGCGGTTCTCCTCGCCGATGATGTTGGCCCGCGGCACCCGCACGTCCTCGAAGAACACCTCGTTGAACTCGTGCGTCCCCGCCATGTTGATGAGGGGCCGCACCGTCACCCCCGGCGCCTTCATGTCCACGATGAAGTACGTGATCCCCTTGTGCTTCGGCGCGTCCGGGTCCGTGCGGGCCAGGAGGATCATCCAGCGGGCCACGTGCCCGAAGCTGGTCCAGATCTTCTGGCCGTTGATGACGTACTCGTCCCCGTCCCGCACGGCGCGGGTCTGGAGGGAGGCCAGGTCTGAGCCGGCGCCCGGCTCGGAGTAGCCCTGGCACCAGATGTCCTCGCCGGAGAGGATGCGGGGGAGGTACGTCTTCTTCTGCTCCTCCGTCCCGTGCACAATGAGCGTCGGCCCCGCCATCCCCACGCCGATGATCAGGTGCGAGGGCCGCGGGGCGCGGTGCAGCGCCATCTCCTCGTTGAAGATGAACTGCTGCATGACGGTGAGGCCGGCCCCACCGTACTCCTTGGGCCACGCCGGCGCAATCCAGCCCCGTTCGCCCAGCTTCTTGAACCACCGGGCAACGTCCCCGCTGGGGTTCATGGTGTCCATCCGGTCCGCGCCCTGTCCCTTGGGCGCCTCCCGCTCAATGAACTCCCGTACCTCCTGCCGGAACGCCGCCTCTTCTGGTGAATCCCGGAAATCCACCGCCAAGCTCCTTTCCCAGGGGGCTACCCCGCCGGGCCCGGTCCCGCCGGCCCCGGCCCCGGGTGACTAGTATGCCCTCAGTGCCGCTTGAACGCAATCACGGCGTTAGTCCCGCGGCAGGCCCAGGCCCCGGGTGGCGATGATGTTCCGCTGGATCTCGCTGGTGCCGCCGTAGATGGTGACCGCCACCGTCTGGAGGTAGCTCCGCTCAATGCGCGCCCGCAGCGGCGTCCAGCGGTCCCGCGCGCCGTCCAGCTGCCCGTACAGGCCCAGGAGCTTCATGCCCGTCCGGGCAATGCGCTGGCTCAGCTCAGAGCTGAACAGCTTGGTCATGGACGCCTCATGGTTGGGCACCAGCCCCTGCGCCTGCATGGTCACCACCCGGTAGCTCATCATCCGCGCCACCGTGGCCTCCACGAACCGGTCCGCCAGCTCCAGCTTCACGCCGGGGTTCCACGTCAACGTGGTCCGGCCGTCCGTCTGGTGCTCCTGCACGTACCGCGCCAGCTCCTCCAGCGTCTGCCGGTGCCCCACCGCCGAGCCGATGGACGACCGCTCGAAGTCCAGCGTGGTGGTGCCGATGTACCAGCCCCGGTTCTCCTCCCCCACCAGGTTCCGGCGCGGCACCCGCACGTTCTCGAAGAACACCTCGTTGAACATGGCGTTGCCGGCCATGGTCATGATGGGCCGCACCGTGATCCCCGGCGACTTCATGTCCACCAGGAAGTAGCTGATCCCCTTGTGCTTGGGGGCGTCCGGGTCCGTCCGCGCCAGCATGAACATCCAGTGGGCGAACTGCGCGCCGGAGGTCCAGATCTTCTGCCCGTTGATGACGTAGTCGTCCCCGTCCCGCACGGCCCGCGTCTGGAGCGACGCCAGGTCCGAGCCGGCGTTGGGCTCAGAGAAGCCCTGGCACCAGTTCACCTCACCGCTGAGGATGCGGGGCAGGTGCTCCCGCTTCTGCTCGTCGTTGCCGTGGATGATGAGGGTGGGGCCCACCATGGAGACGCCCATGCCGCCCACCTGCGGCGCCCGCGCCTCCGCGAACTCCTCGTTCAGGATGAACTGCTCCATGATGGAGAGCCCGGCGCCGCCGTACTCCTTGGGCCAGGCCGGCGCGATCCAGCCCCGCTGGGAGAGCTTCTGCCGCCACTCCCGCAGCGCCTCGAAGTTGGCGCCCATGCCGCCTTCCCCCTGGCCCATGTTCCGGAACCGGTCCGGCAGCTCCTTCTCCAGGAAGCTGCGGACCTCCTGCCGGAACGCCGCTTGCTCTGGTGTGTCCTTGAAGTCCATGGTCTCCCCCTCTTCTAGTCTCAGGCGCTCCCCCGGTGGGAGCCATTGCTGCCTTAGCCCCTGGGCAACCCCAGGCCCCGCATGGCGATGATGTTGCGCTGGATCTCCGACGTCCCGCCGCCGATGGTACTGGAGACGGCGTAGAGGTACATCCGCGTGATCTTCCCCCGCAGCGGCGCCCAGCGGTCGTCCCGGGTGCCCAGTTGCCCGTACAGCCCCACCAGCTTCATCCCCGTGGCGGCGATGCGCTGGTCCAGCTCGGAGGTGTAGAGCTTGGCCACGGAGGCCTCGTGGTTCGGCACCATCCCCCGCGCCTGCATGGAGATGACCCGGTAGCTCATGACCCGCGCCACCTCCGTCTCCACGGCGCGGTCCGCCAGCTCGTACCGGACGGCGCGGTCCCGGTCCACCGTAACCCAGCCCTGCCCCCGGTGCTCCCGGGCGAAGGCCGCCAGGTCACCCACAATGAGGAGCTGGCTCACGGACGTGGCGATGTTGGACCGTTCGAAGTCCAGGGTGGTGGTGCCCACGTACCAGCCCCGGTTCTCCTCCCCCACCAGGTTCTCCTTGGGCACCCGCACGTCCTCGAAGAACACCTCGTTGAAGTCATGGGAGCCGGCCATGTTGACCAGGGGCCGGACGGTGATGCCGGGCGACTTCATGTCCACGAGGAAGTAGGAGATGCCGCGGTGCTTGGGGGCGTTGGGGTCGGTCCGGGCCAGGAGGATCATCCAGTCCGCCACGTGGGCGCCGGAGGTCCAGATCTTCTGCCCGTTGATGACGTACTCGTCGCCGTCCCGGACGGCGCGCGTCTGGAGCGCCGCCAGGTCGCTCCCGGCGCCGGGCTCGGAGAACCCCTGGCACCAGATGGTCTCGCCGCGGAGGATGGGCGGCAGGAAGCGCCGCTTCTGCTCCTCCGTGCCGTAGACGATGATGGTGGGTCCTGCCCAGCCGACGCCGATGCCGCCGCCGGCGGGCGCGCGGTGCAGCGCCATCTCCTCGTTGAAGATGAACTGCTGCATGACGGTGAGGCCGGCCCCACCGTACTCCTTGGGCCACGCCGGCGCGATCCAGCCGCGCTCCGCCAGCTTGGCCCGCCAGCGCCGCGCGGCCTCGGAGACGCCGGCCCAGCGGCCGCCGCCGGCGTTGAAGGCGCCCCACTCCACGTCGCGGCGCCGGATCTCGTCCGGCAGCTCGCGCTGGATGAAGTCACGTACCTCCTGGCGGAACGCGGCGTCCTCAGGGCTGTCCCGGAAGTCCATGGGGCGGCTCCTGCCGGGGCTCCGGCGTGCTCCTTCCCGGGCTGGACGGCATGCGCGCCGGAAGGGCGGCGGGTTCGGACGGCCGTCCAGCAACGCGCAGCTTACACAAATCTTAACGTGAACGTCAAGATGAGCCCGCGGGCCTGTGCCCGCGTGCCGCCGCCGTGCGCCGGTGCCCCGCCAACGGCGGAGCCTAGATCACCGGTCAGTTCTCAAAGACGTTGCTCCGCAGGATGGGGTAGCCGCTGGTGCGGCAATCCTCCGCGGAGCGGAGGGTGTTGGGCACGTAGTCCCGCGGCACCACCACGAAGTTGAACTGCCAGATGGGGCTGTACTGCTCCATCCCCGGCACGGAGTCGTAGATGTTGTACTGGCCCGGCACCAGGTCCGGCTCCGTCTTCAGCTTCCCCGCCTCGTCCAGTTCCACGCCGTAGACGATCTGGTACTCCTGCGCCACCTTCACCCGGGACGGGTCCACCTCCACCTCCCCGCCCTCGATGGCGTACACCACGCGCCCGTTGAACCAGACCCGCTCCACCAACTGTCCGAAGGGGTTGGAGTAGGTGAGGTTCTCCACGCCGCCCGGCGTGAAGTCCGGGCCCGCCGGCGGCCCGCTCACCGCGCCGCCGCTGAAGGCCCAGTATCCCTCGTTGAAGGACGGCGGCACCTGTTCCCGCGCCGCCGCGGGCGAGTCGGCCGGCGCCCCCGGCGGTCCTGCCGTCCCGGGCGGCTGCGCCCCCGGCATCAGGCTGCCCACCGTCAGCCGCGGCGCCGGCTGCCGTCCCCGGCCCGCCCCGGTCGTTCCCTGCTGCTCCATGTCGTTGAGACCTCCTGCCGTGGACTCAGCGCTACCGTAGGGGCGTGGCGGGCGCTCCCGCGTCCCCCGATTGCGCTACTCGCCGCCGGACGGCGGGGAGCCGGGCACGGCTGGCGGCTGCCGCCCCCCATGCCGCATACTGGAACGGCACGGGCGGGCCGTCCGGCCCGCCGGCCTGCGAACCGGGAGGTGCCATGGCAGAGCTGCGCTATCCCCGTCCCTTCGGCTGGGGCCGCGGCCACGCGGCCGGCGAGTTCCTGGAGTCCGAGCGCTGGCAGATCCTGGAGGAGCGGGAGGGCTACCTGCTCCTGGAGGCTCACCTCCCGCCGCACGTGCTGAACCCCGCGGGCCAGCTCTTCGGCGGCTTCACCGGCGCCTACATTGACTACGTGGCCCTCCGCACCTGCTGGGCGGGCCGCGAGGACCGCCGCGGCGGCTGGCTCAGCACGGTCACCATGCAGATCCACTACCTGGAGCCGGTCCTGCCGCCCCGGGTCCGGCTCCGCAGCGCCCTGGTCACCCAGCGGCGCCGCACCTACCTGGTGGAGACCAGGATCGAAGACCTGGACGGACGGGTGCTGGTGCACGCCACCACGTCGCTCCTGGAGGGGACGCGGGGACGGCCGGGCGGCGACGGCGCCGGCGACCTCAGGAGCGGCGACGGGGGAGGCGCGTCCTAGCCTCCCCCGTCCCGGATTCCCGCCGCCGGCGGGCCGCCCGCCTACTGCCGCCGCAGGGGGCTGCTGGGGTGCCGCCGCAGCGTGCGGCTGCCGGCCACCACCCGGATGGCGTGGTCCGGGAACCGGGTCACGAAGGAGTTGAAGATCTGCTCGGCGGACGCTTCGGACAGCGTGCTGGTGACGTACGTCGTGCCGTCCGGCAAGGTGTGGTGGATGTCGATGCGCCGCTGAACCCTCACTGCCACCCCTCCATCGAAGCATCCCCCCACTGGTTGAAACGAACGGGTAGGATTTCCGTTATATGACGGCGCGGCCCGTCGTCCCATCCCCCGCCGCTGCGTCGCCTCCCGTCCCGTGCCGATGATCCCTCCAGAGCACGCGGCCGCCCCGGCCGCCCAGGAGCACGGGTACGGCACGGATCCTCATCGTCAGCCCGGTGACCGCCTTCGCCTCCCTGCTGGAGATCCTGCTCTCTGCCCAGGGGCACCATGCCGTGGTGGCCCGCCGCCCCGAACGCCTGCCGGACCTTGCCGCTGCGGACCCGCCCCCGGACCTGGTCCTCCTCCACACCGGCCGCGGCCACGCGCCCGCCCCGCCCGGCTTCGACTGGCCGCCGCTGGTGGGGGCCGTGGCGGAGCCCCTGCTCCTGATCCTGGCCCGCACCGCCCCTGTGGCCGACCAGCCCGCCTACCGCCTGGCCTGCCTGGCCGCCCTCCCCGTCCGTGATACCCAAGTGCTGGCCCTGGTCCGCGCCGCCCTCCCGCCCCGCTGACGCCTGCCCCCGCCCTGCCGTCGTTGACCGGCTGTGATACAGTGAGCCCGGTGCAGCATCGCCCGCCGGGGCGGCGTGGGAGGGAAGGGGTTCCGCCGTGCTCTGGTCCCGAACCGACTTCGACTGGGAGCTCGTCATCGTCGCCGTCCTGCTGGCCGTCATCGGGGCGGACGCCTTCAACATCGCCCCGCCCGTGGACCTGCCGTACCTCAACGGCGTGCGCCTGCTGCTGGCCGTGGGCCTGGGCGCGCTGGCCCTCCGGCGGTGGCAGCTCCGGGACTTCGCCCCCGTCTGGACGCCGCTGGACGTGCCCGTTGCCCTCCTGCTGGTGGCCGCGCTGGTGAGCACCGCCGCCGGCCCGTTCCAGAACACCGCCGCCGGCGGCGTGCGCCAGCTCCTCCAGTCGCTGGTTGTCTTCTACCTGGTGGTGAACGCCCTCCTGCGGCCGGAGAGCCTGAAGATGCTCCTGACCGCCGTGATCCTGGCGGGGGCGGCCCTGGCCCTCTGGGGCGCCGCCCAAGTCCTCCTGGGCGTGGACGACGCCCCCTACGTGGACTTTGCCGGGAACACCACCCTAATCCAGGGACGGGAGGTCCGGCGGGCCGTGGCCTCCTTCCCCAGCTCCAACGTCCTGGGCGGCTACCTGGCCGTGGTCCTCCCGCTGGCCCTGGCCTGGCTGGCGCAGCCGGGCCTCTCCCGGCTGGAGCGGGCCGCCGCCGCCCTGGCCGCCGCCGTCCTCCTCCTGGGCATCCTCCTCACCTTTGCCCGGGGCGCGTGGCTGACCGCCGTCCTGGTGCTGGTGGGCGCGGCGTGGCTCCTGGCGCCGCGGGGCCGCGCCCGCTGGCTGGTCCCCGCCGCCGTCCTGGTGCTGGCCATCCTGGCCCTGGCACCCTTCTACTCCCGGCTGCTGGACCTCTTCTCCACCGGGGAGCGGGTCACCATCTGGGGGAACACCCTCCGCATCCTGGCGGACGAACGGTTCCTGGGCGTGGGGCTGCGGAACTTCCCGGACGTCTACCTGGAGCGCTACGGCGACCCGCGCTTCAACGCCCACAACCTCTACCTCCAGATCGCCGTGGAGCTGGGCTTCCTGGGCCTCCTGGCCTTCCTGGCCGCCGCCGGCCTCTGGCTCCTCCGGGTGGTCCGCACCGCGCAGGCGGCGGCGGACCCGGGCGACCGCCTCCTCCTGCTGGGGCTGGCGGGCTCCGTGGCCGCCCTGCTGGTCCACGGGACCGTGGAGGCGGTCTGGGCCTGGGAGCCCTTCGCGGAGCTGGTCTGGCTGCTGCTGGGCCTGGGCCTGGCGGCCAGCCTCTGGGCCGCGCCGCGGGACGCCTCCGGCGGGGAGGCGGCCCCGGACCGGGAACGGCGGCCGGAAGTGGAACGGGCGGCGGGCCCCTCCGGTTGAAGGCGGACGCGGGGCCGGGCTATAGTACGCCTGAGCGACGCGTGCGGGTGAACGGAGGCTATGAGCGCTCAAGGACGCCTCGCCGCGGCCGAGGCCGCCGGCGCCGCCACGCCGGTGCTCCGGCTGCGGGGGCTCACCAAGCAGTTCGGCGCCATCACGGCCGTGCGGGGCCTGGACCTGGACCTCTACCCGGGGGAGGTCTTCGGCTTCCTGGGGCCCAACGGCGCCGGCAAGTCCACCACCATCGGCATGATCCTGGGCCTCATCCGGCCCACCGCCGGCACCGTGGAGGCCTTCGGCCTGGACCTCAGCCGCCACCGCTGGGAGGTGCTCCGCCGCGTGGGCGCCGTGGTGGAGACCCCCGCCTTCTACGGCCACCTCTCTGGCCGTGACAACCTCCGCGCCATTGCCCTGGCCGTGGGCGGCGTGCCGGAGCGCCGCATCGACGAGCTCCTGGAGCTGGTGGGCCTGGCGGACCGTGCGCGGGACAAGTTCAAGACGTACTCCCTGGGCATGAAGCAGCGCCTGGGCATCGCCTCCACGCTCCTGGCGGACCCGCAACTGGTCCTCCTGGACGAGCCCACCAACGGCCTGGACCCCGCCGGCCAGCGGGAGGTGCGGGAGCTCATCCCCCGCCTGGCGGCGGAGGGGCGAACGGTGCTCCTGGCCAGCCACCTCCTCTACGAGGTCCAGCAGGTCTGCCAGCGGGTGGCCATCCTCCAGCGCGGCGAACTGGTGGCCGCCGGCCGCGTGGAGGAACTCCTACGACAAGGCCGCCGGCTGGAGGTGGAGGTCCGGCCGGAGGAACTGGACCGGGCTCAGGAGATCCTCTCGCGGCTGCCGGGCGTGGAGAGCGTGGAGCGGCGGGACGGGCGCCTGCTGCTGGGGGCGGCGCCGGAGCTGGGCCGTACCGTGAACCTGGCGCTGGCGCGGGAAGGGATCTTTGCCAACCAGCTCCGGCTGGTGGAGAACACCCTGGAGGAGTACTTCCTCCAGCTCACCGGGGAGGAAGGGAACGGTGATCAACGCCCTGCGCAGTGACGCCTTCCGCCAGTGGAAGCGCCTCATGCCCAAGGTGCTGCTGGGCATCCTGCTGGGCTCTGTGGTGCTCTTCTACCTGCTCCTGTGGGCTACCGTGCAGACCGCCGGAGGGCAGACGGACGCCACCGGCGTGGAGGACCTGCGCGCCAGCCTCCGGGTGGAGAACGTCATCCCCTTCAGCGCCGGCCTCATCGCCCAGTTCGGCACCATCCTGGCCATCATCATGGCCGGCAGCAGCACCGGCGGCGAGTACGGGTCCGGCACCGTCCGCACCATGGTCGTCCGCACCCGGGCGCGCTGGCACTTCGTGGCCGCCAAGCTGGTGAACGGCGTCCTCTTCGCGTTCCTCCTGGTCCTGCTGGGCATGCTGGCCGGCCTGGCCGTCTCCGCCGCCATCTCCTCCAGCCTGGACGGCAACTACGACGCCGTCCTGCGGGCGGGCTTCGCCGGGGACCTGGTGGCCGCCGTGGTCCGCACCACCTGGGTCATGGTGCCGTACGTGGCCGCCGCCGTCTTCCTGGGGGTGTGGGGGCGCTCCAGCGCCGTGGCCATCGGCCTGCCGCTGGGCATCTTCGTGGTGGAGCTCATCGCCAGCAGCGTCCTCCAGGCCGTGGGCGGCGTGTTCGAGGACGTGACCAAAGCGTTCCCCAGCGTGAACCTCAGCGCGGTCCTGGCGGCCAACGGGCAGATCCAGGGCTCCTCCACGTCGCAGCCGTCCGATGACCTGCCCAGCGCCTGGCAGGGCGCCGCCGTGCTGGGGGCGTACGCCCTGGCGGCGGTGGTGCTGGTCTTCTACCTGTTCCAGCGCCGAGACATCACCGCGGAGGGGTGAGGGGAGGCCCCCGTGCGCACGGAGATCTACGAAGCGGACCCCTTCTCCGCCCAGCGCGGCACCCACCTGGCCACCCTGGACACCGACTACCGGTTCGAGAAGGGTGATGAGTTCTTCATCGAAGCGGAGCGCGGCCGCATGAAGGTGCGGATCCTCCAGGTGGTGGTGCGCGTCAAGGGGCAGAGCCTCTCCCGGGAGCTCCTGGTGCTGCGCCTCTAGTCCGGCTCCTCGCCGCGGCGCTCCCGCTCGCCCCGCTCCTCGGCCGCCCGCTCGTCCTGCTCGCGGGTCATCTCCTCCAGCGTGGCCACGTCCAGCGCCCCCTCCTCCGTGAGGGGCGGTTGCGCCTCCAGGCGACGCTCCAGCGCGGCGTACCATGCCCCGCCCAGGTAGTGGAGCGGCCGCAGGTCCGGGTCCTCCAGCAGCCACGCCTCGTCGAACGCCTCCTTCTCCGCCGCCACGGCCACCACCCGGCCCACGAACAGCGTGTGGTCGCCGATGGCGTAGGCGTCCTCCAGCCCGCACTCGATGTAGGCCACGCAGTGCTCCAGCAACGGCGCGTCCACCTTGCGGGCGCGGAAGGTGGGCAGCTTGGAGAGGTCCAGCTTGTCCAGGTCCCGGCCGGAGACGGAGCCGAAGTACTGCACGTGGTTCAGCAGCCGCGGGCCGGGGATGTTGATGGCGAACTCCTCACTGAACCGGATCATGTCGTGCGTGTGGCGGGCCGGGTGGACGGCAATGCCCACCAGCGGCGGGCTCACGC
Source organism: Dehalococcoidia bacterium (assembly GCA_036564075.1). Classification (GTDB taxonomy): domain Bacteria; phylum Chloroflexota; class Dehalococcoidia; order DATCLE01; family DATCLE01; genus DATCLE01. The sequence goes on from DATCLE010000257.1 coordinate 11,355, forward strand.
TCAGCGGCATGCTCCACGCCACCGGCGCCACGTTATCGGACCCCTTCCACGTGGTGGTCACCAGGCAGACCGGCCCCGGCACCAGCAACCGGCGGGCGTCCAGCTCGCTCAAGCTTCGGCGCATGGCTCCACAGACTCCTCACCTCGGGCTGCGGCGGGCGCGGCACCGCCCGCGCCGTCAATTATAGAGCAGCGGCCGCCGTACCGCCCTTCGGTTCACAGCGCCGCGCCGCCGGTGCTATAATGGGCGGCGGAGAGGTGTCCGAGTGGTTGAAGGTGCCGCTCTCGAAAAGCGGTAGGCGATGAGCCTCGTGGGTTCGAATCCCACCCTCTCCGCCATACAACCGCAGAGCGAGCCGACCAGGACGGGCCGCGGGGCCCGGTCTCTTGTGTTCGGCGTCCGGAGAGGTGCTGGAGTGGACGATCAGGCGCGCCTGGAGAGCGCGTAGGGGGCAACCCCTCGTGGGTTCGAATCCCACCCTCTCCGCCACGGAAACCGGCAAGCCCGCGCCAGGGCTTGCCGGCCTGCATTTCGGCACGGACCGGCCGGCGCGACGGACGGGAGGACGCCGTGGGCGGCGGGAGCGTCAAGGAGACCGTCCAGGCGCGCAGGGCGCCGTTCGCGCCCACCGGCGGCCCGCCCTCAGTCACCGGCGACGCACCCGCCGACTACCGCTCTCCCGCGCCGGGCCGGGCCCTGGAGGGAAGGCCCGCTGCTTCGGCGTCGCCGTCCGTAAGGGCTACGTAAACCTCTCCCGCATGACCCCGCTACGTCCCTGCAGAGCTGGCCGCGAAGCCGGCCCGGCGGATGCAGGGCAGGTCCTGCTTCAACGTCAAGGCCGTCTCAGACATCCCCGGACCGGACCTGGAACGGCCGGTCCGCGCGGGCTTCGGGCCTTACCGGGAGGCGGGTGTTCTGGAACCGTGAGCGCCGGGGCCGTCCCGCGCCCCGGCGCTGCCTCCGCCGGCCGTGCGACCCCCGGCCGCCTCAGCGCCGGCGCGTCTCCCGTTCGAACTGCTCCTTGAGCTCCTGCTCCCGGCGGCCGGCCGCCGCTTTCCCCGCCGCCACCGCCTCCCGCAGCCGCTCCTTCAGCGCCTCCCACGCGCCCCGCAGCGGCGCCGCCGCCGTTGCGACGGCCCCCCGGGCCCGCTCCTGCGCCCCGGCCGCCGTGCTCCCGGCGTTGCTGTCGCCCGCCGCCTCGCCGGCGCCCCGGCGCAGGCGCTCCGCCGCCTCTCCCGCGGTGGCGCGCGCCCGCTCCACGCCTGCGGAGGCGGCCTCCCCCGCGCGCTCCAGCGCCTCGCCCAGGCCCTCCCGCGCCCGGCCCGCCGGGCCCGCCAGCCGGGCCTGGACCTCGCCCGCCGTCTCCGCCACCCGGGACTGGAGGGCGGCCGCGGCCGGGCCCGCCGCCTCCCGCACCCGCGTGGCGCCCGCCTTCACCAGCTCCTGCGCCCGCTCCACCGCCGCCTTCACGTCCATGCCCTCCGTTCCGCCGCTCCCGGCCGGGGCCGCGCCCGCGTGCGCCCGGGCCGCGCGCCGGCGCTGGGCCGCCACGGCCAGGGCGATGGCCGCGCTCCCCAGAGCCGCCACGCCCGAGACGATAGCCAGGCTTCCGCGCATGGTACGCCTCCTCTGCTAGCTCCGGCGGCGCAACCGCCGGAACCCGGTGAACACCGCCAGCCCCTCCCGGACGCCCGCGTACAGCCCGGCAATGCGGATCACCGGCTGCACCGCGTTCTCAGTGATGAAGCGGGCCGTCCCCCGCACGTTCACCAGCGTGTCCCGAGAGGTGTCCAGGATGGGCACCACGTTGCTCTGCACCGTCTGGTTGGCCAGCCGCAGGAGCCGGATCACCAGGTAGCCCGCCACCACCGTGACGATCAGGATCGCCAGGAACATGAGGATGGCCGTGATCCCGTAGATGATCAGGATCACGTCCCGAACGTCCTGCAGGTCCATGGGGCGCCCCTCCTGGTGCCGGTATCTCCGTCATTGTAGCACGCAGAGGGTGGCCCGGCATCACAAAGACGGTGCAGAGCGCCTACCGCGGCCGGAGGACGAACCGGAGGTACGCCAGCCGCCACAGCACCGTGGCGAAGGTCAGCGCCGCCAGCAGCGCCAGCGTCCAGTACGCCTGGCCCGCCAGCCCGCCCAGGAAGACCAGGAACAGCCGCACGTCCCGGGACGCCAGGCCCAGCAGGCCGTCGGAGAGGGGCGCGTCCGTACTGGCCTCCACCCGCGCCCGGGAGTAGCTGATGAGCAGGGAGCCCAGCACCGCCAGGAAGCCCACGGCCGCTGCGCCCGGCCAGTCCTCGTGCCGGACGGCCCAGACCGTCATGCCGCCCAGGATGGCCACGTCCGCGTAGCGGTCCAGGACGGAGTCGAAGGCGCCGCCCCAGCGGCTGCTCATCCCCTTGGCGCGGGCCAGGTCGCCGTCCACCCCGTCCACCACGGAGGAAGCCTGGGCAACGGCGCCTCCCAGCGGGGCCAGCCCCGCCGCGAAGGCGGCGCCGGCCGCCGCCGCAGCCAGGAACGCCGCCACGGACACCTGGTTGGGCGTCACCGGGGTCCGTGCCAGCGCCCGCGCCACCGGCCGCGAGAGCCGCCGGTTCAGGTAGCGGGAGACCAGCCCGTCATACCCGCGCTCCGCCATGCTCCCCCAAGAGGCGGTCCGCCAGCCGCAGGTCCGCCGCCGTGTCCACGTCCAGCCAGAACGCGCCGGATACGTCGCACGCCTTCAGCCGGTCGCGCTCCAGCACGGCGCCCATCACCTGCGAGAGCTCCGGCCCGTGCGGCAGCCCGGCGAACGCATCGAAGACGGACGGCTGGCAGAGGAAGACGCCGGTATCCACGGCGTTCCACAGCAGCAGCTCCTTGCCGATGGCCTGCACGAAACCGTCCTCGTCCACGAAGACCTTGGTGGCCTCCTCCCAGACCTCCACGCTCCGGGCGGAGCGGTCCACCGCCAACAGGTGGTGCCGCCCTGCCTCCGTGAGGAGGCGCTCCAGGAGCTCCGCGGAGATCAGGTGGTCCGCCATGGAGAGGACGAAGCGCTCCCCCGCCACGGCGGCCCGCGCCTGCCAGAGGGAGAGGCCGTTGCCCAGCTCGTACTCCGGGTTCCAGACGTAGCGCACCCGCGCGCCCAACCGGCGGCCGTCTCCCAGCCAGGCCTCCACCATCTCCCCCCGGTAGCCGACCACCACCACCAGCTCGGTGATCCCGACCTGGACGAAGGCGCGGACCGTGTACTCGATGAGCGGCCGCCCGGCCACCTCGATCAACGGCTTCGGGGTCAGGGTGCTGAGCAGGCCCAGCCGCCCCCCGTCCCCCGCCGCGAGGATCACGCCTTTCACCGGTTGCTCCTCCTTCACCATGATCGGGGCGAACAACTCTACACAAGCAAAGTGCCAGAGGCATAGCCCCTGGCACTCGGATGAGCTATTCCTCCCCTTGACGCGCCTACGAGGTTAGCTGACGGGCTCGGCGGAAGGGAAGGCCGCCTACCGGCCCCGCGCTCCGGGACCGGACTCGCCCCAGGGTGAATGTGGGTCCCCCGTTTCCCAAGAGGGAACTCGGCGCACTATGCAGTTCCAGCTATAGATACGGGCTGCCTGGGCTGCTTGTCAAGAGGGAGCGGCACGCCTCCCGCGCCCTTCGATGATCCCGCCCCCGATCACCTCATCACCTACGTAGAACACCACCGCCTGCCCCGGTGTCACGGCGCGCTGCGGCTCCCGGAACCGCACCTCTGCCCGGTCTCCCTGCACCCTCAGGAGGGCCGGCGCCGCCGCCGTCCGGTACCGGATCTTCGCCTCCACCTCCAGCGCACCCGCCGGCGGCCCGTTCACGAACCGCAGCTGCTCCGCCCAGCAGACGTCTGAGAGCAGCTCCTCCGCGCCGCCCACCACCACCGTGTTGGCCTCCGGCCGCAGCTCCACCACGTAGCGCCGCGCCCCAAAGGCGCCCAGGCCGCGCCGCTGCCCCACGGTGAAGCCGGAGACGCCCTCATGCTGGCCCACCACGTTGCCCGCCGTGTCCACCACCGGGCCCGGCCGCGTCGGCACGTACTGCGCCAGGAACGCGCGGTAGTCGCCCCCTGGCACGAAGCAGATGTCCGCGCTGTCCGGCTTGTCCGCCACCGGCAGCCCCAGCTCCGCCGCCAGCGCCCGCACCCGGTCCTTGGTGTATGTCCCCAGCGGGAACAGGATGGACCGTAGCTCCTCCTGCCCCAGCGTGTACAGCACGTAAGACTGGTCCTTCTCCGGGTCCGCCGCCCGCAGCAGCCGGTACGTCTCCCCGTCCCGCGCCACCCGCGCGTAGTGGCCCGTGGCCACGTAGTCCGCGCCCAGGGCGCGGGCGCGGTCCAGGAACGCCCGGAACTTCACGTGCTCGTTGCAGGCCAGGCAGGGGTTGGGCGTGCGGCCCCGCCGGTACTCCGCCACGAAGTACTCCACCACCGACCGGCGGAACTCCTCCTCGAAGTTCAGCACGTAGTGAGGGATGCCGATGACCTGTGCCGCCGCCCGGGCGTCGTCCGTGTCCTCAATGGAGCAGCAGTGCCGGTGGTGGACCGGCGCCGTCTCGTCCGGCACCGTCCACAGCCGCATGGTGACGCCGATCACCTCGTAGCCCTGGGCGTGCAGCAGCGCGGCCGCGGTGGAGGAGTCCACCCCGCCGCTCATGCCCACCACCACACGTCCCTTGCCCGCCATCTTCCTCTGTCCGCTCCTCCCCGGGCTGCGCCGGGGTGATGCTATAATGCCCGTGGGGACCTCAGCGCTAGAGCACCGGAGGGAGTATTCTGCAACCGGCAGAGCTCGCACGCGCCGCCGTTGACCTCCTGGCTGACCACCAGGCCGAGGACGTGGTCCTCCTGGACATCAGCCGCATCGCCAGCTTTGCGGACTACTTCGTCATCGCCTCCGCCACCAGCGTCCGGCAGATGCAGGCCCTCATCGACGTGCTGGACCGTGACCTAGGCCGCCTGGGCGTCCACCACCTCCGGCGGGAGGGCACCCCCGCCTCCGGGTGGGTGCTCCTGGACTACGGCCCCGTCATCGTCCACCTCTTCGCCCAGGAGCAGCGGGAGTTCTACGACATCGAGCGGCTGTGGAAGGATGCCACGCCCGTGGTGCGCATCCACTAGCCCTCCCGCCCCGGTTCAAAGACCCACTCGTCCACGCTGCGCTCCCAGCGCAGGATCTCGTGCTCCGTGAAGAACAGCGCGATCTCCCGCTCCGCGTCCTCCGGCGTGGCGGAGCCGTGCACCAGGTTCCGCCCGATCTCCAGCCCGAAGTCCGCGCGGATGGTGCCGGGGGCCGCCTGCACCGGGTTGGTGGCCCCCATGGTCTGGCGGACCGCCTCCACGGCGTTGGTCCCCTCCAGCACGGCGGCCACGATGGGCGTGGCCTGGATGTAGCGGATGAGCCCCTGGAAGAACGGCTTGCCTTCGTGCTCCGCGTAGTGGCGGCGGGCTAGCGCGTCGTCCACCTGGAGCAGCTTCAGGCCCACCAGCCGCAGGCCCCGCCGCTCGAACCGCGCCAGGATCTCGCCCGCCAGGCCCCGCTGCATGCCGTCCGGCTTGATGAGGACCAGCGTCCGCTGCGTCTCCATGCACCTCTCCGTGATGGTCTAGGATTCGGCCGCCCGCGCCTCCGGCGGCGCCGCGGCCGGCTCTCGCAGGTAGATGGGCTCCAGGGCGCCGGGCTCCAGCCCGCCGCCCGCCGCCAGCCTTCGCCAGGCCAGCTCCGCCAGGAAGCCGGCCCGCCGCACCGCGCCCGCACCCGTGATCAGGCGCGTCTCCGGGCCGCGCGCCGCCCGCAGCGCCGCCGCCAGCTCCGGCGTCACCTCGCCGCAGAACAGCGCGCCGGGCGGTGCCTCCCGCGCCACCGCCTCCGGCGTGCCCAGGCGCGGCGGCACCAGCTCCCGTTCCGCCTCGCCGTCCCACTGGTAGGCCGCCCACGCCAGCTCACCCCGGCCCGCCCGGTGGACGGCGCACACCGGACCCGGGAACGCGGCGTGCTGGTAGGCGTCCGCCTCCAGGCGGCCCACGCCCACCACCGGCAGCCCCAGCCCGTACGCCAGCGCCATGGCCGTGCTCATGCCCACCCGCAGCCCGGCGTAGCCCCCGGGCCCCCGGTTCACGAACACCGCCGTCAGCGCCGTGCGGTCCGCGCCCTGCTGCCGCAGCAGCGTATCGATGGCCGGCAGCAGCTCCGCCGAGTGGTTCCGGCGGGCGTTCCAGGTGAGTTCCGCCAGCAGCCGGCCCTCCTGGGAGAGGGCCACGCTGGCCACGTCGCCCGCCGTATCGATGGACAGCTCCACCGCGCTACCGCACCTCCGTCTGCCGGGGCGCTGCCTCCGCCAGCCGCGCCAGCAGCTCCTGGTAGCGGCCTCCGTGCGCCTCCAGCGTGATGCGGCGCCGGTCGTCCCCGGCGTAGGCCAGGTGCACGCGCAGGTGCTCCGGCGGCAGGACATCCTGCCCCCGCTCCGCCCACTCCACCACCAGGACCCCGTCCGCCGCCACCTCGTCCAGGCCCAGGTCCGCCACCTCCTGCGGGCTCTCCAGACGGTAGAGGTCGGCGTGGTACACCGTGGTCCGGCCCTCGTACTGATGGAGCAGGACAAAGGAGGGGCTCTTCACCGGCTCCTGCACGTCCAAGCCCTCCGCCATGCCCTGCGTGAGGACCGTCTTGCCGGTGCCCAGCTCGCCGGAGAGCAGGACGGCGTCGCCGGGGTGGAGGAGCCGCCCCAGCCGGACGCCCAGCGCGTGCGTGGCCTCCGGGCTTTCCGTCTCCAGTGTCAGTTGCTCCGTCACGAGACCATTATAGGGCCGCGCCTCCGCCACCCTCAACGGCGGCGCGGCCGCCGCAAGACGACGGAGGCTGTCGCGGCCGCGCGGTATCCTGAGGGCGAACACCCCCCGGGGAGGTGGACGATGCCGTACCGGGTACAGTTAGAGCGGGCCGAACTGGACCGCGGCGATAGGGTATTCGTCCTGCCCGCCACCTCCGCCTGGCTGGCGGTGGAGGGCGCGGAGCCGGGCCGCTGGACCCTGGAGCTCCACTTCCGGCCGCCCATCGCGACCCCGTATCCCATCAACACGCGACGCCTCGTCGCTCGCATGGTCTCCACCCAGGGCCGGGAGTGGCGCGGGGACGTGTTCGTCGTTGCCCTGCCGCCGGGCCGGGTTCGGGAGATCGTCTTCACCGGCGTGAGCCGTCTCCAGGAGCCGCCGTGAGGCGACCGTGCTCCGCCGCACCTGCTATACTACCCCCTGACCCATCTCCTCTCCCGGGAGGCCCTCATGCCCGAAGGCCGCGTGTCCGTCCTCGTGGAGTTCGACCTGGCGCCGGAGCTGCTGGACCGCATCCGGGCCGTGGACCCCCGCGTGGAGGTGTCCGTCCTGGGGCGGGAGCACCGGCGGGCGCTGCGGGCGGGCCCGGAGGCGGACCCCGCCGTCCGGGAGGAGGCGCTGCGGCTGCTCTCCCGGGCGGAGGTGCTCTTTGCCCGCTGGTTCGGCCTGCCGCGGGAGGCCATGGAGGCCTGCCGCAGCCTCCGCTGGCTCCAGGTCACCAGTGCCGGGGTGGACCGCATCCTGGAGAGCGGCACGCTGCCGCCCGGCGTGACCCTCACCAACGTCAGCGGCCTCCACGCGGTCCCCATCGGCGAGTACATCCTGGGCGCCATGCTCATGTTCGCCAAGGGGGCCCACCGCTTCCTGCGGGCCCAGGCCCGGCACGAGTGGGTCCGCTTCATGCCCACGGTCCTGGCGGGCAAGACCGCCGGCATTGTGGGCATGGGCGCCATCGGCCGCGCCGCCGCCCGCTACGCCCGCGCCTTCGACATGCACGTGCTAGGCATCCGCCGCTCCGCCGCGGCACCCGCCGCGGACGACCCCGATGCCCACGAGCTGCTGCCCCTCTCCGCCCTGCACGACCTCCTCCGCCGGTCCGACTTCGTGGTGCTGGCGGTGCCCCTCACGCGGGAGACCCGCCGCCTCATCGGCGAGGCGGAGCTGCGGGCCATGAAGCCCACCGCCTGCCTCATCAACATCGCCCGCGGCGCCGTGGTGGATGAAGCCGCCCTGGTCCGCGCCCTCCGGGAGGGCTGGATCGGCGGGGCGGTGCTGGACGTCTTCGAGCAGGAGCCGCTGCCGCCGGACAGCCCCCTCTGGGACCTGGAGAACGCCATCCTCAGCCCCCACGTCTCCGGCGGCGTGGACGACTACGACGCGCGCGCCACCGCCATCTTCGTGGACAACCTGGGCCGCTACGTGGCCGGGCAGCCGCTGCGCAACGTGGTGGACCCGGAACGGGGCTACTAGGCCGTGCCCGCCCGGATCCGACGGCTCCGGCGCCGGCACAGCCGGCGCCGCCTTGACAGGGGGTCATACGTGTATATACACTGTTTGCCATGGCGGACGCGCCGGATCTCTCCGCAACCCGGGCCTGCCACTGCCTGGCAGCCCGCCGCTACGCCCGGGCCATCACCCGCCTGTACGAGCAGCGGCTGCGGCCCCACGGCCTGCGTGCCACGCAGTTCTCCATCCTGGCGGTGCTGGCCGTGAAGGGCCCCACCCGCATGGGAGAGCTGGCGGACATCCTGGTCCTGGAGCGCACCACCCTCAGCCGGGGCGCGGCGTTGCTCCAGCGCAACGGTTGGGTGGAGGTTGTCCCCTCGGAGGACGCCCGGGAACGGCCGCTGCGGCTCACCCCGTCCGGCCGCCGCAAGCTGGAGGAGGCGTTCCCCGCCTGGCAGGAGGCGCAGGCCCTGGTGGACGCCGGCTGGCCGGGGCACGCCTGATGTCCTGCACAAAAACGTGTCCCCCACGTGTCGATCTGGGAGCACCCCGTTCGACGTCTCAGTAGAGGCAGGGTTGGACCCGCCGGCGGGCCGCCCGCCTCAAGCTAGAGGAAGGAGCAGGGAACAATGCGCGTCATGGTGATCGTCAAGGCCAACCAGGAGACCGAGGCAGGCGTGCTCCCCACGGAGCAAGACCTGGCGGAGATGACCAGGTTCAACGAAGAGCTGGTGAAGGCCGGCGTCATGCTGGCCGGCGAAGGCCTCCAGGCCAGCTCCCACGGCAAGCGCGTCCGCTTCGAGGGCGACCGGCGGACGGTGATTGACGGACCCTTCGCGGAGACCAAGGAGCTGGTGGCCGGCTTCTGGCTCTGGCAGGTGAAGTCCATGGATGAGGCGGTGGAGTGGCTGAAGCGCGCCCCCTTCCGGGAGGGCGAGGTGGAGATCCGCCCGGTGTTCGAAGCGGACGACTTCGGCGACGCGATGACGCCGGAGATCCGGGAGGCGGAGGAGCGCATGCGCCGCCAGGTGGCGGAGCGGCAGGCGCAGGCCTGACGGCCCGGCGCCGCCGCGGTCCGCCCGTCCGCTCCGCCGTTCCGCACGGGCATGGGGGCCCGGCGCCGCCGGGCCCCGGCATCCCTTATCTGGGACACGGTCGAAGGAGATGCGGTCATGGGAACGGCAAGCGCGAAGATCTTCCCGCACCTGTGGTATGCCAAGGAGGCCGAGGAGGCGGCACGGTTCTACGCCTCCGTCTTCCCGGACTCCCGCATCGACCGCGTGACGACGCTGTGGAGCGAGTCGCCCAGCGGGCCGCCGGGCTCCGTCAAGGTGGTGGACTTCACCCTCCTGGGCCAGCGCTTCCAGGCCATCAGCGCGGGACCGCACCATGAGTTCAACGATGCCATCTCCCTCGTGGTCCTCTGCAATGACCAGGCGGAGCTGGATCGGTACTGGAACGCGCTGCTGGAGGGCGGGGGCCAGCCGCAGGCCTGCGGGTGGCTGATCGACCGGTACGGTCTGCGGTGGCAGATCGTCCCCGCCAAGCTGGATGAGTGGCTGAACGACGCCGACCCGGCCCGGGCCAAGCGGGTCAGCGACGCGTTCCTCTCCATGGTGAAGCTGGACATCGCCGCGCTGGAGGCGGCGTACCACGCGTGAGAAAGGAGACCAGGGTGCAGGTCAACCCGTACCTCAACTTCGATGGGCAGTGCGCCGAGGCGTTCCGGTACTACGAGCAGGTCCTGGGCGGCAAGGTGGAGGCCATGATGACCTTCAAGGACCTGCCGGCCTCGGAGCAGGTACCGGCCGGCTGGGAGGACCGCGTGATGCACGCCCACCTCTCGGTGGGCAACCAGGTCTTGATGGGTGCTGACACCCCGCCCGGCCAGTACCAGCGGCCGCAGGGGCTGTACGTCTCGCTCCAGATTGAGGACGCGGCGCAGGGGGAGCGGGTCTTCAACGCCCTGGCGGACGGGGGGACGGTGGTCATGCCGTTTCAGGAGACCTTCTGGGCGCAAGGCTACGGCATTCTGGTTGACCGCTTCGGCATCCCCTGGACGGTGAACTGCCCGCGGGCCGACTGAGCCGCGCCCCGGCCGCCATAGCCCCGGGGACTGCCCGGGCGTGAGGGGGAGGGAGAGATGCCCGCAAGCGAGGCCGCCGTGCCGTCGCCCGCGCCCATCGGGTGCGGTTGCGCGCCCTCGTTCCGCTGCGCATGGCCCCGGACCTCTTCGACGTCGAAGTGGGCGTGCCCGTCACGGCGCCGTGACGGCGGGCCGCCCATCACCATCAGGAGAACGGCGGGATGAAGTACCTCTGTCTGGGCTACTACAACGTGGAGCAGTTCGATAGGCTCTCCCCGGAGGAGCAGGAGGCCATTGCCCTGGAGCTCAAGCCCTACGACCAGGCGCTCCGCGAGAGCGGCCATCTGGTGGCCGTGGGCTCCCTCCAGCACCGGGTCGCCGCGACGCTGCGACCCCGGAACGGCGACCCCATCCTGACCGACGGCCCCTTCACCGAGGCGAAGGAGGTGGTCGGCTCGTTCTTCATCATCGAGGCGGAGGACCTGGAGGAGGCCGTCCGGGTGGCCTCGCTGCACCCGGCGGCCAACTGGGGCGGGCACCTGGGGTTCGCCATCGAGGTGCGGCCCATCGAGGCGTCCTCAGGGCTGGAGCCCGGCGGCGCCCGTGACGTGCAGAGGAGTCATGCGTGAGCACCGGTGACCTGGAGCGGGACCTTCCATCCGGGCCGGCCGCGCCGTGAAGGGCCTGGCGTTCGCCGGCGCAGCTTGACCGATCACCATGGCTGCTTCCGACGTTCGTAGCACCATCGACGCCGTCTGGCGCATCGAGTCCGCGCGGCTCATCGCCGGGCTCACGCGCCAGGTGGGCGATGTCGGCCTGGCGGAGGACCTGGCGCAGGACGCCCTGGTGGCTGCCCTGGAGCAGTGGCCCGGGTCCGGCGTCCCGGCCAACCCGGGCGCCTGGCTCATGGCCGTGGCCAAGCGCCGCGCCGTGGACCGTCTGCGGCGGGACCGGCGGCTCCAGGAGAAGTACCAGCGCCTGGGGCGCGACCTCCAGGCCCGGGAGGAGGCGGACGCCCCGGACCTGGAGGCGGCGCTGGACGACCCCGTGGGCGACGACCTCCTCCGCCTCATGTTCATTGCCTGCCACCCGGTGCTCTCCACGGAGGCCCGGGTGGCCCTCACGCTCCGCCTGCTGGGCGGCCTCACCACCGCGGAGATCGCCCGGGCCTTCCTGGTCCCGGAGCCCACCGTGGCCCAGCGCATCGTCCGGGCCAAGCGGACCCTGCGGGAGGCCCGCGTCCCCTTCGAGCTGCCGGCCAGGGCGGAGCTGGCCGCGCGGCTCTCCTCCGTGCTGGAGGTCATCTACCTCATCTTCAATGAGGGCTACGCCGCCACCGCCGGCGAGCACTGGGTGCGGCCCGCCCTCTGTGAGGACGCGCTCCGCCTGGGCCGCATCCTGGCGGGGCTGATGCCGGAGGAACCGGAGGTCCACGGGCTGGTGGCCCTCATGGAGCTCCAGGCGTCGCGGCTGCGGGCGCGCGTGGGCCCCGCCGGCGAGCCCATCCTGCTGCTGGACCAGGACCGGAGCCGCTGGGACCGGCTCCTCATCCGCCGCGGCCTGGCGGCGCTGGGGCGGGCGGAGGCCCTGGGCGGCGTGCTGGGCCCCTACGCCCTCCAGGCCGCCATCGCCGCCTGCCACGCGCGGGCGCGCACCCCGGAGGAGACGGACTGGGAGCGCATCGCCGCCCTGTACGACGCCCTCGCCCAGCTGGCCCCCTCCCCCGTGGTGGAGCTGAACCGCGCGGTGGCGCTGGGCATGGCCTTCGGGCCCGCGGCCGGGCTGGAGGCGGTGGACGCCCTCGCCTCGACACCCGCCCTCCAGGGCTACCACCTCCTGCCCAGCGTCCGGGGCGACCTGCTGGCGAAGCTGGGCCGCCTGGAGGAGGCGGAGGCGGAGTTCCAGCGGGCGGCCTCCCTGACGCAGAACGCGCGGGAGCGGGACCTGCTGCTGGCCCGCGCCGCCGCCTGCCGGGAGGGCACGCCGCCCCCACGCTGACGCCGCCCCCGGGACGCCGTCACGCCGTGCCAAGACGGCGCGGCGGCGCATCCCGGCTCAGGCCCGGCCCTCCAGGTACGCCGCCAGGTCCCGGAGCGTCTCGTGGAGCTCGCGGACCCGGCGTTCGCCCAGCCGCTCCGCCCACTCCCGCTCCACCTCCCGGATGGTGGCGCGGGCCCTGCGCTCCACGTCCCGCCCGCGCTCCGTTGGCCGCACCACCCGCGCCCTGGCGTCCTGCGGGTCCGGTACGCGCTCCACGTACCCCCGCCGCTCCAGGTAGTCCACCAGGTAGCCCATGGACTGCTTGGTGATCTGGGCGCGGTCCGCCAGCTCCGTCAGCCGCGACCCCTCCCGGTCCAGGTGCTGGAACACGGTGAAGTGCGCCGGGCGCAGGTCCCCGTAGCCGGCGGCGGCCAGGTCCCGGTGGATCCGCGCCACCAGGGCCTGGAACGGGATCCGCAGCAGCGCGCCCAGCATCCGCTGGTCATCCCCGTGTGAGGCCACCGCTGCCCCCTTGACAGAGATAGTACGATAGTCTTACTACATGGTCAGATGCTCTGACCATCTGTCGGTCCAGTATACCATGCCCGCCGGGGACGGCGGGACCGCGAAGGAGGCGTGCCGTGTCGGCACAGCGCGGGCCGTACGCCCTGCAACAGGACGAGGGCGAGGCCATCTGGTTCCTGGGTACCCTCATGACCGTGAAGGCCGGCGGAGCCGAGACCGGCGACGCGTTCACGCTCCTGGATCAGGTGCTGCCGCCGGGCTTCGCGCCGCCGCCGCACCGGCACCAGGTGGAGGATGAGGCGTTCTACCTGCTGGAGGGCGCCATGACCGTCACGTGCGACGGCCGGGCCTGGGAGCTGGCGCCGGGCGGCTTCATCTTCCTGCCGCGGGGCCTGGTCCACGGCTTCCAGGTGTCCGGCCGGACGCCGACGCGCGTGCTGCAGCTCACCCTGCCCGCGGGCTTCGAGCGCTTCGCCCGCACGGTGGGCGAGCCGGCGCGGGAGACGGTGCTGCCGCCGCCTGCCCCGCCGGACGTGGGGAGGCTCCTGGACGCCGCCGCCCGGCACCACATCGAGATCACGCCGCCCGCCTAGGCGGGCAATCCCGGGCGCGGCCGGAAAACGGTGCGGAAGGGTCTTGACAACCGTTGGGCCCGCGCCGATACTATGACTGACGCTCAGTCAATGACTGACCGTCAGTCGTCAAGGAGGGCCGGGCGATGGCCGTGGAGACGCGGCGCGAGGTGGAGGCCGGACGGCGGGAGCAGCTCCTCAAGGCGGCCCGCAAGGTGTTCGCTGAGAAGGGCTACGGGAAGGCCACCGTCAGCGACGTGGTCCGCGAGGCCGGCGTGGCCCAGGGGACCTTCTACCTCTACTTCCCCAGCAAGAAGGCCATCCTCGTCACCCTGGCCCGGGAGTTCCGCGCCGCCCTCCTAGGCGCCATCTTCGCCCCGGAGCTGGCGGCCCTGCCGGCCCGGGAGCGGGGCCGGGCCATGGTCCGCGCCGCTTTCCGCGTCTCCCGGGACAACCCGGACCTGGTCCGGGCGCTCCACCTGGGGCTGGAGCTGGAGGACCTGGAGGACCCGGACCTCCAGGGCAGCGACGTGGTGGAGCGGGTAGCGGCGTTCCTGCGGGACAAGGTGCGGCCGCCGGGCTTCCGCGGCATGGACCCGGAGATCGCCGCGAGGCTCGTCTGCTGCCTGGTGGAGGACGCCGCCCTGGAGTGCTTCGTCTGTGAGGACGGCGGCCGCGCCCAGCACTACGAGGACACGCTGGTGGAGATGATCGACCGGATCCTGTGGCACGAGCCGTAGGTTCTTTGTTGCCCGGCCATGACTGACAGTCAGTCAGAGCCGGGCGGGAGGAGTACGATGGACGCCCCCTTCTACGCGCTGTACGGTGAGCTGGTACACCGGTACGACCTGGAGACGGCCCGGGCCCGCATCCGCCGCCTGGGCTACGGCCGCGGCGGCGTGGAGCGGATCCCCGTGGCGCGGCTGCCGCTGCGCCGCCTGGCCGCTGCCCTAGCCCGCCGGCTGGAGGGGTGGGCCGCCGGCACGCCGGAGCCGGGCGCCCGCGCCCGCGCCTGAGCCGCGCGGTACGGAACGGGGTGCGGAGGATGTCCTCCACGCCTCCGGAGGAGCTCGCGCGCCTGCGGGGCTTCTGGGACCGGGGAGCCCCGGCCTACGACCGGCAGATCCGCGCCGTGGAGCGGCTGCTCTTCGGCCACGGGCGTGCCTGGGTCTGCGGGCAGGCCGCCGGTCGCGTGCTGGAGGTGGCCGTGGGCACCGGCCGCAACTTCCCCTTCTACCCGCCCGACGTCCGCCTGGTGGGCGTGGACTTCAGCCCCGCCATGCTGGCCGTCGCCCGCCGCCGGGCGCGGGGGTCGGGCCTGGACGTCCAGCTCCAGGAGGCCGACGCCGAGGCCCTCCCCTTCGCCGCCGCCTCCTTCGATACCGTGGTCTGCACCCTTGCCCTCTGTAGCATCCCGGACGACCGCCGCGCCCTGGCGGAGATGGCGCGCGTCCTCCGGCCCGGCGGCCGTCTGCTCCTCCTGGACCACGTCCGCAGCACGGCGGCCCCCGTGCGGCTGGTGCAGCGGCTCCTGGAGCGGCTGACCGGCCGGTTCGACCACCAGCTTCGTCGTCCGGCGGACCTCCTGCCCGCCGCCGGGCTGGTGGTGGAGCGCGCGGAGCGCTCCCGGCTGGGCGTGGTGGAGCGGCTCGCGGCGCGCAAGCCCGCCTGAGGGCGCCGCGGGCCCGCCTGCCTACACCGCCTTCAGCCGGACATCCGGGTGGTCGCCGGTCAGCGGGTAGCCCGCCGCCTGCCAACCGTGGAGGCCGCCCTCCAGGGCGGACGCACGGAATCCGTGCTCGTTCAGCAGCCGCGCCGCACGGGCGCTGGAGGCCTCGTTCGGTCAGGTGCAGACGGTGATGACCGGTCGGTCCCGCGGCACCTCATCCAGGCGGTCCGGCAGCTCGCGCAGGGGGATGTTCACGGCGCCGGGGGCGTGGGAGAAGCGGTACTCCTCCGGCGTCCGGACGTCCAGCAGGAGCGCCTGGCCCCGCAGCAGGGCCTCGCCCGCCGCCTCCCGGCCGGTGCGCGGGGCCTGGATGAGCCGGTGATCGTGCTGCTCGTCCATGCCGTGCTCCTCAGACCGCCGTCGGCGCCAGGTGGGGCTGCTCCTCCCGCACCTCCTGGTGCAGCGCCGTGTTCAGCACCGTGTCCACGTCCTCCGCCAGCACGAACTGGAGCTCGCTGCGGACCTCCGGCGGCACCTCCTCCAGGTCCCGCTCGTTGTCCTTGGGCAGCACCACCGTCCGCACCCCCATCCGGTGGGCGGCCAGCACCTTGTCCCGGATCCCGCCCACCGGCAAGACCTTCCCCCGCAGCGTGATCTCCCCCGTCATGGCCACGTCCCGCCGCACGGGCCGCCGGGTGATGGCGGAGACCAGCGCCGTGGCCATGGTGACGCCCGCGGACGGTCCGTCCTTGGGGATGGCGCCCGCCGGGACGTGGACGTGCAGGTCGTGCCGCTCGAAGAAGTCCGGCGGGATCCGCAGGGGCTCCGCCCGCGAGCGGGCGTACGTCAGCGCCGCCTGCGCCGACTCCTGCATCACCGAGCCCAGCTGCCCCGTGAGGGTCAGCCGTCCCTTGCCGGGCACCGCCCGCGCCTCCACGAAGAGCACGTCGCCGCCGTAGGGCGTCCAGGCCAGCCCCGTGGCCACGCCCACCTCGTCCGCCTCGCGGGCCGCCTCCCAGCGGAACCGCGGCGGCCCCAGGTACTCAGGCAGGTCCTCTGGCCGCACCGTGAACCGGCGGGTAGGGTCCCGGGCAACGTGGCGCGCCACCCCCCGGCACACCGCCGCGATCTCCCGCTCCAGGTTGCGCACCCCCGCCTCCCGCGTGTAGCTGCGGATGATCTCCCGCAGCGCCCCGTCCGTGAGGGCCAGGGCGCCCTCCGGCAGGCCGTTCTCCCGGACCTGGCGGGGCAGCAGGTACCGCTTGCCAATCTCCAGCTTCTCCAGCTCCGTGTAGCCCGGGATCTCGATGATCTCCATCCGGTCCCGCAGCGGGGCGGGGATCGTGTCCAGCACGTTGGCTGTGGTGATGAAGAAGACCCGGGAGAGGTCAAACGGCACGTCCAGGTAGTGGTCCACGAAGCCCGCGTTCTGCGCCGGGTCCAGCACCTCCAGCAGCGCCGCGGAGGGGTCGCCCCGGAAGTCCGCGCCCAGCTTGTCCACCTCGTCCAGCATGAACACGGGGTTGTTGCTCCCGGCCCGGCGGATGCCCTGGATGATGCGGCCCGGCAGCGCCCCCACGTACGTCCGGCGGTGGCCCCGGATCTCTGCCTCGTCCCGGACGCCGCCCAGCGACATGCGGACGAAGCGGCGCCCCAGCGCCCGGGCAATGGACTGCCCCAGGGACGTCTTGCCCACCCCCGGCGGGCCCACGAAGCAGAGGATGGGGCCCTTGGCGTCCTGCCGCAGCTTCCGCACCGCCAGGAAGTCCAGGATCCGCTGCTTGACCCTGGCCAGCCCGTAGTGGTCCTCGTTCAGCACCCGCTCCGCGTGGTCGATGTCCAGGTTGTCCTCCGTGGAGACGGCCCACGGCAGGTCCGCCAGCCACTCCAGGTAGGTGCGGGCCACCTGGTACTCCGCGCTGGCCTGGGGCATGGTGCGCAGCCGTTGCAGCTCCCGGTCCGCCTCCCGCCGTGCCTCCGGCGGCAGCTTCGCCTCGTCCAGCCGCCGCTCCAGCTCCGCCAGCTCCGGCGTGCCCTCCTCGCCCAGCTCCCGCTGGATGGTCCGCAGCTGCTCCCGCAGGATGAACTCCCGCTGGCGGCGGTCCAGCTCGCCCCGGACCTGGCTCTGGATCTGCTGCCCCACCTCCAGCACCTGCACCTCATGGGTCAGCAGCCGGACCAGCAGGCGCAGCCGCTCCGCCACGTCCAGCGTCTCCAGCACCTGCTGCCGCTCCTCCGGGCCCAGCGTGGGCACGTTGGCCGCTACGAAGTCCGCCAGGTTGCCCGGCCCCACGGCCTGGGAGAGCGCCGCCACCGTCTCCGCCGGGATGGTACCGGCCAGCTCCGCCACCCGGCGGAACAGGTCCGCCACGCTGCGGCGCAGCGCCTCCACCTCCGGCGTCTCCTCCGCCCGCTCCTCCAGCCAGAGCACCCGCGCCTGCGGGTACGGCTGCTCCTGCTCCAGCGCCACCAGCCGCACCCGGGCCGTGCCCTGCACAATGGCCTGCACCGCGCCCGCCGGCGTCCGCGCCATGCGCACAATGGTGGCGGCCGTGCCCGTCCGGCGCAGGGGGCCCTGGTAGGTGCCCGGGCCGGACGGCTCCTGGGCGAAGATGCCCACCAGCCGCTGCGCGGAGCCGGCCGCCGCGTCCATGGCCGCCACCTCCCGGGGCTCCGTGGCCAGCAGCGGCGCCATGACCGCCGGGAACAGCACGTTGGGCCCCGCGGCGATGACCGGGATGACGTCCGGCGGCGCGGGAGCCTCCTCGGGGCTGGTCACGCGTTCCGGTTCCACCATGGCCGCCTACTCCAGTGACGTCCGCCGTAGCTCCGTCCGCCGCACCTGGATGCGCACGGACCGCTCCTCCGCCTCCGGGAGCTTCGGGAACGTGATGCTGAGGAATCCGTCGTCGTAGGAGGCGCGTGCCCGCTCCGCGTCCACCGGAGCGGGGAGGACCACCAGCCGGCGGAACGGGCCGCACCGGATCTCCATCTGGGAGTACACCCGGCTGCCGGGCTCGCACGCCTCGCCGCGGCGCTCCCCCTGGATCAGCACGCGCCGGCCGCTCACGTCCAGGCGCACCTGCTGGTCCCGGAGGCCGGCCATCTCCACCACCAGCACCACGGAGCCGTCCGTCTCATACACGTCCACGGGCGGCTCCAGCGGCCGGGACGCCGGCGTGGCGCCCCCCAGGGTGCCCTCCGTCAGCCGCCGCCACATGCGCTCAATGTGGGAAGCCACGTGCTCGAACTCGGCCTGAAGCTCGGTCCTGTGGTGCATGGCGCACCTCACGCTGGGAATGGGCGGGGAATGCTGAAGGAAGAGAGCGGCGCCTGCGGGGTGGCGCCCCGGGACGGTCAGCGGCCGCGGCGCTGCCGCGGGCCACCTCCGTCCTGCTGGTTCGCGGCGCCGCGGCCCTTCCCGCCCCGGGCGGAACGGGCGCCCTTCGGCGCGGCCTCGGCGGGGGCCGTCCCGGCGGTGGCCCCGGTGCGGGCGCGGCGGGCGCGGCCGGAGGGCTCCTCTTCCTTCCGCGCCACGTCAATGCAGGCAATGCTGGCCACGGCGTCGTTGGGCCCCACGCGCATGACGTGGACGCCCTGGCTGTCGCGCCCGTAGAGGGCAATGCTGTCCACCTGCGTCCGCAGCACCACCCCATCCCGGGAGATGATCATCAGCTCCTGCTGGGCGTTCACCACCTGGGCGGCCACCAGCTCGCCCGTCTTGTCCGAGAGGTGGTGCGTGCGGATGCCGGAGCCGCCGCGGCCCTGCGTGGGGTACTGGTCCAGGGACGTCCGCTTGCCGAACCCGTAGGCCGTGACCGTCAGCAGCTCCTGCCCGCTGTCCGGCACCACCATGGCCACCACCCGCTCGTCCCGGCCCAGCCGGATGCCGCGCACGCCGCCGCTCTGGCGGGAGGCCTGGCGGAGCTCCGTCACCTTGAAGCGGATGGCCTGCCCGGCGTTGCTCACCAGCAGCACGTCGTCGCTCTCGCGGGCCAGGGCGGCCGCCACCAGCTCGTCGCCGTCCTCCAGGTCCATGGCGATGAGGCCGCTGCGCCGCACGGACTCGAACTCGGACAGGGCGGTGCGCTTCACCTCGCCCAGCCTGGTGGCCATGATCATGCAGTCGCGCTCGAAGTCCCGCGCGCTGACCACCGCCGTCACCACCTCGCCCTGGTCGATGTCGATGAGGTTGATGAGGGGGATCCCCTTGGCCGTCCGCGTGGCGTCCGGGATGTCGAAGACGCGGGACTGGAAGACCCGGCCGCGGTCTGTGAAGAACAGGAGGCTGTCATGGGTGTCCGCCACCAGCATCCGCCACACGGCGTCCGCCTCCCGCGTCACCATGCCCGTGATGCCGCGGCCGCCGCGCCGCTGCGGGCGGTAGTGGTCCAGCGTCATCCGTTTGATGTAGCCCCGGCGGCTGAGGGTCACCACCACGTCCTGGTGCGGCACCAGGTCCGCCTCAGAGAAGTCCTCCGCCTCCCGCTCCAGGATCCGGGTCCGCCGCTCGTCGCCGAACTTCTTCTTCAGCTCCTGCGTCTCATCCCGGATCAGGAAGTCGATCTTCCGCGGGTTCGCCAGCAGGTCCTCCAGGTAGTTGATGGTCTGGATGACCTCCGCGTACTCGTCCTGGAGCTTCTTGCGCTCCAGCGCCGCCAGCCGGCGGAGCTGCATGTCCAGGATGGCCTGCGCCTGCCGGTCTGAGAAGTTGAAGGGGCGCCGCATCAGCCGCTCCTTCGCCTCGTCGGCGGAGGGGGACCGGCGGATCAGCGTGATGATGGCGTCCAGCTGGTCGATGGCCCGCAGCAGGCCCGCCAGGATGTGCTCCCGCTCCCGCGCCTTCTCCAGGTCATGCTCGGACCGGCGGCGGATGATGACGCGGCGGTGGTCGATGTAGTGCTCCAGCGCCGCCTTCAGGCCGATGGTCCGCGGCTGGCCGTTCACCAGCGCCAGCATGTGGATGTTGAACGCGGACTGCATGGGCGTGTGCTTGTACAGGGCGTTGAGGATCTGCCGCGCGGAGCCCTCCCGCCGCAGTTCGATGACGATGCGCATGCCGTGCCGGTCGGACTCGTCGCGGATGTCGCTGATCCCGTCGATGCGCTTGTCCTTCACCAGGTCCGCGATCTTCTCGATGAGCGCCGCCTTGTTCACCTGGTACGGCAGCTCCGTCACCACGATCTGGTGCCGCCCGGCCTTCGTCTCCTCGATGGTGGCCCGCGCCCGCATGACGATGCGGCCCTGCCCGCTGGCGTACGCCTCCTTGATGGCGTCCACCTTCTGCTCCACCCGCTTGCCCTCGGCGTCCACCGTGGACTCCGTGCGGTAGCGGTGGATGAGGCCCGCCGTGGGGAAGTCCGGCCCCTTGACGATCTGCGTCAGCTCCTCCGTGGTGGCCTCCGGGTTCTCAATGAGGTGGCTGACGGCGTCACAGACCTCCGTGAGGTTGTGCGGCGGGATGTTGGTGGCCATGCCCACGGCGATGCCGGAGGAGCCGTTCACCAGCAGGTTCGGCAGCCGCGCCGGCAGCACCACCGGCTCCCGCAGCGAGCCGTCGAAGTTGTCCACGAAGTCGACGGTGTTGCGGTCGATGTCCGCCAGCATCTCCAGCGCGATGGGCGCCAGCCGCGCCTCCGTGTACCGCATGGCCGCCGGCGGGTCGTTGTCGATGCTGCCGAAGTTCCCCTGACCGTCGATGAGGGGGTACCGCATGGCGAAGTCCTGCGCCATGCGCACCATGGCCTCATAGACCGGGGCGTCGCCGTGGGGGTGGTACTTGCCGAGCACCTCGCCCACAATGCGGGCGCTCTTCTTGTAGGGGGTGCCGGGCCGGACGCCCAGCTCGTCCATGGCGTAGAGGATCCGGCGGTGCACCGGCTTCAGGCCGTCCCGGACGTCCGGCAGCGCGCGGGCCACGATTACGCTCATGGCGTAATCCAGGTACGAGGCCCGCATCTCGTCCTCGATCTTGATGTCGTGGACCTGCCTGGCGATGCTCCCGTCGCTGACCATCGCCTCCAGCATACCAAATCCGCGCTCTCCGGTCAAAGCGGCCGGTTAACGGCGTATGCAGCTAAGCAGATGCGCGCCGGAGGCCCGAAAGCTCTCCGGCGCGCCCTGAAATCCCCTCCGGACGCCCGCGTGCGCCTACTTCACCAGCCGCTGGCGCATGAGGTAGACCGCCACGTACGTGCAGGCCACGGCCCCCGCCACCAGCCACAGCAGGTCCCCCAGCAGGGACGGCCGCAGGGCGGCGTCCGCCAGCGCCCGGTTGATCTCCACGGCGTGGGCAATGGGGATGAACCAGGCCGCCGTCTGCAGCCAGTCCGGCAGGCCCTCCAGCGGGAAGAACACGCCGCTGAACCAGAACATGGGCGCGATAATGAGGGAGAAGAAGAAGCCCACCGTGCTCAAGGAGACTGCCCGGGACGTGTACGCCATGCAGGCAGCGGCCATGAACACCCCATGCACGAAGCCCACCGGCAGCGCCAGCAGCACCAGCGGCGTGGTCACCAGGCCGTACACCGGCGTGAAGGCCAGCGCCACCGCCAGGATCATCACGCTGTTGATCACCACCCGCGTCCCGGACCAGAGCAGGTCCCCCAGGATGATGTCCTCCACGCTGGCCGGCGTGGCCATGATGGCCTGGTACGTCCCGTGCTCCTCCATGCGGAAGTACGCGCCCCAGAGCCCCTCCTCAATGGCCGCGAAGACGGGGAAGATGGCCAGCACCCCCGGCACCAGGAACTGCATGTAGTCCCGGTCCCCGCCCAGCTCTACGTACGTACCCAAACCCAGCCCCAGCGCCAGGATCAGCACCACCGGCTCCACCAGGGGCGGCACCATCTCCAGCCGCCACATCCGCCGCGCGCGGGTCAGGTGCCGCTCCCACACCCGGAACGCCCGGTGGCTGAACCACGGCACGGACACACCTACGCTCACTCCTCCAGCAACCCCCTTCCTGTCAGCTTCAGGAACACGTCCTCCAGCGTGGCCCGCCGGCGCAGCACCCGCTCATCGTCCTGGTCCAGCGCCTCCAGCTCCCGGCCGTCCCGGTGCTGGCTGAAGACGTACACCACGTCCTCCGTCTCCTCCACGCGGTAGCCGCCGTCCCGCGGCAGCCGCGCCAGCACGGCCTCCCGCTCCGTGCCGTCCAGCCGCAGCTCCCAGACCTCCGCGCCCACGTGCTCCCGCACCAGGTCCCGCGGCCGACCCTCCACCAGGATGCGCCCCTCGTGCATGATCACCAGGCGGTCGCAGAGCTGGGCGGCCTCCTCCATGTAGTGGGTGGTCAGCAGCGTGGTGATCCCCTGCGCCTTCAGGCTGCGGAGCTTCTGCCACACCAGCTGCCGGGCCTGGGGGTCCAGCCCCGTGGTGGGTTCGTCCAGCACCAGCACCTTCGGCTGGTTCACCAGCGCCCGGGCAATGGCCAAGCGCCGCTTCATGCCGCCGGAGAGCTGGTTCAGGTCCGCGTCCGCCCGGTCCAGGAGCTGGAAGAGCGCCAGCGCTTCCCGGGCCCGCTCCGCCGCCACCCGGCGCGGGATATCGAAGTAGCGGGCGTAGATCATGAGGTTCTGCCAGACCGTCAGGTCCTGGTCCAGGTTATCGCTCTGGGCTACCACCCCCAGGATGGACCGGATCTCGCGGCCGTAGTGCCGCACGTCCATGCCGTCCACCGTCAGCGTCCCCGCGGTGACCGGCGAGACGCACGTCACCATGCGGATGGTGCTGGTCTTCCCGGCGCCGTTGGGACCCAGGATGCCGAAGCACTCCCCCGGCATCACGTCGAAGGAGATGCCGCCCACGGCGGTGAAGGCGCCGAAGCGCTTGACCAGGTCCCTGGCCCGGATCATCGGCTCTACCATGGCGTCCCTACTCCTCTGGTCGTGCCCGTCCTGCCGGCGGCGGGCCGCGCACACAAACGGGCCGTCGCACCTGCGACGGCCCGCTGGTCCTGCTGCCGGACGGAGGACGCTACTCCTCGTACTCGTCCGCGTCCTCCTCGTCCTCCTCAGCCTCCCCCGACTGCTGGTAGCCGAGCAGACGGGCGTCGCTCTCTTCCGTATCCGGTTCGATGTCGCCCTCCCAGTCCTGGGCGCCCTCGTACTCCTCCGGCACCTCCTCCTCACCCGCGCGGTGCTGCCGCACCAGCGTGGCCTTGGTGTAGGGCCGGAAGCCCTCCGCGCCCACGGCCGCCGGCGGGAACGACGGCCGGCCGGCCTGGCTGGGGTGCTGGTACACCTCCTTGATGATGACCTGTGCCCCCTCCGGGGTCACCGCCGTGAGGGCGGCGGCGTACTGGTTCCCGCCCTCCATCAGCTTCATGAGCCGCAGCCCAATGCGGGCCTCCACCTCCCCCAGGTACTCCCCGTTGGTGGTGGTGACGGCCAGGCTCCCGTCCTGCGGCTTCAGGACCACCTGGTCCCCGGGCGTCATCCGGGCCAGCAACTCCGCCGCCGGCCGCTGGAGGGTGGTGACGCCCGTCTTCCCCGTCTCCTCAATGAACAGCCGCGGCGTCAGCTTAGCCGCCGCCTCGCTGGGCTTGGGTGCGGCCTCCGTCAGCCCTTCCAGACGCTGGAGGTTCCGCTTGGCAATGGTGTTGTTCCGGTCCAGCTCCAGCGCCTTCCCGTACGCCTCCCGGGCCTCCGTGTAGCGCCCCAGCTCCATGAGCGCCTTGCCCAGGCGGTTCCAGGCGTCCACGTCGTCCGGGTAGGCGGCCAGGATCTCCCGGTTGAGGCCGGCCGCCTCCTCCCAGCGGCTCTGCATCGCCATCTGGATCGCCTGTTCCGTGCGCATCCGTCTCGTCCGTGCCCGTTCGTCCGTCTGGTACATCTGCTAGAACCTCAAGAGCCGCGTACATCGTCGGCTTCGTTGTTGGTAGTCGTTATTGGCTGTGGAGTATAGCCTATCCCATCCTAGGATGAAAGTGCCTTTTGGACGGGGCCGCCACCGGACAAAAGCGCCGGAAGGACTGGTCCGTCCGGCGCCCCCGCATCGTCCATCATCGATCAGCCGTGGCGCGTCGGCAAGGCCCGTCCGGCCCTCAAAGCGTACAGTGGGCGCCGGATGTTACCCGCTTGTTAGAGCCTCTGCCCGGAACGATAGGCATTTGATAGCTGGCGGCGGGAGCCCGGCGCCCGGCCGGGGCTATACTGGGGAGGAAGCCGCCCTGTGCCGGCGGCTGCCCCGGCCGCCCCCGTCCGGCCAACGAGACGTTGCACCGTGTTGGAGGAGGGTTCTCATGCAGGAGCAGGCGCAGCGGGTACAGGAGCAGGCGGGCAGGGCTGGACAGCAGGCGCAGCAGATGGGCCGGCAGATGGCGGAGCGCGGCGCCGGCATGTTCCAGTTCCTGGAGGAGGTACCCACCACCGTCTACTACATGCTGGTCATCGGCTCCATCATCGTCTCCGCGGCGCTCCAGTTCAGCGGCAGGCAGCGGGCGGGCATCTTCGTGGGGCTGTGGCCGCCCACCTTCGCCACGCTGGCGCTGCTGGCCAAACTGCTGCGGCCGTCCCAAGAGGCCCGGCAGATGGCGTCCTGAGGCAGGCCGCGGACCCAGCGGGTGCACAGGGGAGGGCCCGGAACCGGGCCCTCTCGCGCTGCCCGGGGCGTGCTACCGCCAGCCCCGGCCGGAGACCACCGCGCCCACGGTCTTCAGCAGGATGCGCAGGTTCAGGGCCAGGGAGCGCCGGTCCACGTACGCCAGGTCGTACTGCATCGTCTCGTCGTACGTCAGCGTCCCGCGGCCGCTCACCTGGGCCAGCCCCGTGACGCCCGGCGGCACCGTGTGGCGGCGGTGGTACGCCGGCGGGTACTGGGCCACCACCTCCGGGAGCTCCGGCCGCGGGCCAACCAGGCTCATCTCCCCCCGCAGCACGTTCCACAGGTTGGGCAGCTCATCGATGCTGGTCCGCCGCAGGACGCGACCCAGCCGGGTGAGGCGACGGTCGTCCCCCGGCACGGAAAAGACGTACGTGCGGAAGTCCTGGATGGGGCCCACGCGGGGCCGCTCCGCGTCCGAACCCCACATGGTGCGGAACTTGTAGATGACGAAGGGCCGCCCGCCCAGGCCGATGCGCTCCTGCCGGAAGATGGCCGGCCCGGGCGACTCCAGCCGGATCAGCAGCGCCACCAGCGCCATGAAGGGCGCCGTCACGGCCAGCACCAGCGCGGAGACCGCCACGTCAACGATGCGGATGGCCATGCCTCAGGCGGGACGCGCGTGCGCGGTCAGGACGTCGATCACCGCCCGCGCCACGCGGTCGATCTCCTCCTCCGTCAGGTCCGGGTAGATGGGCAGGGAGATGAGCCGGACCCAGGCGTCCTCCGTCACCGGGAAGTCGCCCTCCCGGAACCCGTACCGCTCCCGGTAGTACGGGTGCAGGTGCACCGGGATGAAGTGGACGGACGTGCCGATGCCCCGCTCCCGCAGCAGCTCGATGGCCGCCGCCCGGTCGATGGACAGGCGCTCCAGCCGCAGCCGGATGGGGTAGAGGTGCCACGCGTGGCGCACCTCCGGCCGGGCGGCCGGCGTCTGCACCAGGTCCGCGTACGGCGCCAGCGCCTCCCCGTACCGCGCCGCCACGCGCTCCCGCGCCGCCCGCAGCTCCTCCTGCCGGGCAAGCTGGTGCAACCCCAGCGCCGCCTGCACGTCCGTCATGTTGTACTTGAAGCCGGCCTCCACCACTTGGTAGTACCAGCTCCCGCGCTCCGTGTACCGCTCCCACGCGTCCCGGCTCATGCCGTGGAGCGCCAGCGGCCGCATCCGCGCCGCCAGCGCGTCGTCCGCCGTGGTCACCATGCCGCCCTCGCCCGTGGCCAGGTTCTTGGTGCTGTAGAAGCTGAAGGCCGTGGCGTCCCCCAGG
>DATCLE010000258.1:0-7568 GCA_036564075.1 Dehalococcoidia bacterium
GCGGGTTGGCGTTGTCGCACTGGGAGAAGTAGCCCGCGCGGCAGTACACGCACGAGCCGCAGGCGATGGTGGACGCTACCACCACCCGGTCCCCCACGTTGAGGTTGCGGACATCCGGCCCCAGCTCCTCCACCACGCCCACGGCCTCGTGCCCCAGGATGGTCCCGGGCTGCATGCCGGGCACGGTGCCGCGGACCAGATGGAGGTCCGTGCCGCAGATGGCGCTGGCGGTGATCCGGATCACCGCGTCCGTGGGCTCCTGGATGCGGGGCTCCGGCACGTCCTCCAGCCGGATGTCCCCGACGCCGTGAAACACGACTGCCTTCACGCTCTCCTCTCCTTCCGGGCGGGGCAGGGCCTCCGGCGCTAGCTGGAGCCGTCGCCGCGGGGAGCGCCGGCGTACCGGGCCTGCTCCTGCCGCCGGGCGGCGTAGGCGGCGAACAGTTCGACCATCGCCTGGTTGAAGGCGGGGATGTCCCTGGGCCCGCGGCTGCTCACCCAGTTCCGGTCCCGCGCCACCTCCACGTTCAACCAGCGGGCGCCGGCGTTCCGCAGGTCGTCCGCCAGGGTGTGGTAGCTGGTGACGGTGCGGCCGTTGACCAGCCCGGCGGAGGCCAGGAGCCACGGGGCGTGGCAGATGACGGCAATGGGCCGGTCCGTCTCGTCCACGCGGCGGACGAAGGCCTGCGCCCTGGGGTGGACGCGGAGCTGGTCGGCGTTCAGGGCGCCGCCGGGCAGGAGGACGGCGTCGAAGTCGTCCGGGTTGGCCTGCTCCAGGGTGAGGTCCACGGGGAAGCGGTCCGCCTTCTCGTCGTGGTTCATGCCCTGGACCTCCCCGGCCCTGGGCGCGACGATCTGGGCGGTGGCGCCGGCCTCTTGCAGGGCGCGGCGCGGCTCCACAAGCTCCACCTGCTCGAAGTCGTCGGTGACCAGGATGGCCACGCGCAGGCCGTCCAGCCGTTGCTGCTGTCCTTGCATCGGTTCCCTCCCGAACTGGGGACGCCGGGGGCGTCCCGGTAGTGCGCAGACGTGCGGGGTCCGGCGGGGCTCAGGGAGCGGGGCGGATGACGCCGCAGGCCGGGCAGGGGGCGCCGCCGACGCCGGACGTGCTGGGGCCGCTCACCTCGTGGTCCCGGTGGGCGTGGGCGAGGGTGCCGTGACGCGGCCGGGACGCTCCTGGAGGAGGGCCAGCACCGCCGCTTCCTCCGCGCTCAGCCCGGGCAAGGACTCCGCCGCCGGGCAGGCCGGGTCCGGCAGGGCGCCCTCCAGGTAGGCTTGGATGACGGCGGGGTGGACGTACGCCTTGCGGCAGACGGCGGGGGTGTTGCCCAGACGCTCCGCCACGGACTCCACGGCCCGGACCACGGCGCGGCGCGCCCCTGCTTCGGAGTCGGCGGGCGGGGCCTCCCGGAGCGCCACGAACGCCAGCACCGTGCCCGCCCACGTGCGGAAGTCCTTGGCGGTGAAGTCCTGGCCGGTGATCTCCCGGAGGTAGGCGTTCACGTCGCCGGACTCCACGGTCTGCCGGCCTCCGTCCCCGTCCACGTACTGGAACAGCTCCTGGCCGGGCAAATCCTGGCACCGCCGCACCACGCGCGCCAGGCGGCGGTCCCGGAGCCCCGTCCGGTACGCCTTGCCCGCCTTGCCGCGGTACTGGAACGTGATGGAGGAGCCGTTCACGTCCACGTGGCGGTCCCGCAGCGTGGTCAGGCCGAAGGAGCGGTTCCGGCGGGCGTACTCCTGGTTCCCCACGCGGATGAGGGTAGCCTCCAGCAGCCGGACCACCGCGGCCAGCACCTTCTCCCGCGGCAGGCCGGGGCGCTCCAGATCCTCCTCCGTGCGGCGCCGGATCACGGGCAGCGCCCGGCCGAAGGCCGGCAGCCGGTCGTACTTGGTCTCGTCGCGGACGCCGCGCCAACGGGCGTGGTAGCGGTACTGCTTCCTGCCTTTGGCGTCCCGCCCGGTGGCCTGGATGTGGCCACGGGGGTCCGGACAGATCCAGACGTCCGTCCAGACGGGCGGGATGGCCAGCGACCGGATGCGGCGGAGCTGCTCCGGGTCCCGCAGCGGGGCGCCGTCCGGCCCCGTGTAGGCGAACCCCTTCCCCGCCCGCCGCCGCCGGATGCCCGGCGCAGCGTCACTGACGTACCGCAGGCCGGCCGCCCGGGCGGCCGCGATGGGGTCGGCGTCCGGCGGGGCGGGCGGCGCGTCGCCCGGCTCCTCCTGCGGTCTTCCCACGGCCCGGCCGTCACCCTCCCGCC
Organism: Dehalococcoidia bacterium; assembly: GCA_036564075.1. GTDB lineage: Bacteria > Chloroflexota > Dehalococcoidia > DATCLE01 > DATCLE01 > DATCLE01. The sequence continues at coordinate 2,262 of DATCLE010000258.1, forward strand.
ATCTGGAGCTGCTGCTTGCGCTCCATGAGCCGCTGGCCCAGCATGTCCAGCTGGCCGCCCAGCCGCTGGCGGGCGTCCGGGAACAGGTCCTGCTCCTCCTCCTGGATGTGGTGCTGCACGTTCTCCATGAGCACGTGGAACTTGGCGTTGAAGTCCAGGTCGCCGGGGTTGAGGCCCCGGAGGTCGCCGATGACGGTGTCCACCAGGTGGTGCTCCTCGAAGCTCTCCGCCACCATCTCCTTGTCGTGGGTGTCCCCCTGCTCCCGGAGGGCCGGGTAGAAGATCTCCTCTTCGATCTTGGTGTGGATCTCCAGCTCCTGGAACACCTGCCGGGCAATCCGGCCCCGCTGCTGCGGGTCCTCCGTCTGCTCGTACTGCCGGAACAGGTCTTTCACCTTGTCGTGGTCCTGCTTCAGGACGTCCAGGGCGTTCATGGCACCTCCTCTCAACGGTGGTGCCTCGACCGTAGCAGGGCGCTTCCGGGGCCGGTATGCTCCGGACGGGTTACGGCGGGGCGATCAGCGGACGGCGCTCAGCGCCAGCGTCAGGAGGCCGGCCGCCAGGCAGTAGAGGGCGAAGGGCTTGAGGGTGCTGGAGGCCAGGAGCTTCAGGAGGTAGTGGATGGCCAGGAGGCCGGTGATGCCCGCGGCGAGGACGCCCACGGCGATGGCGACGGCGCCCATGTCGCCGGTCTCGCCCGCGGCCAGATCCGGGGCCTGACCGAGGCCGGCCCCGGCGATGATGGGGACGGCCAGGAGGAAGGAGAACCGCGCCGCCTCCGGCGGGGCCAGGCCGCGGAACAGCCCCATGCTGATGGTGCTGCCGGAGCGGGAGATGCCGGGCAGGATGGCCAGCGCCTGCGCCAGCCCGATGGCCAGGGCGTCGGCCAGGGTGAGGTGCTCCGTCCGGCGCTCCCCCCGGGCGTACCGCGTGGCGAAGAGGATGGCGGCGGTGACCAGGAGGAGGGCGCCCACCACGGCGGGACGCTCCGTGAGGCGCTCCACGTACGGCTCCCCGAAGAAGCCGGCCAGCGCCGCCGGCACGGTACCGACGATGACCAGCCACGCCACCGCGCGGTCCGGCTGCCCGGCCAGGCGCCGCTCCCGGAGGCTGGCCAGGAGGGCCAGGGCCAGCCGGACCCAGTCCCGCCGGAAGTAGGCCAGGACGGCGGCCAGGGTGCCCAGGTGGAGGGCCACGTCAAAGGCCAGCGTGGGCTGCTCCCAGCCCAGCAGCCAGGGGACCAGGACCAGGTGGGCGGAGCTGCTGATGGGCAGGAACTCCGTGGCTCCCTGGACCACGCCCAGGACAAGGGCCCGGAACGCCTCTTCCACCCCGGTCCTCCTGTGCAGGCATCGGACCTAGCTTGCGGGGCGGAGCGGGCGCCGGTCAAGGGGTGGGACGGTGAGAACTGCGCGGTCCGGCACTACCCCAACGGCGGATGGCGCCGGCGGGCTTCGGGCCGCACGATCCGGCGTACGGGATCGGACGGCGGGAGGGAGGGCCATGAAGGGCGACGGCACGGAACCGGCGCAGCCGCTGGTGGTGGGGGTGGACCTGGGCGGCACCAAGCTCTCCGCGGCGCTGGCCACGCGGGCGGGGGCGGTGCTGCGGGCGTCCACGGAGCCCACGCCGGCGGAGGCGGGCGTGGAGGCGGTCTGCGGGCAACTGCGGTCCATGGTGGAGGGCCTGCTGGCGGACGCGGGGGCGGACCCGGCGGACGTGGGCCGGCTGGCCATGGCGGTGCCGGGACTGGTGGAGCACCGCACGGGCGTGGTGCTGCGGGCGCCCAATCTGGCGGGCTGGCGGAACGTGCCCCTGCGCGACCGCCTGCGCGCGCTGTTCCGGTGCGAGGTGCTGCTGGACAACGACGCGCACCTGGGCGCGCTGGCGGAGTACCTGGAGGGTGCCGGACGGGGTGCGCGCAACTTCGTCTTCATTGCGGTGGGGACGGGCATCGGCGGCGGGCTGGTGCTGGAGGGCCGGCTGTTCCGCGGCAGCCGGGGGACGGCGGGGGAGATGGGCTACGCCGTCATCCCCGGCCTGGACCACCCGTGCGCGGCGGAGCCCGGCGGCTGCCTGGGGGCACTGGTCTCCGGCCCGGCCATTGCGGAGCGGGCGGTGGCCCGGCTGGCCGGCGGCGCCCGCAGCCTGATCCGCCGGGCGGTGGACGGGGACCTGTCCCGCATCACGGGGGAGACGGTCCAGGAGGCGGCCAGGGCCGGCGACCCCGTGGCCCGCGAGGTGCTGCGGGAGGTGGGGACGGCGCTGGGCGTGGCTATCGCCAACCTGGCGTACCTGCTGAACCCGGACGTGGTGTGCGTGGGCGGCGGCGCCGCCGCGGCAGGCGACCTGATCCTGGGCCCGGCCCGCGCCGCAGTGCGGGAGCGGACGTACCCGGAGATCGGGCAGGTGACGCGCATTGTACCGGCGGCACTGGGGCCGGAGGCGGTGCTGCGGGGTGCCGTCCTCTACGCCGCCTTCGGGGACGACCTGCCGCCGGTGCCGTCGGAGGAGGAGGAAGCGGGGGAGGCCACGGCGTAGGCCGCGGCTACTCGCCCAGGGTCCGCATGAGGTGCCGCGTCCGCTCGTCGATGGTGCGGCGGTGGTCCCAGGCGGCGCTCAGGGGCCGGACCACGGCCTGGCCGCAGGACTCTCCCGCCAGCGCCTCCGTCTGCCCCTCCAGCAGCGCCTCCACCGCCGCCGCGCCCAGGCGGGAGGCCAGCACCCGGTCGAAGGCGCCGGGCGGGCCGCCGCGCTGGACGTGGCCCACCACCGTGACGCGCGACTCGTAGCCGATGCACTCCCGCACCTGCCGGGCGATCTCGAAGGCGCCGCCCACGCCTTCGGCCACCACCACAATGCTGCCCTGCTTGCCGCGCTCCCGCCGGACCTGGAGGGTGTGGCAGAGGGCCTCAATGTTCACCGGCAGCTCCGGGATCAGGATCTCGTCGGCGCCGCCTGCCAGCCCCACCTCCAGCGCCAGCTCGCCGCAGTGGCGCCCCATCACCTCCACGAAGAAGACCCGGTTGAAGGCCTCCGCCGTGTCCCGGATGCGGTCGATGGCCTCCAGGGCGGTGTCCACGGCGGTCATGAAGCCGATGGCGTGGTCCGTGCCGCCCACGTCGTTATCGATGGTGCCGGGGACGCCGGCCACGGGGATGCCGTGCTCCTGGTGCAGCAGGTGGGCGCCGCGGAAGGAGCCGTCGCCGCCGATGACCACCAACGCGTCGATGCCGGCGCGGCGGAGGGCGGCCGCGGCGCGGGCGCGGCCCTCCGGCTCCTGGAACTCCGGGGCGCGGGAGGTGCCCAGGAAGGTGCCGCCGCGGTGGATGATGCCACCCACGGAGCGCAGGTCCAGGTCCGTGAAGTCGCCCCGGATGAGGCCGGCGTAGCCGTCGCGCACGCCGGTCACGGCCAGGCCGTGGGAGATGGCCATGCGCACCACGGCGCGGATGGCCGCGTTCATGCCGGGGGCGTCGCCGCCGCTGGTCAGCACGCCGATGCGGTTCATGCCGTTCCTCGCGCCGTCCGCCGCGGGCCTGCGGCGGGAGTGTGCGGTGCCGCAGATCCACCGTAGCGCCTCCGGCGCGGGTTGTCCACGGCAGGGACGTCCCAAACGGGCCCGCGGCGCGTCTGTACCAGTGACGGGCCGGCGGCGGAACCGGCCCCCAAGGAGCGACGCTGCGGTGACCCCGCCGGTTGACGGGCGGGGGGCCCGGCGGCACACTGCCCGTAGTACGGAGCGAGCGAAGGAGGCACAGGGGTGAACCTCAAGGATCTCCGCTATGAGCGGCAGGGGCACGTGGCCGTCATCACGCTGGACCGGCCGGACCGGTTGAACGCCATCTCCCAGGCCATGGTGGCGGGGCTGGCGGAGGCGTTCCGCACCGCCGCGGACGACCGGGACGTGCGGTGCGTGGTGCTCACGGGTGCGGGCAAAGGGTTCTGCTCCGGGCTGGACCTGAAGGAGGCCGCGGCGGGCCCGGTGGAGACCAGCGGCCAGGCGGGCCTCCGGCCTTTCAACGGGCGGATGGTGGGCCTGGGGGACTTTGCGCCCATTGTCCTGCACCAGCTGGACAAGCCGGTCATCGCCGCGGTCAACGGTGCGGCCGCCGGGTGGGGGCTGGACCTGGCCCTGGCGTGTGACCTCCGCATCGCCGCGGCGGGCGCCAAGCTGGGGCTCATGTTCGCCAAGCGCGGCGTGGTGCCGGACGGCGGCGGCACGTGGCTCCTGCCGCGCCTGGTGGGCTGGGCCAAGGCCGCGGAGCTGGTCTTCCTGGGCGAGGTCATCACGGCGGAGCAGGGGCTGGCGTACGGTCTGGTGAACCGCGTGGTGCCGCAGGGAGAGGTCCTGCCGGAGGCCATGCGCTGGGCGGAGGCCATCGCCGCCAACTCGCCGCTGGCGGTGCAGACGGCCAAGCGGCTCATGCGCCAGGGGCTGAACGAGCCCTTCGCGGAGCACGTGGACCGGGTGGTGCTGGCGCTCCAGCGGCTCTTCCAGAGCCGGGACTTCCAGGAGGGGGTGCAGGCCTTCGTGGAGCGCCGGGAGCCGGTCTTCGAGGGGCGATGAGGGCGGCCGGCGGGCGCGTCAGGCGTCCCGGTGCGGCTCCTGGCCCGCCGCCAGGCGGACCATCCGCTCAAAGTCCACGGAGACGAAGACCGCCTCCGCCTCCGCGCAGAGGACATCGCCGGCGTGGAGCGTCCCCCGCGTGAAGATCTTCCGCCCCTCCACCCGCTCCACGCGGCCTTCGAAGCGGAGCTCCCGGTTCAGCGGCGTGGGGTGCCGGTAGCGGACCGTCAGGGTGCCGGTCATCCCCGGCCGGCCGGTCGTGCTCTGCGCCAGGCCCAGCACCTCGTCGAAGGCGGCGGCGATGAAGCCGCCGTGGACGTGGCCGGGCGGGCCCTCGTAGGCGTTGCCGAAGGTCCCGCTGCCCCGCACCACGCCGTCCTCCAGCCGGAGCTGGAGCGGCGGCGCCAGCGGGTTGGCCTGCCCCACCACCGGGCTGTAGTCGAAGAAGGCGTGGGGGTCGCCCGCGTTGCTGGTCTCAGCGAAGCCCCACAGCCGATGGGGCCGCGGCCGCTGCGCCAGTTGCGCGTTCAGCCGCTCCAGGGCCTCCGCCGCGGCGATGAGCTCCGCCTCGTCCGCCTCCGTCTCCGTGAGGAGGTGGATGTTACGGCGCATGGCCGTGGCCAGGCGGTGGAGGGCGGCGCGGGTGCCCGTGGGCGGCCGCTGGTCTGGGAGCCAGGACTCCGGCGAGGGGAACGGTACCTGAGGAGCGCGGTCCATACATGCGTATGGTACCGGCC
>DATCLE010000259.1:0-1552 GCA_036564075.1 Dehalococcoidia bacterium
GAGGTGGACGGGGCGCTGGCGCGGCTGGAGGCGGCGGTGGCGGCGCTGCCGGAGGAGGAGCAGGCGGCGCTGGAGCGGGGGCTCCAGGGCACCGTCCGGGGGCTGGTGGACCAAGGGCTGATCCAGGTCTACGAGATGTGCTGGAACTGCGCCTTCTTCCGCCGGGACGCCCACCCGGAAGACGCGGCCGCACCCCACCACTGCGCGTTCATGGACGCACCGCTGCCGGAGCCGGACACCTTCACCGAGTGCCCGGATTTCCGGCCGGCGTCGGCTGCCGGCTGGGGAACAGGAGGATAGGAGGGAAGCATGAGCACGGCGCCCATTCCCGGCTACACCTACGGCACGGAGGCGGCGGCCCGCTCGCCGCTGACGCTGGAGGACCTGGAGCGGCTGAAGCAGGCCGTCCTCTTCGGCGACGACGACGCCGCGGCCCTGCGGCAGGCGGGCCGGGTGCTGGCGGACCAGGTGGAGGACGTGCTGGACGTCTGGTACGGCTTCGTGGCCGCCCACCCCTTCCTGGTGCACTACTTCTCGGGACCCGACGGCCGGCCGGACGGGGAGTACCTGGCGGCGGTGCGGAAGCGCTTCGGCCAATGGATCCTGGACACCTGCACCCGGCCCTATGACCGGGCCTGGCTGGACTACCAGGAGGAGATCGCCCTCCGGCACCACCGGAGCAAGAAGAACCGGACGGACGGCGTCCGGTCCGTGCCCAACGTGGACCTGCGGTACATCATCGCCCTCATTTACCCCATCACCGCCACCATGCGGCCGTTCCTGGCCAAGAAGGGCCACAGCCCGGAGGAGGTGGAGCGGATGCACCAGGCGTGGTTCAAGGCGGTGGTGCTCCAGGCGTCGCTCTGGAGCCGGCCGTACGTCCGGGAGGGGGACTTCTAGCGCACGGCGGCGGGGCCCGCCGCCTCGCAGAGGGTGGAGGCGGGGTCCCAGGGGGTGAGCGGCGGGCTATCGGCGGGCCAGGGGAAGCGGACGGTGTCGCCGGGCTCCACGTTGTGGCGCCGGAACCAGCCGCCGTTGGCCTCCAGGGCATAGTAGAACGGCCCGTCCGGCCGGTGGATTTCCAGGCTCTGCGGCGCCATCTCCTGCACGTCCACGATGGTCCCCGACCGGTCGATGAAGGCGATGGCCAGCGGGATGAGGGTGTCCTTCATCCAGAAGCCGGTGTCCCGCCCGCCGGTGACGAAGAGCATGCCCCGGTCCTCCGGCAGGTCGCGGCGTCCCGAGAGGCCGCGGGCCATGGCCTCCGGCGTGCACGGCACCTCCACGTCCACCGTCACCGCGCGGCCGTCCCGGGTCTCGATGCGGAGGGTCAGGCGCTCCTCCGCGGGACGGCCCGCCTCCGGGGAGCACGCCAGGGCCGCCACGGCCGCCAGGAGCCACGCCAGCAGGAAGGGCCGCATGGCGACAGTGTAGGGGCAGCGTCCGCGCGGCGGCAACGGCGGCTCGACAGGAGCCCGCCGCACGGCGACAATGGAGGGGAGCAGGCGCCCGGCGCAGGGAGGCGGACATGGAGCAGCCGGTGGTGCTTTCC
>DATCLE010000260.1:0-3613 GCA_036564075.1 Dehalococcoidia bacterium
TCCAGATCCCGGATCTGCTGCTTGTGCAGGAGCAGCTTCCGCCGGCGGGTGGGCTCGTGGCTGCCGTACTGGCCCGCCTGGTACTGGGCAATGTGGGCGTTGTACAGCCACACCTCGCCGCGCTCCGGGCGGGCGTAGGCCTCCCGCAGGTTCACGCGGCCCAGCCGGATGGCCTTGATCTCCGTGCCCGTCAGCACCAGCCCGGCCTCCATCCGCCTCAGGATGTCGTAGTCGTGCTGGGCCCGCCGGTTCACGGCGATGGTCTTCTCCTCCGCCATGGCTCCCGTCCACTCCCACCCGGGCGCAGGTGCAGGCCCGGGCGCCCACCATCATGCCAGACATCGGCCCCGGGGAACAGCCCGGGCCGTCACGCCGCACCCTGCGCCAGGAGGGCAGCCGCAATGGCGCCGAAGAGTACCACCAGCAGCGGGGCCCGCAGCCAGGCCAGCAGGGCAGCCACGCCGACGCCCGCCAGGCCGGCCCAAGGCGCCGGCTCCACGTCCAGGACGCCCGGGAAGATGAGGGCGCCCAGCACCGCGTACGGGATGTTGCGCAGGAGGGCCAGGACGTACGGCGGGAACGTCACCCGCTCCGCCGCCAGCAGCGGGAGCAGGCGGGGGAGGTACGTGACCGCACCCATGCCCAGCACCGTCCAGAACAGCGCCTCACGCATCCGGCGCCGCCTCCTTGGGCGCGCCGACGGCTCCCACCAGCGCCCCGGCCAGCGTAGCCGCTACCAGGGCCCACCCCTGGGACCAGCCCGCCGCCTGGAGCACGGCGTTGGCCGCCGCCGCCACCAGCGGCACGCGCGCCCGGCCGGGCATGGCACGCAGCGCCGGCACCAGGAGGCCGGTGAACATGGCGTACAGGGCCACGTCCATGCTGGCGGAGAGGGCCTCCGGCAGGAGCCGTCCGGCGGCGCCCCCCAGGACCGTCCCGCCCACCCAGGAGCCGTACGCCATGAGGTGGAGCCCCAGGAGGTACGTCCAGCCCAGCGCCCCCTCCGCCGCCAGGGAGGCCACGGCGAACGTTTCGTCCGTGAGGGTGAAGGCCACCACCGGCAGCAGCGGGCCCGGACGCTCCCCGGCGGCCCCGCCGGGCGGGCGAAGGCGCGCCGCCAGGGAGGCGCTCATGAGCAGGTGGCGCAGGTTCACCAGGAAGGTGGTCAGGACAATGTGGACCGCCGCGGCACCGGCCGCCCACATCTGGACGCCCACGAACTGGCTGGCCCCGGCGAACACCACCGCGGACATCCAGGCGCTCTCCACCACCGTGAGGCCGGACTCTCCCGCCAGGAGGCCGAACGCCATGGCGATGGGCACGTAGCCCACGGCAATGGGGACGCCGGCACGCAGCCCGATGAGCAGACCCCGCATGGACACACGAACGACGGCACGCCGCCCGGCGAGCCGTCCCCAGGAACCACCGGCACCGCCCACCCGGCCGGGTAGGGCGGCACAGGGTTTACATAATCATTGACGGGCGCGGAGGTAGTCGATGGCGGCGTAGAGCTGCTCGTTGACGAACGGGTCCTGGCCGGGCGTGGGCCCCGCCACCTGGATGTCCGGCGTGATGCCCGTGCCCTCAATGGTCTTGCGGTTGGGGGTGAGCCAGCGGGAGACGCTGACGTAGAGGCCGCCGCCGTCGGACAGCTCCCGCAGCTGGTTCACGGTGCCCTTGCCGAAGGTGGTCTCGCCGATGATCACGGCGCGGCCGTGGTCCCGCAGGGCGCCGGCCACTACCTCGGCCCCGCTGGCGGAGCCGTGGTTCACCAGCACCACCAGCGGCAGGTCCGTCCCGGCGCCGCCGCTGTCGGCCTGGAAGACGCGCTCGTTGCCGTCGCGGTCCACCTCAATGAGGATGTTGCCGCCGTCCAGGAATTCGTCGGCGGCGTCCACCGTGGACCCCAGCAGGCCGCCGGGGTTGTTGCGCAGGTCGACGATCAGCCCTCGGTACCGGTTGCGGTCCAGTCCCTGGAGGAACCGGTGCAGCTCTTGCGGCGTGTTCGCCGTGAACTGGACGATCTGGACGTACGCGATCCCCTGAACGGGGCGGCCGTTGCGGTCCACCAGCGGGCAGTCCACCTCCGGCAGCGTGGTGCCGCCGTCGTCCGGGCAGCCGCGGAGGCTGTCCAGCACAATCTCGTCCCGCGTGATGGTGAGATCCTCCACCCGGCCGTCCTGGTGCTCCACCGTGAGGGTCACCTGCGTGCCCCGCGGGCCACGGATGCGCCGGACCGCGTCCTGTACCGTCCAGCCCTCGGTAGACTCGCCGTCCACCCGCAGGATGATGTCGCCGGCGCGGATGCCGGCGCGCTCCGCCGGCGAGCCGCTGAAGGGGGCGATGATGACGATGGAGCCGTCCGCGCCCTGGTCCACCGTGGCGCCGATCCCTTCGAAGGAGCCTTCCAGGTCGCCGGCGCCGGCCTGGAGGGCCTCCGGGCTGATGTAGACGGAGTGGGGGTCGTTCAGCACCTCCAGCATGCCGTTGATGGCGCCTTCGCGCAGCAGTTCCGGGTCCACCCGGCTGGGGTCCACAAAGTCACGCTGGAGGATCTCGTAGATGTCCTGGAGCACGGCGAAGTCCGGCGCGCCGCCGCTCTCCGCCGCCGCGGGCGAGCCCGTTGCGGGCTCATCGAACGCCACGGCGTGGACGCCCCAGCCCAGGCCGAAGGCCAGCACGACCATGGCCAGGGAGAGGACAAGAATAACGGCCGTCCTGGCCGTCTCAGCGCTGCGGTGACCGGGCTCCGGCGTGGGGCGCTGGGTGCCGTCCGGCGCGGGCGTTTCCGGGTTCTGGTCCATTGCTCTCCGCCTGCGGACCGCCTTTGGGGGCGCCTCCCTCAGGTGCTCCCTTCGAGTCTAGCACCGGGCCATGGGCATTGCAACGAAGCGGGTTGCCGAGAGGGGAGGCCCGGCTGGACGCGACATAACAAAACGCACCGCTCACGCGCGGGTCCGGTAGCGGAGGTACACCATGCCGTTGCCGAAGCGGCGCTCATCCAGGAGCTCCAGGTCCAGGCGGCGGCCGTCTGGGAAGGCGGGCGTGCCGCCGCCCACCAGGACCGGCGTGACGAACAGCCGGATCTCGTCCACCAGTCCGGCGGCGATGGCCTGGGCGGCCAGCTCTGGTCCGCCCGGGCCTTCAGCTGCCGCACCGCTTCGGGGTCGAACTGGCGGAGGATGCGGGTCCTGGCGCTGGTCACCGTCTCGAGCGTCCGGGAGTAGACCACCTTCTCGGCCACGCGCCAGATCTCCGCGTACTCCTGGATGAAGGGCGGCTGGCCGGCCGCCCCCTGGGGCGACTCCCAGCCGGCCATCACCTGGTACATCCGGCGGCCGTACAGGTACGTGCCAACCGACCGCTCCAGGCTGTTGATGAAGGCGTGAACCTCCGGGTCCGGCACGGCCCAGTCAAAGTTACCGTCCCGGTCCGCGACGTAGCCATCCAGCGACGCGATGGCCGTATACGTCAGCCAGGCCATGGCCGCAGGCCTCCTCCCGCGGGACCTCCCCCCGGACGACCTCGCCCGCCTCACCCGTCGCCTCGCAGACCCCGCCGCCCTCCGGGCGCTGCGCGCCGCCACCCACCAGTTCACCGCGTGCTACGCCGC
>DATCLE010000261.1:0-3980 GCA_036564075.1 Dehalococcoidia bacterium
CGACCAAATCGTGAACCCCGGCGCGTCCAGCACCTTCCAGGTACAGGTGGACCGGGCCGGCACCTACGAGTTCCGCTGCGACTTCCACCCGGAGATGACGGGCACACTCATTGTCCAGTAGCCTCCACTGGGTGGCGCTCCTCCCCCTGCGGCGCCCCGGGACCTGTCCCGGGGCGCCGTCCTGTGTCCGGCCCCTCCCCCGCAGGCCGCACCTCCGCTACACTGGAGGCACCACGCCAGTCAGGAGGCCGGGCATGCGGGAGGACGGTCAGGACCCCACCCCCATCGCCGGCGGGCTGGACCTCTCCCCGGTGCCGCCGTGGGAGCGCCGCCGGCGGCTGCTGGAGCACTTCGACGGCCTGGGGCAGGGGGAGACCCTGCGCCTCACCGGCGGCCGGGAACTGGAGACGCTGCACCAGACGCTGGCGGCGGAACGACCGGGGCGCTTCCACTGGGAGTGGGCGGAGCGCGGCCCGGAGCGCTGGACCGCCTACGTGGCGCGCCTGCCCGTCGGCTCCCTCTACACCCTGGGCGGCCTGGAGCCCCCCGGCACAGCCTGACCGCCTGCCCGGGGCGGGGGCTGCCCCCGGCCGCCGTCGCCCAGCACCTCCTGGTAGACGGCCTCAGTCTGGCGGGCGGCGCGGCGCCAGTCGAACCGCTCGCGGATGCGGGCGGCGGCGGCCTCCCCCAGCCGCGCCCGCAGCGCGGCGTCCCCCAGCAGGAGCCGGATGGCCGCCGCCAGCGCCGCCGGGTCCGCCGGCGTAGGGGTTGCCCTGGTGGGCCAGGAGACAGATCCGCACGCCTGCCGCTCCCCTTGCGGGCCCCACCGCCCCTGTCAGTAGGGTACGGAGGCGCCGAGCACGGCGGCAATCACCGGAACGGGCCATCCCCACGCCGAGCCGGACCCCTTGCGCGGGGCTGTGCGCCGGGTATCCTGGGCAGCAGAGCGAACGGGGGGAGCCCGGCCGCGGAGCCGGCCGGACCGGAGAGGAGGGTGCGGGATGGAGCGCCCGCGCAGGCCGCTGGTCATTGCCCACGCCGCGTGCAAGGGGCACGCACCGGAGAACACCCTGGCAGGCCTCCGCGCCGCCCTCTCCCTGCGCGTCGACGCCATCGAGATCGACGTGCGGGGGAGCCGGGACGGCGTGCCGGTGCTGATGCACGACGAGACGGTGGACCGTACCACCAACGGCACGGGGCCGGTGCGCGGCCTCACGGCGGCGGAGCTGGCCGCCCTGGACGCGGGGAACGGGGAGCCGGTGCCAACCCTGGCCCAGGCCCTGGCCGCCGTGGGGCGGGACGCCCGGCTCTTCGTGGAGATCAAGGAGCCGGGCGTGGAGGAGGCGGTGCTGCGGGAGATCCGGCGGGCGGGGGCCGCGGATGCCGCCATCCACTCCTTCTCGCGGCGGGTCATCGCCCGGGTGAAGGAGCTGGCGCCCCGGTTCCCCTGCGCCCTCATCACCGGCGACCTGCCGCCGGAGGGCCGGGAGCGCTTCTTCGCAGACGCGCTGCACCTTCAGGCGGAGGCGGTCTCCGTCCACTACAGCAGCCTGGACGCGGAAACGGTGGCCGCCGCCCACGCCCACGACCTGCTCTGCTTCGCCTGGACGGCGGACGACCCGGCGGAGGTGGTCCGGCTCCTGGACGCGGGAGTGGACGGCGTCATCAGCAACTACCCGGAGCGTGTGCGGGACGCCCTGCGTGCCCGTCGCGGCCGCTGAGCCCCGCGCCGCCCCCCGCCGTTCCCTTGACCCACGTCACCCCGGCCCGTATCCTCCGTTACGTCTTCAACGAGATGCCGAGTCCGGCGCCGCGGGAGGCCGACGGCGGACGCCGCGACCACGGAAAGGAGCCCGCATGGCCGCCCCGCGCATCGCCATTGTCAACGACGACACGGCCTTCCTGCGCATGATGAGCCTGCTCCTCACGGAGGAGGGGTACGAGACCCTCCTGGTGCAGGGCCCGGAGGACGCCCACCAGCGGCTGCGTGAGGAGCAGCCGGACATGGTGATCCTGGACATCCGCATGGGGGAGCCGGAGGCAGGCTGGCAGCTCCTAGAGCTGCTGCGGCTGGACCCGGAGACCACCCGCATCCCCGTCCTGGTGTGCTCCGCGGCCGTCCAGGAGCTCCGCGCCAAGGCCGACATCCTGCGCGACCTCCGGTGCGATATCCTGCCCAAGCCCTTTGACCTAGACCAGCTCCTGGCCAAGGTCCGGGACATGCTGGGCCAGGGGGAGGGGTCCGCGCCCAAGTGACCGGCGCCGTGGACGCAGCGGGGCGGCCCCCTGCCGTGGGGGCCGCCCCATTCGTGTCCCCGGCGGTCGGGGGCTCGCCGGCGGAAGCGGGGCTGAGGGGCCCCGGCCCCGTCAGCGCCCGGCCCGCAGCGAGGACAGGTCCGGGAGCCGGATCCCTCCCGGCAGGGAGGGGCGGAACTGAACGCCGTCCGCGGCCGGCAGGCCGTCCAGCCCGCCGGTCTCCACGCCGTCCAGCACGTCCTCCAGGTTCCCCTCCGGCACGGACGGGACGCCGCCCGCCGCGCCCTCCGGCGTGGCCACGCGGAACTGCCAGCCGTTGATCTCGCCCTCGATCACCACGCGGTCCGGCCCGATCTCCTTGGTGAAGGAGACCTCACCGTTCTCCCCCAGGGTGAACTCCTCCACCACCCGGTCCTCCTCCACGGTTACGGAGCCGTCCGCCTGGGGCAGGTCGACCTGCATGACCTGGCCGGTGGCCGCCATCAACAGTCCCAGCAACATCTCGATGAGCTTCACAGTCCGTCTCCTCCTGCGCCGGAGGCACGCTCCGGCGTCGTGGTTTCGGGTTGGGTGCTTCGCCGTGGGCTCCCGGTGGGTACGCCGACCGCCGGACGCACGCGGGCGCGAAGGCCCGTCCGAAGCGGCTACGGTCCGTCCCGGCGTCCGGCCGGTGGGACGCATGCGCCGCTGCGGGCCCGTGGTACGGACTCGGGGTCGTGGGTGGGAGAGGCCCGGGCCGGGCCAGCGCTGAGGGGGAGATGACGGGAGGACGGCCGTGCCCGGGGGCACGAACGCGGGCGGGGTGCGCGTTCCATGGCTGCGCCTGCCTCCTGTGCGGCCGGGGGAGCACGGGCGAAAGCCGTGCGCAGCATGGCCCAGCGCGCGGCCTGGGACAACCCGGCGCAGGCGCGCCCAGTCCCGCTGGCGCGGCACCCGGCCGCCTCTCCTCCTCGGAGGACACCGGAGCGCAGCTTCCGCCCACCCTCCGGCACCTCCTCTTACACCCCAACCCGAAGCGGGAAGCAGCGGCCTTGCATGACACCCCACTACGCTGACTAGCCGCAGACTAGCCCGCCGCCTTACCGCTATATCGAATTCATGGCGTAGGTAACAGAAATACCACAATATCTGCCAGGAATTGATATCTTGGCTACAATATGTGCTATAATTCTGTGGGCTGTAATATTCCCGACCAAGGAGGTAACCACCGATGGCCCGTAGCACTAGACGGCATGTTACGCCGGATTCTGCTGGAAATTGGGTGGTGAAAGCACCGGATGCAAAGCGAGTCAGCTCGCGCCATGAGACCCAACGTGAAGCCATCGAGCGCGCCAAGGAGATTGTCAGCCGCGCAGGCGGGGGCGAAGTTGTCATCCATGGCCGTGATGGACGTATCCGAGACTCGGACACAGTGCCACCTGGCAACGATCCATTTCCACCTCGTGACGAACGGCATTAGACTCATTAGCTCTAGTTAGGGCACGGACAGCATACGTTAGAAGGTATAAATGCTATCGCCGGTCGCTACACCTGGTGGCGGAATGGCACTGTAGAGGCGTGTAGGGCCTCGGGGTCTCACCTTGCCTTGACCCGCTTGGCGGGCCGTTGCTATACTCTGGATGCGGAGGAGCGTAGCTCAGTTTGGTAGAGCAGCGGTCTCCAAAACCGCCGGTCGGGGGTTCGAGTCCCTCCGCTCCTGCCACTGGCCGGGCAGGCATCTGAAG
>DATCLE010000262.1:0-7680 GCA_036564075.1 Dehalococcoidia bacterium
GTCCATCCCCTCCCCCGTGCGGGCGCTGCACTGTAGCACCGCGTAGCCGATGCGCCGGTACCCCGCCAGGTACCACGCCACCTCCTCCGGGACGCCCAGGTCGATCTTGTTGAGGCAGATGACGGCCGGCAAGCCGTCCCAGGCGGCGGCCGCCAGGTACCGGTCGATGAGTCGGGGGCGGAAGGGGGGCTGGTCCGGCGTCACCACCAGCAGCACCTGGTCCAGGTTGGCGGCAAGAGCGTGACGCTTGCGGGGGTCAAAGCCGTCCGTCCGGGTGAGGGTAGTGCGGCGCGGCTCCACGCGGAGGATGCGGACCTGCTCCTGGTTGAGGACCTCCACCTCCACGCGGTCGCCCACCACCACGGGGGAGCGGACCTCCGGGTCCGGGGAACGGACGCCCCGCGGCAGGTGGGCGTGGTAGCGCCGGTTGCCCACCGCCACGGTGGAGAGGACGCCGTGCACCTCCACCACCGTGCCGGTGGTCACCGGACCGCCGGGTTCCGCCGCCGCGGGTACGGCCGGCGCCTCCCCGGAGCGCGGCCGTAGGGCCGCGCGAGCGCCGCGCCGTCTGGCTCCCCTCATGAGGCCTCCCCCGGCCGGCCGGTCCGTCGCACCGCGGCCGCAGGGAGGCCGCCGCTGGGGCCGTGGTGGGGTGCGCGCGTCGCCACTGTCAGGCCTGCCATCCCGACTCGTCCGCCTCCCTGCGCTTCGGTCAGGGAGTATAGGGCGGCGGTCCTGGGCTGTCAACGGCGCCGCCCGCCGCTTCCTTGACACCTCGGAGGGCCGGTGCTAGCATCCCCCTGGGGCTGCGGCCCGGCTCCGCGGCCCGGCCCTCCGCTCCTCCGTGTCCGCCGGCCCCGCGCCCCATCACCCCCGGAGCGGGTCACTGCATCCATGGACATCCTCTTCGCCTCCGTCGAGCTGAGCCCCCTGGCCAAAGTGGGCGGCCTGGCGGACGTGGCCGCCTCCCTGCCCAAGGCCCTGATCCGCCGGGGCCACGCGGTGCGCGTGGTCATGCCGTTCCACGGCACCATCGACCGCGGCGGGCTGCCGCTGCGCCGCCTGGGTTCCTTCCAGGTCCGGACGCCGGACGGGCCAGCCCTGGTGGCCGCCTGGCAGACGGAGGCGGCGGGCGTGCCGGTGACGCTGCTGGAGGAGGGCCGGTACCTGAGCCGGCCCCGCGTCTACGGCGACCCCGACGACGCCGACCGCTGGCTGGTCTTCTCGGACGCGCTCTTGGCGGCGGCGGAGGGCCTGGGCTGGCGGCCGGACGTGCTGCACCTGCACGAGTGGCACACCGCCTTCGCCGCGTCACGGCTGCGCGCCGCCCCAGGCGGCCCGCTGGCGGACGTCCCCGTGGTCTTCACCATCCACAACCTGGCCATCCGCGGCGACTTCGACCGGGCCTTCGCGGAGCGGCACGGGCTCCCCCTCTCCGGAGACACGCCGGACGGCGTGGACCCCGCGCTCCTGCTCAGCGGCATGGCGCAGGGCATCCGCTGGGCGGACGCCCTGAACACGGTGAGCCCCACGTACGCCCGGGAGATCCTCACGCCGGAGTTCGGCGCCGGGCTGGACCCGCTGCTGCGCGCCCGCGCCGCCGACCTGGCCGGCATCCTGAACGGCATCGACCAGGAGGCCTTCGACCCGCGGACGGACCCCCACCTGGCGGCCCGCTTCGGCCCGGAGGCGCCGGAGACGCGCGCGGCCAACAAGGCCGCCCTCCAGGAGCGGCTGGGACTGCCCCGCCAGCCGCGGACGCCGCTGCTGGGGATGGTGACCCGGCTCTACCACCAGAAAGGGCCGGACCTGGCGGCGGAGGCTGTGGACCGCGTGCTCCAGGACGAGCAGGTGCAACTGGCCGTGCTGGGGACGGGGGACCCGGAGGAGGAGGCGCGCCTGACGGCGCTGCGGGACCGTCACCCCCAGCAGGTGGCGGTGGTCCTGGCCTTCGACCCGGCGCTGGCGCAGCTCATCTACGGCGGGGCCGACCTCTTCCTCATGCCGTCGCGCTTCGAGCCGTGCGGGCTGGGGCAGATGCTGGCGCTCCGCTACGGCGCCGTCCCCGTGGTGCGGCAGACGGGCGGCCTGGCCGACACGGTGATCGACTACGAGGCGGACCCGGCCCGCGGCAACGGCTTCGTCTTCCGGGAGCCGGACGCGGAGCGGCTGGCCAAGACCATCCGCCGCGCCCTGGACTACTACGGGCGTCCGGAGCGCTGGCGGGAGCTGGTGGTGCGAGGGATGCGGACGGACTTCTCCTGGGACCGGACGGCGGACCAGTACGAGGCGCTCTACCGCCGGGCGCAGGCCGCCCGCGCGGGCCGGCGGCGCGCCGGAGGCGAGGCATGAGCGGGACGGGCTACGCGGCGGCGGTGGACCTGGGCGGCACCAAGATCCTGACGCTCCTCCTGGACGGGGCGGACCGTGTGGTGGCGGAGGACCTGCGGGAGACGGAGGCCGGCCTGGGCCCGGCGGCGGTCATGGCCCGGATCCAGGACTCCATCCGCGTCTGCCTGGCCCAGGCCGGCGTCGGGCCGGAGGACCTGGAGGGCATCGGCGTGGCGGTGCCCGGCCCGGTGGACCTGGACCGCGGCGTGCTCACCAACCCGCCCAACCTGCCCGGCTGGGTGGACGTGCCCGTGCGCGACCTCATCCAGGAGGCGTTCGGCGCGCCCGCCGTGGTGGAGCACGACGCCAGCGCCGCCGCGGTGGGGGAGTACCTCTTCGGCGCGGGCCGCGGCACGCGCCACATGATCTACCTGACGGTGAGCACCGGCGTGGGCGGGGGGTTCATCCTGGACGGCAAGCTCTACCGCGGCGCCGACGGCGCCGCCGGGGAGGTGGGGCACATGGTCCTGGAGCCGGACGGCCCCCTCTGCGGCTGCGGCGGCCGGGGGCACGTGGAGGCCCTCATCTCCGGCACGGCCATCGCCCGGGACGGGGAGACACTGGTGGCCCACGGCCGCGCGCCCGTGCTGGCGCGGCTGGCGGAGGAGCAGGGTGAGCTCACCGCCCGGACCGTCCACGCGGCGGCGGAGGCCGGGGACGCGGAGGCCGCCGCGTTGCTGGACCGCGTGGCCTGGTACCTGGGCCTCACCCTCATCAGCCTCACCAACATCTTCAACCCGGAGGCCATCGTCATCGGCGGTGGGGTGAGCAGGATCGGGCCCCGGCTGCTGGACCCGGCCGTGCGAGCCGTGCGGGCGGGCGCCTTCCCCCTGCCCGCCGCCACCGTGCGCATCCGGCCGGCGGAGTTGGGCGGCCGGTCCGGCGCCCTGGGCGTGGCGGCCCTGGTGCGCCAGCGGCTGGACTGAGGCCTTCCGTCCCGGCGGCGCCCCGTACCAAAGTCCGTTGGCCGCAGCGGCCGGTGTGGTAGCATGGGCGGCGAACCGTCCAGCCCCCGACGCGCCCCGCGCAGGAGCACGGCTATGTACGATGCCATCGTGGTCGGAGCACGGTGCGCCGGCTCACCCACCGCCATGCTGCTGGCCCGCCGCGGCTACCGCGTGCTGCTGGTGGACCGGGCCTCCTTCCCCAGCGACACGCTCTCCACCCACTACATCCACATCCCCGGCGTCCTGCGGCTGCACCGGTGGGGCCTGCTGGAGCGGGTGAGGCAGGCCGGCGGGCGGCCCATCCCCAAGATCACCCTCCACCTGGGGAAGGTCACCGTCGTGCCGCCTCCGCCTCCCGGCCTCCCACCGGGGCTGGCGCCGGAGGCGTACTGCCCGCGGCGGACGGTGCTGGACGCCATCCTGGTGGACGCCGCGGTGGGGGCCGGCGCGGAGCTGCGGGAGCGCTTCTCCGTGCGGGACCTGGTCTGGGAGGAGGGCCGCGTGGCCGGCGTCCGCGGCCGGGCCGGCGGGCGCGAGGTGACGGAGCGGGCGCGCCTGGTCATCGGTGCGGACGGGCTGCACTCGCAGGTGGCGCGGCTGGTGAACGCCCCTGCGTACCATACGCGGCCCACCCTCACCTTCGGGTACTATACGTACTGGAGCGACGTGGCCATGGACGGCGCCGAACTCCACGTGTCGGAGGGTGGCGGCATCCTGGCCTTCCCCACCAACGATGGGCTGACCTGCGTGGCCGTGGGCGGCAGCATCGAGTCCTTCCACCGGTTCCGGCAGGACATCCAGGGCAACTACTTCCGGATCCTGGAGGTGGCGCCGGACCTGGCCCGGCGCGTCCGGGCGGGCCGCCGGGAGGAGCGGTTCCTGGGCACGGCGGACCAGCCCAACTACTTCCGGCGGCCCTACGGCCCAGGCTGGGCCCTGGTGGGGGACGCGGGGTACCACCGGGACTTCGTCACCGGCCTGGGCATCACCGACGCCTTCCGCGACGCCGAACTGCTCGCGGCGGCGGCGGACGAAGGGCTCTCCGGCCGCCGCCCGCTGGGGGAGGCCCTGGCGGCGTACGAGCGCCACCGGAACGAGGTGGCGGAGCCGCTGTACGAGCTGACGTGCCGCATCGCCGGCGGGGAGTACGTGGAGCCGGCGCAGTGGATCGCCTTCAGCCAGGCCATGGCGCGCATGATCGCGGGTCCGGTGGCGTAGCCGCCGCTGCGGCCCGCACACCCTTGCCACAAGGAGGAGCGAACGCCAGGACCATCATGACGCAGCAGCCAGCCATCACCGTGCGCGGCCTCCGCAAGGCCTACGGCGGGGTCGTGGCCGTGGACGGCATCGACCTCCAGGTGGAGCAGGGCGAGGTGTTCGCCCTGTTGGGGCCGAACGGCGCCGGCAAGACCACCACCATTGAGATCCTGGAGGGCTACCGCCGCCGGGACGCCGGCGAGGTGCGCGTGCTGGGCCACGACCCGGAGCGCAACGAGCGGGCCTTCAAGGCGCGCATCGGCATCGTCCTCCAGACACCCAGCGTGGAGCGGTACCTCACCGTGGAGGAGGCCGTCTCCCTCTACCGCGGCTACTACCCGAACCCGCTCCCCCTGGATGAGGTGCTGGCCGCCGTGGGGCTGGCGGAGCAGCGGAAGCAGCCGGTCCGGCGGCTCTCCGGCGGGCAGCAGCGGCGCCTGGACGTGGCCATCGGCCTGGCGGGGAACCCGGACCTCCTGTTCCTGGACGAGCCCACCACCGGCTTCGACCCGGCGGCCCGGCGCAACGCCTGGGACATGGTGAAGAACCTCCGGGCCCTGGGGAAGACGGTGCTGCTCACCACCCACTACCTGGACGAGGCCCAGGAGCTGGCGGACCGCGTGGCCATCCTGGTCCGCGGCTCCATCATCGCCGAGGGCACGCCCGCCGCGCTCATGGGCCGGGAGACGCCCACCACCATCCGCTTCCGGCTGCCGCCGGACGCCCCGGACCTGGTCCAGGGGCTGCCCACCGCGGGGGCCGCGACGGTCCAGGACGGTTACGCCTCCCTGGCCACCATGGAGCCCACGCGGACGCTGTACGAGCTGACCCGCCGGGCCACGGAGCGGGGCCTGGAACTGGAGGGGCTGACGGTGACGCGGCCGAGCCTGGAGGACGTGTACCTGGAACTGACCCGCGGGCGCGAGGATGAGGAGGGCACGCCATGAAGGACGTGGTGCTGGCGCTACGACAGGTCCGCTACGAGAACCGAGCGTTCTGGCGGAACCCGCCGGCGGCCTTCTTCGCCTTCGTCTTCCCGCTGCTCTTCCTGGTCATCCTCAACCTCCTGTTCGGCAACGACACCATCAGCGTGGAGGGCGGCGAGGTGAGCACCTCCACCTTCTACGTGCCGTCCATCGCCGCCCTCTCCATCATCAACGCCTGCTACACGGGGCTGGCCCAGACCATCGTCTTCGCCCGGGACGAAGGGCAGCTCAAGCGGGTGCGCGGGACGCCCCTCCCGGCGTGGGCGTTCCTGGCGGGACGGGTGCTCCACCTCACCCTGGTGGGCATCCTGCTGGTGGGCATCGTGGTCGTCTTCGGCGCCGTCTTCTACGACGTGGACGTGCCGGTCGACACCCTGCCGGCGTTCGCGGCCAGCGTGGCCACGGGGGCCGCCGTCTTCTCCACGCTGGGCCTGGCGCTGTCCGGCCTCATCCCCAACGCCGACGCGGCGCCCGCCGTGGTGAACGCCTCCATCCTGCCGCTCCTGTTCATCTCGGACATCTTCATCCCGCTCCAGGACCCGCCGGCCTGGCTGGACCTCCTGGGCGACCTCTTCCCGGTGAAGCACTTCTCAGAGGCGCTGCAAACCGCCTTCAACCCGTTCCAGACGGGCAGCGGCTTCGAACCCGCCCACCTGCTGGTGATGGCGGTCTGGGGCGTGGCCGGCGCCGTGGTGGCGCTGCGGACCTTCTCCTGGGAACCCCGCCGGTAGCGTGAAGGAGGCAGGTTGTGACGGAGATCAGGCACCGGACCATCCAGGCCAACGGCATCCGGATGCACGTGGCGGAGGCGGGAGCGGGCCCGCCGGTCTTGCTGATCCACGGCTTCCCGGAGCTCTGGTACTCCTGGCGCCACCAGCTCCCGGCGCTGGCCGCCGCGGGCTACCGCGCCCTGGCGCCGGACGTGCGCGGCTACGGCGGCACCGACGCGCCGGAGCCGGTGGAGGCGTACAGCATGCGCACCATCACCGCGGACATGGTGGGCCTGCTGGACGCCTTGGGCGAGGAGACGGCCGTGGTGGTCGGCCACGACTGGGGCGCGCCCATCGCCTGGCACTGCGCCGTGCTCTACCCGGAGCGCTTCCGGGCCGTGGCGGCGCTGAGCGTGCCGCTCACGGGCCGGGGGCCGGTGCCGCCCACCCAGGCGTTCAAGCAGATCTTCGGCGACCGGTTCTTCTACATCCTCTACTTCCAGGAGCCGGGGAAGGCGGAGGCGGAACTGGAGGCGGACGTGCGCCGCACCATGCGCACGGTGCTCTACGCCTGGTCCGGCGAGGCGCCCACGGGCGCGACGGCCCCGGAGAAGCCCAAGACGGCCCGGCTGCTGGACGGCCTGCCGGAACCGGAGCGACTGCCCGCGTGGCTCACGGAGGAGGACCTGGCGTACTACGTGCGGGAGTTCCAGCGCACGGGCTTCCGGGGCGGCCTGAACCGCTACCGTAACATGGACCGGGACTGGGAGGAGATCCCGGAGATGGCGGACGCGGTGGTGCAGCAGCCGGCGCTGTTCCTCGCAGGGGAACGGGACGGGGTGCTGGCCTTCACCCGCACGGAGGCCATGCAGCGCCGCGTCCCGAACCTGCGGACGGTGATCCTGCCGGGCTGCGGCCACTGGACCCAGCAGGAGCGCCCGGCGGAGGTCAACGCCGCCCTCATCGAGTTCCTGCAGGGGCTGCCCTGAGCGACGGCCCGCCTCACCGGCGGGCGCGGTGCCGCCGGCCCCGGCGCCGGGCCTGCGGCCGGTGCTGCCCCGCCGCGGCGGGAACGGCCGTCACGCCCACGCCGTGCTCCTGGAGGAACGGCTGCGCCCACGCCACCAGCGCCGCCAGCCGCTCCGTCACCCGCTGGGCCAGCGCCGCATCCAGCACCTGGAACGGCACCAGGAGGTGGAGGCGGGCCCAGGAGGGCGTCCACTCCTCCAGCTCCGCGTCCGGGCCCACGGCGGCGCGCACCTCGTGGACGTGGGGCGCCAGGAGCGCCGCCCAGCCATAGCTTATGTCGCGTTCCCCTTCGAAGTGCAACCCCACCTCAATGCGGCCGGTCTTCCGCTGGATCCACACCTCGTAGTGGACGCGGGGGTC
>DATCLE010000263.1:0-3595 GCA_036564075.1 Dehalococcoidia bacterium
ACTCCCTTGAACCCCTCCTCCGGGCTCTCGAACCGGTGCTCCACCTCCAGCCCGAACAGCTCCGTGAACAGCGGAAGCTGCTGCTCAATGCTCCAGACCGCCATGCTCACGTGGTCCACGCGCTTGATCCCCAGCAACGGCACGACCCTCCCGCACTCCAGGTCTCGCTGCCACCGATGATACCGCCGCCCGCCGGTACGAGGAAGCGGGCCGCCCTTGCCCGCACCCGCCCCGCGTCATACCATGCCCGCAGCACCGGCGCGGAGGCCGCCATGTCCCGTTCCGCCCTCTTCATCGTCAACCCGGCGGCGCGCAACCTGCCGCCCCCGGACCGCCTGGCCGGAGCGCCCGCCTGGCTCCGGCTCCACGGCTGGCGGGTGACCGTGGTGGAGACGGTCTCCGCCGCCCACGCCACGGAACTGGCGGCCGCGGCGGCCCGGGACGGGCTGGACGCCGTGGTGGCGGTGGGCGGCGACGGCACCGTCCACAGCGTGGTGAACGGGCTGGCCGGCAGCCGGACGGCGCTGGCGGTCATCCCGGCGGGCACGGCCAACGTGTGGGCCAAGGAGGCGCGTCTGCCCCGGGCGCCCGTCGCCGCCGCCCACGTGCTGCACGAGGGCGACCGGCGCCGCGTGGACCTGGGTCGCATGGACGGGCGCTACTTCCTCCTCTTCGCGGGCGCGGGGTTCGATGGGCACGTGAACCGGCTGGTGCCCGGCCCCCTCAAGCGCCGGCTGGGCGCCGCCGCGTACGTGCTCACGGGCCTGCGGGAGGCGGTGCGGTTCCGGCCGGTGCCGGCGCGGCTGACGCTGGATGGCCAGGACCTGGTCCTCCCCCTGGCTATGCTGGTGGTGGGGAACATCCGCAACTACGGCGGGGTGACCGAGGTGACCAGCCAGGCCGTGGCCAGCGACGGCCTGCTGGATGTCTGCGCCTACACGGGCAAGAGCCGGGGGCGCGCTGCCGCCAACGCCCTGCGCACGCTGGCCCGCCGCCACTACGGCGCGCCCGGGGTCCTCTACCGGCAGGCGCGGGAGGTGGCCGTGGAGGCGGCAGTTCCGCTGCCGGTGCAGGTGGACGGGGAGGACGCCGGCGATACGCCGGTCCGCTTCACGGTGGCGCCGCAGGCGCTGACGGTGGTGGTGCCGCAGGGGCTGGAGTCGCCCGTCATCCCCCGGTCCCCGGCAACGGCCGGCTGAGGGGAGGCGGCGCGGGGGCGGCGGGCCGCAGGGCCCGCCCCACGCGGCGGGTGACGATGAGCAGCCCGCAGAAGGAGAGGACGGAGAGCACCCCCACGTAGGTGAAGCTGACGGCCGCGCCGGCGCGGCTCTCCGTGCCCAGGCTCTCGCCGAAGAGGGCGAAGCCCAACCCCACCAGGCCGCCGTTCCAGAGGGCGTGGAGGCCGGCCGCCAGCAGGTAGTTGCGTACCAGTCGCGCGGGCCGTCCCAGGTGGGCGGCCTGGTAGAGCCCCAGGGCGGTGGTGCCCACGGCCAGGGCGTGCATGGTGCTGCCCCCGGCCCGCGCCAGCATGAGCACGGCCCAGAGGACCGGGTCCCCGAAGACCAGGCCGCCCAGGCCGTAGAGGAACGCCTCCACGGTGCCGAAGCCCACGCCCGAGGCGACGCCCGACATGAAGGCGGCGCCCGGCGAGGGGAGCGCACGGATGCGGAAGGCCACGCCCAGCGCCTTGGCCGCCTCCTCCGTGAGCGGCACCAGCACGGCGACGAAGAGGAAGACGCCCGCGAAGAACGCCCACGGCTCCAGCAGGTCCGGCAGGACGGCCAGCCGGTCCCAGAAGTCCTGGCTGGTCTGGATGCCGTCCAGGTTGCCGGTGGCGGCCAGCACCAGCACGCTGACCCAGAGGTCGTTCAGGGAGTTGAGGAGCAGCGCCAGGGAGGTGGCGCCCAGGGCGCCCCAGCCCAGCATGACGAAGATGTCCCGCCAGCAGGGCAGCCCCGGCGAGCCGCCGCTGTTGCGGTACAACACCCGCCCGAAGAGGAGGAGGACCAGCAGCCCCGGCAGCAGGAAGGCCACGCTGTAGGCGGCGGGCAGCACCACCAGGCCGCCCTCTCGGGTGGCCAGGGCGGCCTGCCCGCCCAGCAGCGCCACGGGGAGCGCAAGCCCCGCCCACAGCCAGCGGGAGGGCCGGAACGGGCGGGACGGGACGCCCATGAGCGCCGTGACGGCGTGGTAGGTGAGGACGGTCCCCAGGTACAGGTAGAGGACCGCCAGCGCCGTGACGGCCGTGCTGCTGAGGACGTAGTCGTCGCTGCGCTCCGCCGGCGCCACCATAGCCACGACGGCCGGGAGGAGGGTGCTCAGCCCGGCGAAGAAGAGCTGGGTGCCCACCAGCATGGCACCCACCTTGGCCGCGTTGGCCCAGCGGCGGCGGGCCGCCGGTCCCCGCGCCCAGCGGATGCCCAGCCAGGAGAGCACGCCCCCGACACCGACACAGAGCAGGGCGCCCAGGCCCGCCGCCAGCGCCGCCAGCCCCGGGGAGAGGTCCGGGTCCTCCGAGAAGGGTAGGATGACGGCCGCCAGGCCCAGCCCGTAACCTGCAAGGAGCAGGAGGAGGCCCGTCAGCCCGGCGAAGAACCGCGCCCCCGCCGGCCAGGCCCACCCCAGGAGCACCCACCCGGCGGCGAAGACGGCGGCGGAGACGGCCGCCAGGGCAGAGCCGTCCCAGCGGTCGCCGGGGAGTTCGTTCTGGACCGCGGCGGCGATGCCCTCCACGGCGAAGCCGGGGGCGGTCACCAGCACGAACAGCGCCGCAACGGCGCCCAGCACCCGCGCCGTCCGGGGCGCGGCCCAGCCCAGCAGCACCCAGCCGCCGGCGGCGGCCGCCGTGCCGGCCAGCGCCGCCGCCGCGCCACCGGCCACCTCTGCATCCGGGCCGGCCTCCGGCATGACGTCCAGGCCCGTCAGGGCCGCTACCGTCCCGCCGCAGGACACCAGCAGCCCCGCCAGCGTGCCCAGCAGTCTCAGCGTGCGCTTCATGCTGCTCCGTCCCCTCCTCCCGTGCCGGGCGGGGCCGCCGCCGTCACCGTGCCGGCCTCCACCCGTAGCAGCGTCGCCCGGGAGAGGAATTCCCGGTCGAACCCGTCCAGGTCCGTCGTCGTGATCATCGCCTGATCGGCACGTTCCGTGACCCCCAGCACCGCATGCGCGCGCGGGGCGTCCAGCTCGGACAGCACGTCGTCCAGGAGCAGCACCGGCGCCTCCCCCAGGCGCAGCTCCAGGTAGCCCGCCTCCGCCAGCCGCAGGGAGAGCGCCGCCGTGCGCTTCTGGCCGCGGGAGGCGTAGGGGCCCGCCTCGTGGCCGTCCAGCAGGAAGCGCACGTCGTCCCGGTGCGGTCCCACTAGCGACATGCCGGCCCGGATCTCCCGCCGGCGGGCCCGCCGCAGCGCCTCCGCCAGGGCCTCCGCCGCGGCGCTGGGATCCGCGGGCGGCGGTTCGGCGGCGCCCTCGGGCGAGAGGCGCGGCTCGTAGGCCAGGTCCAGCCGCTCGCGGCCGCCGCTCAGCCGTCCGTGGGAGTCGGCAGCCAGCCGTCGCAGCACGTCCACGGCCGCGGCCCGTGCCGCCAGCAGGACGCCGC
>DATCLE010000264.1:0-8912 GCA_036564075.1 Dehalococcoidia bacterium
GTAGAGCAGGGTGTGGAGGAGCGCCATGGCCACCCCCTCGTCGCCGTCCCGCACCACCAGCCCCGCCAGTCGGGAGGCGCCCGGCGCGTAGGCCGCCACCGCGCCGCCGGTGACGGCGCCGTCCGCGTCCCCGGCGGCCAGTGCCAGCCCCGTCCCCCGGCCCAGGCGGTCCAGCAGGCGGGCCGCGCCGGCGGCCGGCCCCGCCAGGGCTTGGGCGTCCAGCCCCTCCGCCTCCACGAAGCCCTGCCCGTACCGCTGTGCGAAGAGCGCCGCCAGCGCCGGGGCGTCTTCCGGCGCCAGCGGTCGTGCCATGTTCAGGGGCGTCCAGGGCCCCAGGTGGCCGCGGTACTCCCGCACCCAGCGGTACACGCGCCGGACCAGCGGCCGCTCCTCGAAGCCCGGCGCGGGGTCGAACCCCAGCCGCCGGTGGAAGCGCAGCGCGCCGGCGTTCCACGGCTCGATGTCCGCGTAGAGGCGGCGCACACCCTGAGACCGGAGCCGCCGGAAGAGGTGTTCGTAGACGCGGGTGCCCAGCCCTTCGCCGCACCACTCGCCGGTGGTGGCGATGCCCTCCACCCGGGCGGCCGCCGGCCCCCGACGGCTGGCGCAGGCGGCGGCCACCACCTCCCCGTCCAGCTCCGCCACCGCCGCCGTCAGCGGCGCGGCGCTTCCCAGCAGCCGGGCGGCGCCCAGCAGCAGCCGCACCTCCCCGGCGGCCCGCGGCGTGAGCCCGGCACCGGCCGCCCGCTCGTCGAACGCCTCGGAGAAGAGCGCCAGCAGCGCGGTGGCGTCGCCCGGCCGCCCGTCCCGGACGCGCGCCCGCGCCAGGGCGGCGTCCACCAGACGCCGGGCCTCGTTGAGAACGGTCACAGTGCTCCCCCTCTCCAGCAGGTGCCGCTGGGGTCAGACGTGGGAAAGGGCTCCCCCCTCCACGTTCAGCACCTGGCCTGTCATGAACGCCGCCGCCTCCGAGGCCAGGTAGACCACCGCGCCCGCAAAGTCCCCCGGCTCCGCCAGCCGCCGGGCGGGCAGGTAGCGCTCCAATTCCGCGCGGCGGTCCGGGTGGTCCGTGGGGCCGGGCAGCCCCGTCGTCCAGCCCAGGCCTACGGCGTTCACCGTCACGCCCCTGCGCGCCCACTCCAGCGCCAGCGACCGCGTGAGGTTCAGCACGCCGGCCTTGGCCGCGCCGTACGCCGTGCCGTGGACCACCCCGCGTTCCCCCGCCAGCGGCACCAGGTTGATGACGCGGCCCCAGCCTGCCTCCAGCATGCGGCGGCCCGCTTCCTGGGTCACCAAGAAGACCCCTTCCAGGTTCACCGCCAGCACGCGGGAGAGCGCCTCCCGCGGGATCTCCGTGAACGGCTGGTAGTACGGCAGGTCCACGTTGTTCACCAAGATGTCCAGGCGGCCCAGCTCCGCCGCCACGCGCTCCACTCCCGCCCGCACGGACTCCGGGTCCGTTACGTCCAGGGGGAGGGCCAGGTTGCGGCGCCCCACGGCCCAGACCTCGTTGGCCACGGAGTTGGCGGCAAACTCCTGCTCCGTGGTGGGCGTCACCGTAGCGGCGGCTACGTCCGCACCCGCCTCCGCCAGCGCCACCGCCACGGCGCGGCCCACGGCGTTCCCCGCGCCCACCACCAGCGCCACCCGGCCCGTCAGGTCCAGCCCCGTCGCCACGGCCTCACCCCTCCAGCGCCACGCGGGGCGCCCAGCCGGTGGGCGTCACGCCGCCCGCCAGCCCGCCCCCGTCCAGCACGATGGTCTCCCCCGTCAGGTGGTCCGAGGCGTCCGACGCCAGGTAGACCGCCAGCGGGCCGATCTCCTCGTCCCGCCCCGGCCGGCCCACGGGGATGTACGCCCCGCCGCGGATGCGCTGCCCCGCCTGCTCCGAGTGCGGGAAGAAGCCGGGGGCAATGCACGTGACCTGAATGTTGTCCCCGGCCAGGGTGAGGGCCAGGGAGCGGGTGATGTTCACCACGGCGGCCTTGGCGGCGGCGTACATGTAGTTGTGGCGGCCGCCCCGCAGCCCGTAGCCGGACGCCACGTTGATGATCTTGCCCCGGCGACGCTCCTGCATGTGCGGCACCACCGCCCGGCAGCAGTAGAAGACGCTGCTCAGGTTCGTATCGATCCCCAGGCGCCACTCCTCGTCGGTGATCTCCTGGATGGGCTTGCCCATGCCGGCGGTGCCGCCGCCCGCGTTGTTCACCAGCACGTCGATCCGGCCCAGCTCCGCCAGGGCCGTCCGCACCAGCCGGTCCACCTGGTCCGGCCGGGTCACGTCCGTGGGGACCGTCAGGCAGCGGCGGCCCAGCGCCTGGACGGCCGCCGCCGTCTCCTCTAGCTGCGACGCCGTGCGGGCGGCGGCCACCACGTCGGCGCCGGCCGCGGCCAGCGCCAGGGCCATGGCGCGGCCCAGCCCCCGTCCCGCGCCGGTCACCACCGCAACCCGGCCGTCCAGACGAAACCGGTCCAGGATCATCCCATCTCCCCCTCGCGGCGCCGCGGACCGCCTCAGGCGGAAGGCTTCCGCGCCTTCAGCAGCAACTGGTCATGGGTGAAGCTCACCACGTCGCCGTCCCGCGTCTCCACGTTGAAGTGGCTGCGCACGTGGTCCGGCGCCCGCAGGAACGTGCTCACCAGGTCCGGCATCACCTCCGGCGGCGTCTGGGAGCGTGCCGTCCAGTCCGCGAAGTCGTGCCGCTTCTGGAACCACTCGCCGTACTCCACCCACAGGCCGGCGCGGCGGATCCAGGCCCGCCACTCCAGCTCGCTGTAAGAGCGGACGTGGGTGGGGTCGCGCAGCCACTCCACCCGGTTGATGAACACGTCCAGGTCCGGCTGGGGCATGGCCGCGCTGTCCACCAGCACGAAGACGCCGCCCGGCCGGAGCACCCGCGCCACCTCGCCCAGGAAGGCGTGGACATCGTGGAAGTGGTGCGGCGCGATGCGACAGGTCACCAGGTCGAACGCCTCGTTGCCGAAGGGGAGATGCTCCGCCTCCGCCAGGTGGAAGTCCACGTTGGCGGCGCCCCGGCTGCGGGCGTGTTCCTTGGCCGCCTCCAGCATGGCGGGCGTGACGTCCACCGCCGTCACGCGCCCCGCCAGCGGCGAAACCGCCAGCGCCGTGTGGCCGCCGCCGGTGGCCACGTCCAGGGCCCGGGTGGCGGGCCCCGCCTCACAGATCCGCACCAGCCGCTCCAGGTCCGGACCGGCCGCGTGGCCCGGGCTCTCCACGTACGCCCGCGCCGCCCGGCCGAACTGCGCCCGGACCTGCTCCGTGTGTTCCTCCGCGTTCACGTCCACGCTCACCCTCCCCGGGAATCCGAACGATCCGATCACCCAGTATAACCGCCGTGAGCGGCGGTCTGTTGCTCCAGCCGCGCCACGTGCTCCTCCATCAGCTCCGGCGAGGCCAGCCGCCGCAGCAGCCAGAGCGCCCCCGCGGCCACCAGCACATCGTCAAGCTGGCCCAGCACGGGGATGAAGTCCGGCACCAGGTCCACCGGCACGGCCAGGTAGAGGACCGTGAGCGGCACCGCCGCCTTGGCCGTCCGGGGCACGCGCGGGTCCCGCAGGAGCGCGCCCGCCAGCCGCAGCTTGCCGCGGAACGGGAGGCGCCAGATACGGCGCGCCAGGCTGGAGCCGTCCCCTTGCCGTGCCTCGCCCCCGCCTGCCACCGCCGCCCCCGGCGTCAGAGGTGCTGGAGCACGCCGCCGTCCACGGCGTACGTCTGCCCCGTCAGGTAGTCCGCCGCGTCGGAGGCCAGGTAGACCGCCAGCGGCCCCAGCTCCGCCGCCCGGCCCAGCCGCCGCATGGGGATGAAGCGGACCAGCGGGTTCTCCGCCGCCGCCTCGCCGGCGCCGGGCATGCCCTCCAGCCACCCGTGGACGATGCAGTTGACGCGGATGCCGCGCCCGGCGTACTCCAGCGCCAGCGCGCGGCTCAGGTTCACCACCGCCGCCTGGGCCGCGCAGTAGGCCGCGCTGTGGGAGAGGCCCCGCAGCGCCAGCAGGGAGACCACGTTGACGATGCGGCCGCCCTCCCCCCGCAGCATCTCCCGCACCGCCGCCCGGCAGGTGAAGAACGTCGCGTTCAGGTTCAGGCCCAGCACGCGGGCCCACTCGGCGTCGCTCACCTTCTCGAACGGCTTGCCCAGGTAGAGCCCCGCCGCGTTCACCAGCACGTCCAGCCCGCCCAGCTCCTTGGCCACCTGCCGCACCATCACCTGCGCGCCCTGGGAGGAGGTCACGTCCGTCGCCTGGGTGAGGGACCGGCGCCCCAGCGCCTCCACCTGCCCGCCCAGCCGCCGCAGCGCGAAGGCCGCCGCCGGGTCCGCCGTGGCCGCCACCAGCGCCACGTCCGCGCCCGCCTCCGCCAGCGCCAGGCCGATGGCCCGCCCGGCCTGGCCCTCCGCGCCCACCACCAGCGCCCGTTTCCCCGCCAGCTCGAACGCCGTCACGCCTGCCTCCCCGGCTCCCAGGCCGGCGCGTAGCCGACCGGCGCCACGCCGTCCGCCAGCCCCCCACCGTCGATGACGAAGGTCTCGCCCGTCACGTAGCTGGACGCGTCCGAGGCCAGGAAGACCGCCAGCGGCCCCAGCTCCGCCGCCCGGCCCACGCGGCCCACCGGGATGTACCGGCCCCGGGAGAGCAGGAACTCCTGCTCCATGGGGCCCGGCTCGTCCATCTGGGCCACGAAGCCCGGCACAATGCAGTTGGCCCGGATCCCCTGCCGGGCGTACATGACCGCCAGGGACTTGGTCAGGGCGATGATGCCCGCCTTGGCCGCGCCGTAGACGAAGCCTTGAGCGAAGCCCCGCAACGCCGTGCCGGAGGCCACGGTGATGATGACGCCGCTGCCCTGCGGCAGCATGACCCGCAGCGCCGCCCGCGCCGAGTAGAAGGCGTTGCCCAGGTTGGTGGCCAGGCTATCGGCCCACTCCTCATCGGTGACGTCCACCGGCGCCTTGGAGCCTGCGGCACCCAGCGCCCCGGCGTTGGCCACGAAGACGTCCAGCCGCCCGAACTCCGCCACGGTCCGCTCCACCAGCGCGTCCACCTGGCGGGAGTCTCGCACGTCCGTGGGCACCACCAGGCAGCGGCGGCCCGCCGCCCGCACCGCGGCCGCCGTCTCCTCCAGCTCCGGCACCGTCCGGGCCGCCACGGCCACGTCCGCGCCCGCCTCCGCCAGCGCCACGGCCATGCGACGGCCCAGCCCCCGGCCGCCGCCGGTGACGATGACCGCCTTCCCGTCCAGCCGGAACCGCTCCAGCACCATATCCCCTCCCGCCGGTCGACAGCGTCCGCCGGCGGCCTCATGTTCGGCCCTTGTTCCGGTTGTGTCAAGGAGCCCTCCCCTCCGCGCTCCGGGCGGCGTGGAGGGCCGTCCGCCTTCGTGTTATGTTGATAACCGGGCGCGGCGCGGTCGCCTTGTCAGCCTCCCGTGCCCGAAGGTACAATCGCCGCGCAGGCGTGATCAGGAGGAGAGACCGATGAAGTCCTACCCCACGGAGCGCATCCGCAACGTGGCGCTGGCCTCGCACGGCGGCGTGGGCAAGACCTCCCTGGGCGAGGCGATGCTGTACCTCACCGGTGCCGTCTCCCGCCTGGGCCGCGTGGACGACGGCACCAGCACGTCCGACTTCGACCCGGACGAGGTCAAGCGCAAGATCAGCATCAACCTCTCCCTGCTCCCCTGCGAGTGGAAGGACACCAAGGTCAACGTCATCGACACGCCCGGCTACGCCGACTTCCTGGCGGAGATGAAGGCCGGCATCCGCGCCGCGGACGCCACCGTCATCCTGGTGGACGCCACCTCCGCCGTGGAGACCGGCACGGACTACGCCTGGCAGTTCACGGAGGAGCGCGGGCTCCCGCGCCTCTTCTTCGTCACCCGCATGGACCGGGAGAACGCGGACTTCGCCCAGGCGGTGGCGGACATCCAGGCCGCCTTCGGCGCCCGCTGCACGCCGCTCCAGGTGCCCATCGGCCGCGAGCACGACTTCAAGGGCGTGGTGGACCTGGTGACCATGAAGGCGTACCTGGGCGAGAAGGCCCAGGCCGCGGACCCGCCGGAGAACGTGGCCGCGGAGGCCGCCGGCTGGCGGGAGAAGCTCATTGAGGCCGTGGCCGAGAGCGACGACGAGGTGCTGAACAAGTACCTGGAAGGCGAGGAGCTCTCCGAGGAGGAGGTCCGCCGTGCCCTCCGAACGGCCGTCCGTTCCGGGAGCGTGGCGCCCATCCTGGCGGGCTCCGCCGCCACGCTGGCCGGCGTCCTGCCGCTGCTGGACGCCCTGGTGGACTACGTGCCGTCCCCGGCGGAGGTGCCGCCGGAGCGGGCCCGCAACGGCGCCAGCCAGGCGGAGGAGGAGGTCCCGGCGGACCCCAAGGGCCCCCTGGCGGCCCTGGTCTTCAAGACGCTGGCGGACCCCTACGTGGGCAAGCTCACGTACTTCCGCGTGGTCTCCGGCACCCTCCACAGCAATGCGGAGGTGTGGAACGCCGCCCGCGGCCACGCCGAGCGCCTGGGCCAGCTCTTCATCATGCGCGGCAAGAACCAGGAGAACGCCGCCGAGGTGGTGGCCGGTGACATCGCCGCCGTGGCCAAGCTCTCCGACACCCACACCGGTGACACGCTGACGGCGCGGGACCACCCCCTCCAGCTCTCCTGGATCCAGCTCCCCGCCCCGGCCTACAGCGCCGCCGTCTCGCCCAAGACCAAGGCGGACCTGGACAAGATGAGCACCGCCCTGGCCCGCATCCAGGAGGAGGACCCCGCCCTGCGCGTCCACCGCGACCCCGACACCGGCGAGACCATCCTCTCCGGCCTGGGCGAGTCCCACGTGGACGTGGCGCTGGAGAAGATGAAGCGGAAGTTCGGCGTGGACGTGGTGGCCACGCTGCCCCGGGTCCCCTACAAGGCCACCATCACGGTGCCCACCAAGGCGGAGTACACCCACAAGAAGCAGACCGGCGGCCACGGCCAGTACGCCCGCGTGGCCCTGGAGATTCTGCCGCTGGAGCGTGGCAAAGGCTTCGAGTTCGAGGACCGCATCGTGGGCGGCGTGGTGCCCAAGCAGTACATCCCCGCCGTGGAGAAGGGCGTCCAGGAGGCCATGCAGGACGGCGTCATGGGCCACATCCCGCTGGTGGACGTGAAGGCCGTCCTCTACGACGGCAAGGACCACCCGGTGGACTCCTCCGAGATGGCCTTCAAGCTGGCGGCGGCCCAGGCCCTGAAGGCCGGGGTGCAGCAGGCCCGGCCCGTGCTGCTAGAGCCCATCATGCACCTCACCGTCCGCGTCCCGGACGCCTTCACCGGCGATATCATGAGTGACCTGAACGCTAAGCGCGCCCGCGTGCAGGGGATGAACCCGGACGGCCGGTTCAGCGTCATTGAGGCGCTGGTCCCGCTGGCGGAGGTCCAGCACTACGGCGCCAACTTGCGGTCGCTCACGCAGGGCAAGGGCACCTTCAGCATGGAGTTCAGCCACTACGAGGAGGTGCCGGCCCACCTGGCCCAGAAGGTGGTGGAGCAGGCGCAGAAGGAGTAGCGCCGCCCTCCGTCCCGGCGGGAGGAGGGATGCCCGTGGACGTCCGCGTCCGGCCCATGCGACCGGAGGACCTGGACGAGGTGGCGGCCGTGACCTTCGCCGCCTTCCTCACCGTGGAGCTCCGCCACGGCCACGACCCCGCCTTCCGCTCCGTCCACGCCGCCCGCAACCTCTGCGGCGCCTACCTGCGCTACCCGGAGTCGCGCCCCTTCGTGGCGGTGGCGGACGGCCGCGTGGTGGGCGCCGCCTTCCTCCACCCCCGCGGGGCCACGGCGGGCGTGGGGCCGGTGGCGGTGGACCCCTCCGCCCAAGGCACCGGCGTGGGCCGGCGGCTCATGGAGCGCCTGCTCCGGGAGGCCGGCGCCAAGACGTCCGTGCGGCTGGTGCAGGCCGCCTTCAACCGCTCCTCCTTCTCCCTCTACACGCGCCTGGGCTTCCAGGTGCGGGACGCCCTGGCCACGGTGGTCTCCGGCCACCGGCTGGACGTGCCGCCTGCCGCCGGACCGGTGACGGCCGTCGACGGTGCGGGGCTGGAGCCGGTTGCCCGGTTGGACGAGGCGGCCACCGGCATCCGGCGGGCCGGAGACCTCTCCTTCCTCACCCACGTCGGCACCACCTTCGTGGCCGGGGACCCCGCCGCTCCGGACGGCTACCTCTGCCGCCTCAGCACCGGCGACACCCACTACCTGGGGCCCGCCGTCGCCCGCGACGAGGCCACCCTCCGCGACCTCATGGCGGCGGCGCTGCGGGACGCGACGGAGGGGACGGTGGTGGCACGGGTGCCCGCCCGCCACCAGACCCTGCTGGCGGACGTCCTGGGCTGGGGGTTGCGCGTGGGGACGGTGGGGACGTACATGGTGCGCGGCCCGTGGCGGGAGCCGGAGGCGGCGTGGCTGCTGCCCACGTTCCCGGAGTCGCTCTAGGAGCGCCCCGGACGCCGCCTTCCCGCCCCTGCCGGGTCGGCCGTCCGCACCCCCCGTGCGCCGGGCGCGCACGGACGCGACGCACCCCGGCGGCCCATCGGGGCGCTGCTGCCGGCGGGTGGCGCGCTGGCCTGCGGCGGCCGCGGTAGCGGGACCGGGGGATGGGGCGCATGGTCATGCTGAGGGTCCCGCAGGAGCCCGAAGCATCTGGCACTGCCCGGTCAGATCCTTCGCCCTTCTGGCGAAGGACGCAGGCTGACACAAGAGGCATGTGACAGGGGTGGGTTTGCAACCCGCCCCTACGGCAGGGGGCGGGGCAGGGTCAGCCCCCGTCGTGCAGAGTCGCCGCACGCTACGCCCTTCCGGCGCCGTGGTGCCGAGACGTGGCCCCCACCCCCGGCCCCTCCCCCACGCTTGGGGGAGGGGTGCAGGGG
>DATCLE010000265.1:0-25020 GCA_036564075.1 Dehalococcoidia bacterium
GGGTACCGTCCGCCAGTCCGCGGGATACGGCACGCGGAAGCCGTGGACGGGGTCGTGGTAGAGCGACGCCGCGGGCTCCGGGCGCGACCCGGCGGGCGTTGCCGTAGGCGCCGGGCCGGCCGTCGGGCCGCGCCCGTCCCCGGCGCACGCGGCGGCCAGGACCGCCAGCCAGAGCGCGAAGGCGGGCAGCGCGGACCGCGCCCGCTGCCGCGCCGGGGCGTCCAGGGGTCCCTGCTTTGCCGGGGCTCTCACGTCCCTCTGCCTTGCCATGCCGTCAATCCGCCTTATCCTGAGCCGTCCGGCCGGGTTCGCGCGTGCTCCCGGCCGTTCCCCGCCGTCTGGAGCCGTCAGGGCCGTGTATTCGGCCCTGGACCGTGATGGCGGAACGCGGCCACATGTGGTACGCTAACCGCCGGTTGGTCTTCGGTCTCCCAGAGGACAGCACAGGTGGACATCGCGGTCCCGGATCTGTCGCTCGATGGGCGAAGTCCTTGCCAGCCAATCCCAGTTCAACGGAGGTCATCGAGTGACGTTCCAGGACAGAACGCTCACCTGTGTGGAGTGCGGCAACAGCTTCACCTTCACCGCGGGCGAGCAGGAGTTCCACGCAGCCAAGGGGTTCACCAACGACCCGAAGCGCTGCCCGGACTGCCGGGCCGCGCGGCGGGCGGGGAACGGCGGCGGCGCCGGACGGCAGGATCGCGAGATGTACACCACAACGTGTGACTCCTGCGGCGGCGTGGCTCGCGTCCCGTTCCAGCCCCGCGGCGACAAGCCCGTCTACTGCTCCGACTGCTTCCGCAGCCGCCAGTCGACGGTATCCGGGTCCCGCTGGTAGCACAGCCGTAGGCTCGGGGCCCGGCCGGGCCCCGGCCCGCGGGTTTGCCGGACGTAGCGCGGCGGCGTCGGCCGGGTTCGCGATGACCCGGCGCGCCGCCGCCGCTTCGTGCTGTCCGCGGGCCCTCAGCCCGTGTGCTCCCGCAGTAGCTCCAGGATCTCCGTGATCGTCGCTTGGCGCCAGCCCGCCCAGACGGGGCTGGTGTCCTGCCACCGGAAGTACACGTCCCGCGCCTCCTCCCGGGACTTCCCCTCCATGAGCTTGCGCACCTCGCCCATCTGCTCGTTGGCGATCTTCGGCCGTTCGATCCAGTGGGCAATGTACCGGTGGTCCTTGGTGTAGAAGACGAAGGTGGGGATGGACTCGAACTGCCCCTGGTTCAGGAACTCGTTCATGATGTCCTTGTTCTGGTCCCGGAAGAAGATGCGGAGCTCCAGTCCCGCCGCCTCCGCGATGCGCGCCATCACCGGCAGCCCGCGGTACACGTCCGGGCACCAGTCCTCGCCCAGGGCCAGCACCTTGCCCGGCCCGTCCGGCCTGGCCACCAGCTCCCGGAAGGCGGCGGCCTGCTCCTCGGTCAGCTCGGTACGGTCGTAGTTCTGCTGGAACCGGTCCCGGTTCCGCTCGATCTGTTCCATCCACTGGGCCCACGTCAGCCCCTGGGCGAACCGTTCCGGCGTGACCACGCTCTCCCGCTGCACCGCCATCGTCGCACCTCCTTCAGTCCGTTGATCCGTGGGACGGCTTCCCATTGACGTGTACGTGAACTGGCGGGTGCAGTGTACCAAATACCGTGCCGTCCTGCCAAGCACGCCTCACCGGGCCTGGAAGCCGCCCGGCGGCGCCGGCGATCCGATGCCCGGGATGGTGCTCCCGCCTTCGCCCGCTGAGGCCACGTTCACCTGGAGCAGCCGTACCCCCTCCGCCGGCGCCGCCGCCACCAGCAGGACGCCCCACCGGTCCGGTGCGGTGGGGATGGTCCACCGGCTCCACGCCGCGCCCCCCGCCGCGTTCCGGTCCAGGAACCGCCAGCCGGCGCGCTGGAGCTGGAAGCCCCGGACCAGGAGGGCCCGCAGCACCGCCAGGTTGGCGCCCGGGACCATGCAGGTAGCGGTCTCCCGCCCCGCCTCCGCCAGCAGCGCGCCCGCCAGGTGGAGGAGTCGCGGGCCCAGGCGGGGGCTGCGGACGGCCACCGGCCCCACCTGTTCCTCCGTCACGGAGACGTAGCCCAGGGGCGTGCCGTCCCTGTCCACCACGGCCCGGCACCGGAGCGCCGGGTCTGCCAGCCAGAGGCGGTGGTCCGCCTCCCGGTTCCTGCCGAAGGCCAGCCGGTCCAGGTCCGCCAACCGGCGCGCCCACGCCCCGGAACCGTCCAGCGTCAGGACGCGCCCCACGGGCTCCGGCAGCGCCGGCAACCGCTCCGTGCGGCCCTGGAGGTACAGCAGGGGGAAGCGGGGCGCCATGCCCCAGCGGACGTACAGCGCCTGTGCCGCCAGGTAGGGCGAGGCCGCCACCGCGCGCACCCGCGCCCCGCGGCGGCGTCCCCCCTCCGCGCTCCGCCGGAGGAGCCGCTGACCGATGTCCTGCCCGTGCTGGTCCGGCGCCACGAACAGCATGGCCAGGAACCACAGGTCCTCACGCACGAAGCCCGTGGTCATCCCCACCACCGAGCCGTCCCGCTCCGCCACCCAGCACAGGTCCGGGTCCGTGTGCAGGAGGTGCCGCATGGCCGGCGATGGCTCGTCGGTGTCCGTGACGTCGTCCGGCTCCTTCCCCACCTGGGGCATCAGCCAGCGCAGGGCGCGCACCTGCACCCGGCGCGCCGCCCGCAGGTCCGCCTCCTCCATGGGGGCCGGATGGTGACCTCACCCATCGCTCCCTCCGGGGGCGGGGTCCGGCCTTCCGGCGGGGCGGTCCTGCCCGGACCCCAGCCGCCGCTTGGCCTCCTCCCACAGCCGCTCCTGCTCCACCAGGGAGAGCTGCTCCAGCGCGGTCCCCCGCTCTTGGGCGATGGCCTCCATGGTGGAGAACCGTTGGTAGAACCGGCGGGCCGCCAGGCGCAGGGCGTCCTCCGCGTCCACGCCCAGCCGCCGGGCCACGTTGGTCAGCACGAAGAGCACATCGCCGAACTCGTGCCGTCGCTCCTCCGTGGAGTCTGCCCGCGCCAGCTCCTCCAGCTCCTCCACCAGCTTCCGCATCACGTCGCCCCGCTCCCGCCACTCGAAGCCGACGCGGGCGGCCCGGTCCTGCATCATCTGGCTGTAGGCCAGGGCCGGCATGGACGGCGGGATGGCCGCCAGCATGGACGTTGCCTCCTCCCGACCGGCGGCCGCCCGCTCCTGGGCCTTGATGCGCTCCCAGTTGGAGAGCACCTCCTCCGGTGTCGCCGCCGCCACGTCCCCGAAGACGTGGGGGTGCCGCCGCACCAGCTTGCCCGTGATGGCGCCGATGACGTCCCCGTAACCGAATTCGCCCTGCTCGATGGCGATCTGGGTGTGGAAGACCACCTGGATGAGCAGGTCGCCCAGTTCCTCCGCCAGCTTCTTGGGGTCGTCCTCGTCCAGGGCCTGGAGCACCTCGTACGTCTCCTCCAGCAGGTTGGCCTTCAGCGTCTGGTGCGTCTGCTGCCGGTCCCAGGGGCAGCCCTCCGGCGAGCGCAGGCGGGCCATGACGGCCGTGAGCCCGGCGAAGCTCCGCAGGTCGTCGTAGGGGGGGAGGGCCGGGAGGTAGAGGGCCGCCCCGTGGCGCGGCTCCGCCGGGTCCAGCCCGGAGAGCGGCAGCGCCCGCGCGACGCCGCCCGAGAGGAGCGTGACCCGGTGGTCCGCCGGGTAGCGGTCCAGGAGCCGCGCCCGCAGCGCCGCCGGGGCGTCCGGCTCCTCCGCGCCCAGGATGAGGGCCGGCCGCTGGGCGTCCGCCGGGGCGTCCGGCGCGCGCAGCACCTGGAGCCCGGCGGCCAGGGGGTCCAGCCGCAGGGCCGTCAGCGCCGTCTCCCAGGGGGCCAGCCCGGCCGCCAGCCGGACGGGGAGTCCTTCCGCCGCGGCACGGTCCAGCAGCTCCCGAACCTCCGGGTGCCCCGCCAGCGGGCTCCCGGGCACGGCGTACACGGCGCCCTCCGGCCGCCGTGCCAGCCGCAGGACCTCCGCAAGGCCGCCCGGCCCCGGCTCCAGCGCTCGGACGGGCAGCCCGGCCAGGGCGGGATGCTCCGGCGCGGTGGTCAGCACCTCCGGCGCGGCCCGCAGGGCCTGGTGGGCCTCCAAGGTGAGCAGGCCGGGGTCCCCCGGCCCCAGCCCGACGACGGTGAGCTGCATGGCGTGATCTCCTGAGTGGAACGGTCCATCGGCGGTTCCTATGACCAGGATACACGAACGGGCCGGCGACCCCCTACGGCCGCCGGCCCGTCCGGACATCCTCAAGCGGTGGGCCTACTCCAGGTAGTCCTTCAGCTTCTTGCTGCGGGAGGGGTGGCGCAGCTTCCGCAGCGCCTTCGCCTCAATCTGGCGGATGCGCTCCCGCGTCACGCCGAACTCCCGGCCCACCTCCTCCAGCGTGCGGCTGCGGCCGTCCTCCAGCCCGAAGCGAAGCTGGAGCACCCGCCGCTCCCGCGGCGTCAGGGAGGCCAGCACGTCCTCCACCTGCTCCTTCAGGAGCTGGTGGGAGGCCGCCTCCGCCGGGGCCAGCGCGCCGTGGTCCTCCAGGAAGTCGCCCAGGTGGGAGTCCTCCTCCTCGCCGATGGGCGTCTCCAGGGAGACCGGCTCCTGGGAGACCTTGATGATCTCCCGCACCTTCTCCGGCGCGATCTCCATCCCCCGGCCGATCTCCTCGCTGGTGGGCTCCCGGCCGTACTCCTGCACCAGCCGCCGGCTCACCCGCACCAGCTTGTTGATGGTCTCCACCATGTGCACCGGGATGCGGATGGTCCGCGCCTGGTCCGCAATGGCCCGGGTGATGGCCTGCCGGATCCACCAGGTGGCGTAGGTGGAGAACTTGTACCCCTTGCGGTAGTCGAACTTCTCCACCGCCCGGATCAGGCCGATGTTCCCCTCCTGGATCAGGTCCAGCAGGGACATGCCGCGGCCGATGTACTTCTTGGCCACGCTGACCACCAGCCGCAGGTTGGCCTCCGTCAGGCGCTTCTCCGCCTTCCGGCCGTCCTCCTTCAGCGCGGCGAAGTGCCGCTCCGCCTGCGACTCCACCTCCGTGAGGGCGTCCGCCAGGGACTCCGGCGGCCCGCCCAGCAGGGCCTCATCGCTGCCGGCGGCGGCCGCCGCTGCGCCGGCCAGCTCCGGCGCCTGGGCCAGGATGTGCGTGACAATGGAGAGCCGCACCAGCCGCTGCTCTGCCTCCGCCTGCTCCACGTCCAGCCTGCGGGCCACGTGCTCCGCCAGCTCCAGGTCCATCTCCCCGTCCACCGCCTGGCGGAAGACGGGGTCCTGGATGAGCTGCACCAGCGGCTGCGGCTCCAGCTTCCGCTGCTCCCGCACGGCGTCCAGCACCGGCCTCAGGGCGGCCAGCTCCCGGACCAGCTCCACCAGCACCTCCCGGGCCGCGGCCGGCCGACCGGTTGCCTCCTGGAAGCGCCGCTCAATGCGCTCCAGGTGCTTGGCCTCCTCCATCTGCCGGGCCAGGAACTTCTCGTCGTCGGCGGAGAGGAGGTACACCTTGCCGATCTCGCGCAGGTACATGCGGACCGGGTCGTCGATCCCCTCCTCGTCCTCGATGGCGATGTCCGCCTCCAGGTCCTTCTCCGCCTCCTCTTCCTCCTCCAGCTTGGGCTCGACCTCAGCGTCGCCCCAGATATCGTCGTCCACGTCCGCCCGTGGCTGGGCCGGCCGGGTCGCCTCGTCCATGCCGAAGGTGGTGCCGAGGTCGCTCTCCAGCCGCTCGTCCAGGCCGCGCTGGCGGGCCGGGTCCTGCTCCTCGAACGGCGTCGCGTCCAGGCTATCGGGGGAGGGCGTGTCGTACGGCTCCCGCCGGACGGCGCCCTTCTTCAGGATCTCGTCGGTGTTGTCGTAGTTGTTGTGCTCTGGCATTACCCGTTCCACCTCTCGTCGCGAGGCACCTACCGTTCCCAGGCGTTGTTCGCCGCGCTCCGTCTCCACCCCCTACGGTACCGATCGTGACCGTTGCTGTTCATACATCCATCGGTAGAACTGCGCGGCGGTCCGGACCGCATCCAGCGCAGCGCCGCCCAGGTCGCCGGGCTCCGCCGTCCAGTCGCCGGACGTCCCCTCGCGTTCGCGCGCGTCCAGCGCCGCTTGGAGGTACTCCTCCGTGGACGTCCGCTCCTGGAGCTCGGCCCAGGTGGCCACCTTCGCCTCCGCCAGCTCTCGCAGCCGCTGCTGCTGCATGCGCCGGACACAGTCCGTCAGCGCCTTCTCTGCCTGCTCGGCGGTGTAGGGCGGCACCCGTTGCGCCAGGATGCGCTCCAGACTCTCGTGCAGTTCCTCCGGCACCAGCCCCCGGACCGCCTCCGGGTCTGCGTCCCCGGAGTGGAGGGACTGGCTCCACGCTTCGTAGATCCGTCGGAGCTCCGTCTGGGTGAAGGCCCAGTCCGGCAGGGTCAGCCCCGCGTTGCGGAGCTCCACCGGATAGCGGAGCAATAGAGCTAACGCGTACTCCTCATGCCTGTTGCGGGCCCCCGCCCGGCCGGGCTCCCGGCCCTCCCGGGCGGTCCCGCCCC
This sequence comes from Dehalococcoidia bacterium, assembly GCA_036564075.1. Classification (GTDB taxonomy): domain Bacteria; phylum Chloroflexota; class Dehalococcoidia; order DATCLE01; family DATCLE01; genus DATCLE01. The sequence goes on from DATCLE010000265.1 coordinate 6,519, forward strand.
GGCCCGCGGCCCGGCCCTCCCGGGGGCGGCCGCGGGCCAGCGTCCGGGCCCGCTCCACCAGCACGGACTCGTCCACGCGGGCCAGGCGGGCCAGCCGCTGGAGGTAGTGGGCCCGCACCACCGGGTCGCCGATGGCGGCCAGCGCCGGCAGCAGCTCGTCCACGGCGCGGGACCGCTCCCGTGGCTGGGAGAGGTCCAGACGCTCCGCCACCGCCTCAAACAGGAAGTCCACCACCGGCTTCGCGGCCGCCACCAGGGCCGGCCAGCCCGCCGGGTCCTTCCGGATGGCCTCGTCCGGGTCCTTCCCCTCCGGCAGCCGCAGCACCCGGATGTCTGAGGCTAGGGTATCCTGCATGCGTACCAGCCCGCGCCAGTCCGGCACGGGGATGGCCGTCTCGTCCAGGGCGGCGGCCGCCACCTGGATGCCCCGCAGCGTCGCCTCGCTGCCCGCCGCGTCGGCGTCCAGCGCCAGCACCAGGTTCCTGGTGTAGCGCTTCAAGAGGGCTACCTGGCGCTCCGTCAGCGCTGTCCCCATGGACGCCACCACGTTGGCGTGCCCGTGCTGGTGCGCCGCCAGGGCGTCCATGTACCCCTCCACAATGACGGCCTGGTCCGCGCGGCGGATGGCGTCCCGCGCCCGGTCCAGCGCGTAGAGCAGGCCGCCCTTCTCGAACAGGGGCGACTGCGCCGTGTTCAGGTACTTGGGCGTCTCATCCCCCAGCGTCCGGCCGCCGAAGCCCACCACCCGGCCACGTTCGTCCCGGATGGGGAACATGAGCCGTCCCCGGAACCGGTCGTAGCCACCGCGCTCGCTCTCCTGGAGCAGCCCGGCCTGCACCAGCTCTTCCCGGCTGAAGCCGCGCTCCAGGAGGTGCCGCCGCAGGGCCTCCCACTCGTTGGGGCTGTACCCGAGCTGGAAGGCCCGGACCGTCTCCTCGTCCAGCCCGCGCCGCTCCAGGTACGCCCGTGCCTCCGCCGCGGCCGCCGCATTCAGGAGCACGTGGTGGTAGAACGCCGCTGCGGCCTCGTTGGCCTGCCGGAGCCGCTCGAAGCGCTCCTCCTGCGCCTCGCGCCCACGGCGGTCCTCCAGGGCCACGCCCGCCCGCTGGGCCAGCAGCCGCAGCGCGCCGGCGAAGTCCAGATTCTCCATCCGCATGACGAAGGAGAAGACATCACCGCCGGTGCCGCAGGCGCCGAAGCAGTGCCACGTCTGCCGGTCCGGCGAGACGATGAACGAGGGCGTCCGCTCCTGGTGGAACGGGCAGCGCGCCTTGTAGCTGCGCCCCGCCCGCTCCAGCGGGACGTACTCGCCGATGAGCTCGACGATGTCCACGCGCTGCTTGACGGCTTCGACGACCATCGGGCTACGGGCCCCTGTTGACTAGAACAGCGCCGGGGGGTCAAAAGTTACGCCCCGGACGGGGGAATTTTCAAGCCCCGACCGGGCGCGTGCCCGGAACAGCCTTCCACCCCGGCTCCCAGCCGGCCCTGCTGTGCTGACGTGCGGTTGCGCTGAGTCGGAATCGTTGTGGAGGAACCCCGCCTCTGCCGGCGCCCCGGGGCACCGGCGTGCCATGATTAGTGTACCACACCGGCGCTACGGCGTCAGGAGGTCCGCCTGGGTGGAGTTGTTGGCCGGGTTCACCGTGTCCAGGGCGCCGGCCGGGTCCACCGTGACCACCGCCTGGACGTCCCGCGTCACCCGGTAGCCGGTGGTCACGCTCCGCAGCTCACCGGCGGGGATGTTCACCGTGACCGACTCCTCGTGCGCGGCGCCGCTGTCCGGCTGGATGCGGACCGTCAGGGAGCCGGCGGCCGCGCCCGGCCCGCGGTTCCCCACCAGCACCACTACGTTCCCCTGGCCGTTCACCGTCACGCTGCCGATGAACAGGTCCGTGCCCTCTTCCCGGGCGCCGCCGCCCGCGGCGTTGCCGCCGCCGGTGCCGCTGCCCCGCACCGGCAGCGACGTCACGTTCCCGCTGACTTCCACCACCTCCGCGGAGACCCAGGTCTCCGCGTCCCCCCCGCCGTCCAGGTCCAGCAGCAGCCACGTGCCGTCCTGGTTCCGCGCCACCGCTCGCGCCGTCTGCCCCGGCTGGAGCTGGGTCACCCGCTCGTACGATGTGCCGGGGCCGCTCCGGACGTTGGTGACGTCCGTGGTCCGGACGGTGACTTGCGGCGCCGGGGTGGGGGTGGCCGCCGCCGCGGGCGGCCCGCCCTGGGAGCCCTCCCGGGCCGGGGCGTTGCCCTGCTGGTTGGCCCCTGCGCTGCCCAGGCTCAGCACCACCGCTGTCAACACCGCCACCAGTCCCACCGCGCAGCCCAGCGTCAGCAGGATGCGCCCCTGTACCTGCGTCACCGTCCCTCCCTCTCCGCGGCCTCGCGTACGGGGAGGGTCTTCACGTCTCCCTCCACCGTCACCAGGTTGATGTAGACCCAGCCCCGGTCCTCCCCAATGGACGGGCCCGTCACGTAGAGCCATAGGCCGTCCCGGCTGATGGCCAGCACCGTGACCCGCTCCCCCGCCAGCAGGTTGCCCACCACCGTGGCGTGCGTATCCGGCCCGTCATGCAGGTAGGCGTTGATGGAGGGCAGCGCCGTCACCGGCACGGGCGTGGGGCTGGGCGTGGGGGTGGGTGTGGCCGCCCCCGGCGTGGCCGACGCCGCGGCCGCCTGGGCCGCCGGCGTGGACGTCGCGCCCGGCCCTGGGGTGGGCGTGGCCGGCGTGGGGGTGGCCGAGGGCGACGGCGTGGGGCTGGTGACGGCCAGTCCGCCGTCCGGCGCCTCCGGGCGCCCGACCCCATCCCGGTCCAGCACACCCTGCCGCCCCGCCTCCGGCGGCGTGGGGGTGGCGGTGGTGGCCGGGGGCTCCGCGGTGCTCCCCGGCGAGCAGGCCGCCAGGAGCGCCAGGAGGCCCAGCAGCGCCGCCGCGCAGGCCCTCCGGCCGCCGCTCCCCGTGGTTCTCCGGGTCATCATCGCTCCGCCGACCCCCATGCCCCGCCGCCTACGGAACCGCCGGCAGGCGCTCCGGGGGGAACCCCAGCCGCCGCGCGTCCCGCAGTGCGTAGTGGTCCGTCATGCTGGCCACGTGGTCTGCCACGCGCCGCTCCAGCGGGTCTCCCGCGTGGCCGTAGTCGCTGGGCAGCTCCTCCGGGTGCGCGCAGTAGTAGTGGAAGAGGAACCGCACCACCTCCGCGGCCCGTTCGCCCTCCTCCTCCATGGCGTCCGAGAGGTAGACGCGCTGGAACATGAACTCCCGCAGCGCGTCCGTGGCGGCCAGGATGGGCGGGCTCAGGCCGATGCGCGGCTGCACGTCCGTGCCCAGCTCGCCGGTGGCCGACCACGAGTGCTCTACGATGTCCCGCACCAGCGTATCGATGCGCTGGGAGTGAGAGGCGCCCAGCGTCTCCCGGATGTCCGAGGGGATGTCCGTCTCCCGCAGCAGGCCGGCCCGCACCGCGTCGGCGATGTCGTGGTTCAGGTAGGCCACGGAGTCCGCGATCTTCAGCACCTGACCCTCCAGGGTGGAGGCGGTGCCCCACCCCTCCGCCGTGATCCCCTCCCGCGGCTTGGAGTGCTTCAGGATCCCCTCCCGGACCTCCCACGTGAGGTTCAGGCCGCGGCCCTCCTTCTCCAACCGCTCCACCACCCGCAGGCTCTGCTCGTTGTGGCGGAAGCCGTCCGGCAGGCAGGCCGCCAGGGCCGCCTCCCCCGCATGGCCGAAGGGGGTGTGGCCCAGGTCATGCCCCAGGGCCATGGCCTCCGTCAGGTCCTCGTTCAGGTTCAGGGCCCGGGCGATGGTCCGCGCGATCTGCGCCACCTCCAGCGTGTGGGTGAGCCGCGTGACGAAGTGGTCCCCCGTGGGGGCAATGAACACCTGCGTCTTATGCTTCAGACGCCGGAAGGCCTTGCTGTGGATGATCCGGTCCCGGTCCCGCTGGAACTCGGTGCGCACCGGGGAGGGCTCTTCCGGGCGGTCCCGGCCGCGGGAGCGGTAGCTCCTGGCGGCGAAGGGCGAGAGCTGCCGCTCGCGGGCTTCCAGGCGGGAGCGGACGTCCAGGTACGACACGGGGGAGACTCCTCCAAGCCCTCGATGGGACGAGGGGTGGGGAAGCGGGTTGCTTCCGCTTATGATCGCCCCTTTGCCCGCCCGTGTCCAGCCCCGCCGGCACCGGCCCCGGGGGCGCTCCGGTGGCTCCTCTACGAGAGACGGTCCGGAGGGGCGCGGTGTGCCCCCTGGGGGTGAGAAGTTGGTGAGACGGCAAGGGGTTGCTCTGGGTCGGCCCTGTGCCGCAGCCTACTCCACCGCCGCCGGCTCCACGGGCGTCAGGTCCGGCAGCGGGCGGTCCGTCAGCGCCTGGCGGAACTTCTCGTGCAGCTCCGCCAGGGTTCGCTCCGGCAGGTCTAGCTGGGCGTCCTTGATGAGGTCGTACACGGCCCGTGCCTCCGTGCGGGAGAGGCGGACGGCCTGGAGCCGGTGCTCCTCAAAGGCCTCCCAGGCCAGCGGCGCCACCCGTTGGGTGATGGCCGCCATCACGTCCGCGTAGGCGCGGATCTCCGCCTGGGCATGGGGATCCATGCGCAGCCGGAGGAAGTGCAGCAGGTTGTGCAGGTCAATCTGCCAGTACCACTCCGTGTAGAGGGAGAGGGGCAGGTTGACGCGGGCCAGCTCCCGGGCAATGTCGTCCGCCAGCAGCGCCTCGTAGTCCCGGTAGGCCTGCTCCTGCCCGCGGACCAGGATCTCGATGACCTTGCGGCGCAGCTCCGGCGGCACCTCCTCATCGGACCGGCCCTGGCGGTTCCGCTTGCTCTGGTAGCGGACCGTCTCTTCGTCCGGCACGTAGAACTCGTCCCGCATGACGCTGTAGCGGCCGGAGATCTCGTTCAGCCGCGCGGTGCGGTGGCGCACCCACTGCCGCGCCACGAAGATGGGCATCTTGCAGTGGAAGGTGAGGATCACCTGCTCGAAGGGCGAGGTGTGCTCGTTCCGCATGAGGTAGTTGATGAGCCCCTTGTCCTGGCGGAAGGTCTTGGTGCCCGCCCCGTAGGACACGCGGGCCGACTGGACGATGCGCTGGTCGCCGCCCAGGTAGTCCACCAGCCGCACGAAGCCCCGGTCCAGCACCCGGAACTCCTTGTCCAGGATCGCCTCCGCTTCCGGTACCACCACGTGTCCCATGACGCCGTCCCTCCGTAGCGGGCGGGGGTGCGTTGCGCCCGGCCCCGCCCTCCTATCATACCCCGTTGAACGCGGGCCGCGTGGCGGCGGCCCGGCCGGCGGGGCGAAGGGGAAGGTAGCACCAGATGTGGTAGGTGTCAAGCGGATCGTAACAAGATGTTGTAGTACGCGTGGCCTGCATGGCGGCTGTGACGCTGCCCGTGCTGCTCCATGGAAAGGCGCCCGGTAGCATACCGGGCGCCTGGGTGGGGTGATCGGGTGGACGGCGCCGTCTAGCCCGCCGGCTGGAGCAGCTTCGCCTCCGCCTTGGCGATGATCTCCCGCGTCCGCTCGATGACGTCCGGACTCACGGAGATGGAGGTGATCCCCCACTCCACCAGCCGCTCCGTTAGCTCCGGGAAGAAGGACGGCGCCTGCCCGCAGATGGACACCGTGACCCCGCGCCGCTTGGCCGTGGTGATCAGCGTCTGGAGCGCCAGCAGCACCGCCTCGTTCCGCTCGTCGAACTCCGTGGCGAACCGCCCGTTGTCCCGGTCGATGCCCAGCGTGAGCTGCGTCAGGTCGTTGGAGCCGATGGAGATGCCGTCGATCCCCACGTCGATGAACCGGTCCAGCAGGAAGACGTTGGAGGGGATCTCCGCCATCATCCACAGCTTGAAGTCGTCCTCGCCGCGCCGCAGCCCGAACCGTTCCAGCAGCGCCTTCACCGCCGCCAGCTCCTCCGGCGTGCGGACAAAGGGGATCATGACGTTCAGGTTCCGGTACTGGCGGCGGACCTGCTTGATGGCCTCCACCTCCAGACGGAAGACCTCCGGCTCCCGGATGTACCGGGACGCGCCCCGGTACCCGATCATGGGGTTCTCTTCCTGCTCCTCGTACCGGTCGCCGCCGCGCAGGCCGCGGTACTCGTTGGTCTTGAAGTCCGTGGTGCGGTAGGTCACCGGCCGGGGGTGGAAGGCCCGGGCGAACATCTCCAGGCCCTCCGCCAGCCGCCGGGTGAACTCCTCGCCCCGGCCGCTATCGATGAAGCTGCGCGGGTGCTCGCCGATCTGGGCGATCATGAACTCCGCCCGCAGCAGCCCCACGCCGTCCACGTTGCGCTGGGCCACCACCTCCGCCAGCTCCGGCTCCGCCAGGTTCACGTAGAGCCGCGTGCGGGTCTGGATGTTGGCGGCCTGCTGGCGCCGCTCCTTCTCCCGGGCCGCCCACGCCAGCCGTGCCTCCGCGCGCCCCTGGTACACGCGCCCCAGGGAGCCGTCCACCGTCACCTCCTGCTCCGGCTTCAGCACCTGGGTGGCGGTGCCGGTGCCCACCACGCACGGGATGCCCAGCTCCCGGCTGACGATGGCGGCGTGGCAGGTGCGGCCGCCCCGGTCCGTCACAATGGCCGCCGCCCGCTTCATGGCCGGCACGAAGTCCGGCGTGGTCATCTCGGAGACCAGCACGTCGCCCGGCTGGACCCGGTCGATCTCCGAAGGGTGCAGGACGATCTTCACCCGGCCTACGTCCACGCCGGGGCTGGCGGCGGAGCCGCGCAGCAGCACCGGCGCCGTCTCGTCGGAGCCGTCCTCCTCGCCGCCCTCGTGGTCGCGCACGGTGGTGACGGGGCGCGACTGGAGCAGGTAGATCTGCCCGCCCTCGATGCCCCACTCGATGTCCTGGGGGTGGCCGTAGTGCGCCTCCACCCGCCGGCCGATCTCCGCCAGCGCCAGGATCTGCTCGTCCGTGAGCTTCTGGGCGCGGCGCTCCGCTGCCGGCACCTCCACCCAGACGTTGTTGGCCTCGTGGTCGCCGGCGGCGGCGGCCTCCTGGCTGCGGACCAGCTTCCGGTCCTGCTCCGCCACCGTCTTCTCCAGGATCCGCAGCGTCTCCTTGTCCACCACGTAGAGGTCCGGCGTCACCTGCCCGGAGACGATGCCCTCCCCCAGCCCGAAGATGGCCTCAATGGTGATCTTGCTCCGGTCGCTGGTCACGGGTTCCACGGTGAACATGACGCCGGAGCATTCGGACTGGACCATCTTCTGGACCGGCACGGCAATGGAGACCTGGAGGTGATCGAAGCCCGCCTCCTGCCGGTAGAAGATGGCGCGGGCCTCAAAGAGGGAGGCCCAGCAGGCGCGGACCGCGTCCACCACGTTCTCCTCCCCCACCACGTTGAGGAAGGTGCTCTGCTGCCCCGCGAAGGAGGCCTCCGCCATGTCCTCCGCCGTGGCGGAGCTGCGGACCGCCACCGGGCCGCCGCCCAGCTCCCGGTACGCCTCCCGGATCCGCGCGGCGATCTCCTCCGGCACGGGCGCGGAGCGGATGAGCTCTTTGATCCGCTCCGCCGCCTGCTGGAGGGCGGCGCTCTGGTTGTGGTCTACGCCGGCCAGGATGGCCTGGATCTGGGGTCGGAGTCCGGAGCGTTCGATGAACTGGAAGTAGGTCTCTGCGGTGACGACGAAGCCGGGGGGGACGGGGATCTGGGCTCTGGTCAGTTCGCCGAGGTTGGCGCCCTTCCCCCCTACTACCCCTACGTCCTCCTTGCCTACGTCCTTGAACCAGACGATGGGCTGCACGGTATCGCTCATGGAAACCTCCCGGCGCCGGCCCTGCGAGGCCGGCTGCCCAAAGGTGAGGTGGTGCGAGGTCTGGGCCATTATACCACGGGAGCCCGTTCGTGCAGGGACCCTGGTTCGCTCCCCGCGGGTGGAAGTTGGCGTCCGCACTTCCGCCGCGGCACCAGGGACGGCGCTGCCACCGTAGCGGGCCGGGCTGCGGAGGCCCATCGCCCGTGCGGGGTATTCCCCCCGGTCACAGCGGTGGAACCGGCCCCGCCCGGGCTGCGGCGTCCGCTCCGGCTACTCCACGGTGACCGTCTTGGCCAGGTTGCGCGGCTGGTCCACGTCGCAGCCGCGGCGGACGGCGATGTGGTACGCCAGGAGCTGGAGGGGGATGCAGGTGACGAAGGGGCTGAGCAGCGGCGGCAGCTCCGGCACAAAGACGGTGTGCGCGGCCTTGGCCGGGATCACGGTATCGCCCTCCGTGGCCACGGCAATGACCACGCCGTCCCGCGCCCGGGCCTCCTCCACGTTGCTGAGGATCTTGTCGTACACGGCGTCCCGCGGGCAGATGGCCACCACGGGCATCGTCTCGTCAATGAGGGCAATGGGCCCGTGCTTCATCTCCCCGGCGGGGTAGCCCTCTGCGTGGATGTAGCTGATCTCCTTGAGCTTGAGGGCGCCCTCCAGGGCCACGGGGTAGCTGACGCCCCGACCCAGGAAGAGGAAGTTGCCCGCCTTGAAGAAGCGGTGGGCCAGCGCCTCGTACTGGTCCGCCGCCTCCAGCGCCCGGCCCATGGCCTCCGGCACCCTGCCCAGGTCCGCCAGCAGCGCCCGCAGCTCCTCCGGGCTGCGGGTCCCGCGCTCCTGGGCCAGGTAGCAGGCCAGGAGGTAGAGGGCGGCCATGGAGGCGGTGTACGTCTTGGTGGAGGCGACGCCGATCTCCAGCCCGCACCGCGTGTACACCACGCCATCGGCGATGCGGCTGGCCTCGCTCCCCACCACGTTGCACACGGCCACCAGGGGCGCCCCGGCCCGCTTGGCCTGGTTCATGCCCGCCAGGGTGTCCACCGTCTCGCCGGACTGGGTGACGGCCACCACCAGCGTCTCCCCGTCGATGATGGGCTCCCGGTACCGGAACTCGGAGGCGTTGTCCACCTCCGCCGGGATGCCCGCGATGCGCTCCACGTAGGTCCGGCCCGCCATGGCGGCGTGCAGGCTGGTGCCCATGCCGATGAGCAGCACCCGCCGTACCCGGGCCAGCACCTCCCGCCCCAGCGGCAGGTCCTCAATGGCCACGCTGCCCGCCTCCAGGCGTACCCGGCTGCGGACGGTGTCCGTGACGGACTGGGGCTGCTCATAGATCTCCTTGAGCATGAAGTGCTTGTAGTTGCCCTTGGCCGCGGCGATGGGGTCGTACGGCACGGTCTGGGGCTGCTTGGCCAGCCGCGCCCCGGCGGCATCGTAGTACTCCGCGCCGTCCGCCCGCAGGCAGACCACCTGCCGGTCCTCCAGGTACGCCACGGTCCGCGTGTGGGGGAGGATGGCGGGCAGGTCACTGGCCAGGAACATCTCCCCCCGGCCGTACCCCGTCACAATGCCGCCGGCGTGCCCCACCCGTGCCGCCACAATGCGGTCCGTCTCCCGCGCGCTCATGGCGGCGATGGCATGGGCGCCCTCCAGCTCCCCAACGGTGAGCCGGAGCGCCGTCACCAGGTCGTGCCCCTGGGCCAGGTGGGACTCGATGAGGTGAGGGATGACCTCCGTGTCCGTATCGGACTGGAAGCGGTGGCCTTCGGCCAGCAGCCGCTGCCGGAGGGCCAGGTAGTTCTCCACGATGCCGTTGTGGATCACCACCACCTCGCCGGTGCAGTCGGTGTGGGGGTGGGCGTTGGTGTCGTTGGGGGCGCCGTGGGTGGCCCACCGCGTGTGGCCGATGCCCATGCTGCCGGGGATGGGCTTGCCAGCCATGGCGGCCACCAGGGTCTGGAGCTTGCCGGCCGCCTTGTGGATGGTGAACTCCCCGCCGTTCATGACGGCGATGCCGGCGCTGTCGTAGCCGCGGTACTCCAGGCTCTGCAGGCCGTTCAAGAGGATGGGGACGGCCGCCTGCTGGCCGACATAACCGATGATGCCGCACATGGGCCCGGCCTCCTACAGGGTGACGGGTGGCTGGGGGAGGTCGGCGAGGGTGCGCAGCCTTACTGGGCCCAGGAGCGCCCGGCGGTGCTGGCTGCGGCCGGAACCTCGATCTCCTCGGGCGGGTCGAGGGCCAGGTCCAGCACCTCGCTCATCGTGGTGGCGAACGCGACCGGCACGCCGACAGCGGATTGTACGTCGGCCGGCGTGCCGTCGTCAAGGAAGTGACGGCCGAAGTAGTCCAGGGCGTGCCGGGGCAGGATGAGGAGGTCGCCCAGGTCCCGGCCGCGGAGGGCCTGGATGAAATCCCGCGCCACCAGGAGGCCGGCCACGTTGATCCGCTCCCCGAAGAAGCGGTTGGCCACCGGCACCACCTGCACCTGGATGCCCGTCAGCGCTTGGAGCTCCGCGCAGACGCGGGCCAGGACGGGCGTGCCCAGGGTGCTGGCCGCCAGCGTCACCCGGCGGCGGACGGCCGGCAGGCCGCCGCGGCGGATGCGGCGCCGGGTGCGCTGCCAGTCCTCCAGGAAGCGCCGCACCATGCCCACGCCGTTCTCGTACTGGGGGTAGCCTTCGTAGTGGTGCGCCGCGGGCACCCGGGCGCCGGCCGCCAGGTAGTACTCGTCCGAGGGGAAGACGATGGTGGCGCCGTGCTCCCGCCGGAAGCGTCGCTGCCAGCGCCGTACCTGCCGCACCAGCCGCCGCGCGTAGGCGGGCTCGCACCGCTCCAGCCGGGCCAGGCGGCCCAGTTCGCTCCGGCGCTCGTACTCCTCCGTGGCGCCTACGGGGACCACGGAGATGGTCTGGACGGTGGGGTAGAGGGCGCCCAGGTCCCCGATGGTGCGGTCCAGGTGGGCGCCGTCGTTCACGCCGGGCCACAGCACCACTTGGGTGTGGACCCGGATGTGCAGGCGGCCCAGGCGCCGGAGCTGGGCCAGGATGTCCGGTGCGTTGGGGTTGCCCAGCAGGTACCGGCGCAGCGCCAGGTCCGTGGCGTGGACGGAGACGTTGAGGGGGCTCAGGCGCTGCTCGTCCAGCCGCTCCCAGTCCTCCTCCGTGAGGTTGGTGAGGGTGACGAAGTTGCCGTGGAGGAAGCTGAGGCGGTAGTCGTCGTCCTTGACGTAAATGGTGCGGCGCAGGCCCTTGGGCAGGCCCTTCAGGAAACAGAAGGGGCAGTTGTTGTTGCAGGTAATGATGCCGTCGAAGGTGGCGTCCCGGAAGGCGAGGCCGACGTCTTCGTCCGGGTGCTTCTCGATGGCTACGGTGCGGACGCGGCCGTCCCGGCCGATGACGGAGAGCTGGATGACCTCCTCCGCCGCCAGGAACTGGAAGTCCACCACGTCCCGCAGCGGGTGGCCGTCCACGGCCACAATGCGGTCGCCCGGCTGGAGGCCGGCCTCCTCTGCCAGGCTGCCGGGCTCCACCCAGTCCACGACGCCGCCCTGGAGGGGCGTGTTGTGGGGGTTCCGGACCAAGCTCACGAAGCGGCCAGCTCCCGGATCCGCTCCACCACCTGGTCGATGGCGAAGTCCGGCGTGGAGGCGCCGCCGGTGACGCCCACGCGCTCCTTCCCGGTGAACCACTCCGGCCGCAGCTCCGCGGCGGACTCCACGTGGTAGGTCTCCACGCCCTCCTCCTGGCAGACCTCCGCCAGGTGCCGGGTGTTGGCGCTCTCACGCCCGCCCACCACGATCATGAGCTCCACTTCCTGGGCCAGCTCCCGCGCGGCCACCTGCTGGTTGGTGGTGGCGTTGCAGAGGGTGTTCACCACCCGCAGCTCGCTGATCCGGTCCAGCCGGGTCTCGATGAGCCGCTGGACGAAGCGGGCGAAGTGGGAGGCGTGGTGGGTGGTCTGGGAGAGCACGCCCAGCTTGTGGGGCAGGTCCTCCGGCAGGTGCTCCAAGTCCTCTTCCCGGGGGACGGCGTAGCCGCGGCCCTTGGTCCAGCCCAGGACGCCGCGGACCTCCTTGTGGTTGGGGTCGCCGAAGATGATGACGGCGTAGCCTTCGTCCGCCAGGCGCTTGGCCCACATCTGGGACCGCACCACAATGGGGCACGTGGTGTCGATGACGTCCAGACCGCGCCGCTCCAGCTCCGCCACCACGTCCGGGCCCACGCCGTGGGCCGTGATGGCCACCGGCAGGGAGGCGTCCGCCAGCTCGTCCAGGCTCCGGGCCACGTCCACGCCCCGCTGCCGCAGCCGTTCCACCACCTGCGGGTTGTGGACAATGGAGCCCAGGCTGATGACCGGCCCCACCTCCTGGGCGCTCTGCTCCATCATCTCCACAGCCCGCCGGACGCCGAAGCAGAACCCCATGTCCCGCGCGCGCAGGATCTCCATCTCGCTACCCTTTCTGCACCGCCGCCGGCTCCTCCGGCCGCGGCCCGGAGGCGACCGCCTCCGCGTAGACGCCGCGGTACCGCTCCGGCAGGAGCGCGGCGATCCGCCGCATGATTTCGTCCGTGGCCTGCTGCACCTGTTCCGCCGTCAGCCGGCCGCCGGCCTCTAGGTGGAACGGCTCCCCCAGCACAATGCGGATGCGCGGGCGGCGCAGCAGCCGCCAGAAGATGCCGGGGAGGGTGATCACCTCCGTGCCGGTGATGGCGGCGGGCACCACCGCGGCGCCGGTGCGCAGCGCAATGAGCGCGCTGCCGGGCTGGCCCGGCCCCAGGCCGCGGCCGCCGCTGCGGGTGCCTTCCGGGAACATGCCCACCACGCCGCCGTCCTTCAGCGTCTCCTGCGCCTGCCGGAGCGCCCGCAGGTCCGCGTCGAACCTGCGGACGGGGAAGGCGCCGTACCAGCGGGCCAGCACGCCGATGACCGGTGCCCGGAAGAGCTCCTGCTTGGCCATGAAGGTCACCCGGCGCGGGGAGGCGGCGCCCAAGAGGGGCGGGTCCGCCGCCTTCAGGTGGTTGGCCACCAGCAGGACCGGCCCCTCCCGGGGGAACCGATCCCGGCCCGTTACCTCCCAGCGGGTGAGCAGCCAGAGGACCGCCCGCAGGAGGTAGGTGCACGCCCAGTAGAAGGCGCGGGTGCCCATGCTACCGCTGCTCCACCAGCGCCAGGACCCGCTCCACCACGTCCTCCAGGGGCAGGGCGTCCGTCTCCACCACCACGGCGTCCTCCGCCTTCCGGAGCGGGGAGACGGCCCGCTGGCTGTCCAGCCAGTCCCGCCGCTCTAGGTCCGCCAGCACCTGGTCCAGGTCCGCCGCGCGGCCCTGCTCCTGGAACTGGCGCAGCCGCCGTCCGGCCCGCTCGGCCCGCGGTGCGTCCAGGAACACCTTCAGGTCCGCGTCCGGCAGCACCGTGGTGCCGATGTCCCGCCCCGCCATGACGATGGGCCCGGAACGGGCCAGCTCCCGCTGGCGCTCCACCAGGGCCTCCCGCACCGCCGGCACCCGTGATACCAGGGAGACCGCCGCCTCCACGGCCGGGACCCGCAGGTACGGCGTGGCGTCTACGCCGTCCACCGTGATGCTACAGTACTCGCTGCCGTCCGGCGGCGGCGGGCCCACGGTCATCTTCGTCTCCCGGGCCAGCGCCGCCAGCCGCTCCTCGTCCTCCGGGTCGATGCCGCGGCTCACCGCCAGCCAGGTGAGGGCCCGGTACATGGCGCCCGTGTCCAGGAACCGGTAGCGGAGACCCTGCGCCACCCTGCTGCCCACCGCGCTCTTGCCGGAGGCCGCAGGCCCGTCGATGGCGATGCGCTCCGCCCGTTTGGGCCGCACCGCGTGACCGGCGCTTTCCCCTCGTTCGTCTCGCAACCCTGCTCCAGTGCCCTCTGCTCGATTATAGACGCGGGGCTCTCCGCCCACAACCGCGGCTCACGGCGGCCGCCGCGGCCCCCGTTCGGCGGCGGGCGGGCCGCTCCCGGCGCCCGCGCGCCCCCGCGTCCGGCGCTCCCGCGGCCTGCCGTCCGGCGCCCCGGCCACCGCCTCCCGGAGCGCCGCCACCTCCCCGGGGCGGAGCTCCCGCATGGCGCCGGACGGCAGGTGGCCCAGCTTGACCGGCCCCACGCGCACGCGGATGAGCCGCCGCACAGGGTGGCCCACGGACTCCAGCATCCGGCGCACCTGCCGCCGCCGTCCCTCCCGGATGACCACCCGCAGCCACGTATTGCCCTGCTCCGTGCGGCGGAGGACCGTCACCCGGGCGGGCGCCGTGCGGCGGCCATCCAGCACCACGCCCCGGCGCAGCGCCCGCAGCGCCGCCTCATCCGGGGCCCCGGCGGCCTCCAGGTGGTACTCCTTCTCCAGCCCGTAGCGGGGGTGGGTTATGCGGAGGGCCAGTTCGCCGTCGTTGGTGAGCACCAGCAGGCCCTCCGTATCGCGGTCCAGGCGTCCCACGGGGAAGAGGCCGGCGGCGTGCTCGCCCAGGAGGTCCGCCACCGTGCGCTGGAGCCGCTGGGCCTTCATGGTGGTCACGTAGCCGCGCGGCTTGTTGAGCATCAGGTAGACGGCGCGCTCCGCCGGGCGGACGGGCCGGCCGTCCACGGTGACGGTGTCCCGCTCCGGGTCCGCCTTGGCGCCAAGCTGGTCCGCCACGCGGCCGTTGACGGCCACGCGGCCCGCCAGGATGAGCTGCTCCGCCGCCCGCCGGGAGGCGACGCCGGCGCGGGCCAGGATCTTCTGCAACCGCTCCTCCGCCATGCCCACAGTCTCGCGCGTCGGGCGCGGCGCCGCAAGGGCCCGCCGCAGGCCCGCGCCGCGGGGCGGCCCCTGGGTCAGCGGCGGATGCGGAGCTGGCGGACGTAGAGGATCTCCGTGAAGAGGTCGGCGTTCTTCGGGAGGCCTCCGGCCGGGGGCAGCAGCGCCGTCTCCCGGCGGGCGCCCTGGCGGAGGAGGAGCCGGGCCGGGACGCGGACCGCTGCGCGGGCCAGGCGGCCGGCGGCGAAGTTCACCAGCGCCCCGGCGGCCACCACGGCCGCGCCGCGGGCCACCACCGGGGCCGCTTGCCGCCAGACGGGCACCGGCGCCGGGACGGACGGGCCGTGGGCCACCGCCGGAACCTCCACGGTGCGGAGGTCCGTCCCGCAGTGGCGGCAGTAGTTATCGGTGGGGTCGTAGGGGGTGCCGCACCGGTCGCAGTGCATGGGCCGTCTCCTGACGTGACGGAGGTGCGGAGCGCCGGCCCCGCCGTGAGCCCGATTATAGCAGCGGGGCGCCGGGCGGAACAACGGCCTACGGCGCGGCCGCCGCCACCACCCGGCCCTCCTCCACCCGCAGCTCGTCCAGGGCGGGCGGCAACTGCTCCTCCAGGATCCGGTCGATGCCGGCCTCCTCCAGGGCGTTCGCCGCCAGGTCCGAGACGCCGGGCACCGGCGGCAGGTTCGCCACGCGGAGGGCGCCCACCTCCACCTCCGGACGGCCGCCCGCCACGCTCAGGTGCAACGGCGCGGAGGCCGTGGTGCTCACACCCATGGCCCGTACGCGGGCGTGGGCCACCGCGCGGCCGTCTTGGAGCTCCACCAGCGCCCACTCCACCGGCAGGCCCGGGTCCTGCGTCCGCAGCCGTGCCAGTTCCGCCGCAAGGCGGGAGTTCACCTCCTCCTCCGTCAACTCCAGCACCTGCGGGCGGCCGCCGGCCAGCCCCTGCACGAAGGCGGCCACCTTCTCATCGAACCGGGCGGCCGCGGCGTCGGACACGGGGATGCGGCGGCCGTCCACCGAGAAGGCGGCGCCATCGAAGGAGGGGCCGCCGGTGACCCGGCCGTAGAGCCAGAGGCCGGCCAGGGCGCCGGCCAGCACCGCCAGCAGCAGGAGTCCCAAGCAGCCGGAGAGACAGCCACGCACGGCGGGGTTCCTCCGCGGCCGGGGGCCCGGCCGTCCCCGGCAGTGTACCGTCCGGGGCGCCGCCGTGCCAGGCCGTCGCCGCCGACAGGGGGGCGGCCAGCCCCGTCTGGGCCCCGCCAGCGCCGCCCTGCGGCCCGTGGCGGGCCGGTGCGCCGCGGCCCGCCCGTCGCTTGACACCGGAGGGGGTGTCCCCTACCGTGGATCCTGGAGAGGACCGCCTCGTGACCGTCTCACCGGGATTGCCGCCAGCCTCCCAGCACGCGCCCCGGCGCCGGGCCGCCGGGTCCGCCCCAACCGGCCGCGGCCCGGTGGAGGGGCAGCCGATGCACACCCACCAGCGAATCGCCGACCGCAAGCGCCTCCTGGCTGCCATCATCCTGAGCGCCGCCTTCTTCGTGGTAGAGGTGGTGGGCGGGCTCCTCACCAACAGCCTGGCGCTGCTGGCGGACGCCGGCCACATGCTGAGCGACGTGGCAGCGCTGGGGCTGGCGCTGTTCGCCCTCTGGGTGGCGGCCCGGCCGGCGGGCCCGGCCAAGACCTACGGCTACTTCCGGGTGGAGATCCTGGCGGCGCTGGTGAACGGCCTGGGCCTGGCGGGCATCGCGCTTCTGCTGATGTGGGAGGCGGTGCAGCGGCTGGGGAGCCCGCCCGCAGTGGAGAGCGGCCCCATGCTGGCCGTGGCGGCGCTGGGCCTGGCGGCCAACGTGGCCGCCGCCTGGGTCCTGGCGGGCGGGCAGGCCGGGAGCTTGAACGTCCGCGGCGCCTTCCTCCACGTGCTGGGCGATCTGGCGGGCTCCGCGGGCGCCCTGGCGGCGGGCGCCGTGATGCTGGCCACCGGCTGGTACCTGGCGGACCCGCTGGTGAGCGTTGGCATCGGCCTGCTCATCATCTGGAGCGCGTGGCGGCTGCTGCGGGAGACGGTGGACGTGCTGCTGGAGGCGGCGCCCGCGCACATCGACGTGCGGGCGGTGGAGGGGGCCATGCGGGAGGTCCCCGGCGTGGAGCGGGTCCACGACCTGCACGTCTGGACGGTGACCTCCGGCTTCGTGGCCATGAGCGCCCACGTGGAGGTGACCCACGCCCGCCACGAGCACGACGTGCTGGTGGACCTCCGCCGGGTGCTCCATGACCGGTTCGACATCGAGCACACCACGCTCCAGCTTGAGTGCCGGGAGCTGGAGGAGACGCTCCACCACGATTGACCGAATTCCGAGACATAAGGACGGCGGCGCGGGTATGATCCGGTGGGGGGTGGCGGCGGCCCTGCTGGCGGTCCTGGCGCTGGTGGCGGCGTGCGGTTCCGGCGGGCAGGACCGGCCGGCCGGGGGCGGCACCCTCCAGCAGCGGCTGGACCAGGCCGGGCAGGGGCTGTGCGAGGCGGCCTCCCTGGCCCACCAGGGCCGCGTAGACCGCGCGGGGGCGGTCTTCAACGACCGCTCCCACCAGTTCCTGCACGACCTTGCCCCGCAGGTGCAGCAGGAGGACCCGACGGCGGCCGCCGGCCTGCTGGAAGCCAAGAACCGGGTAGAGACGGCGCTGCGGGATGCCGCCCGCGGGGGCACAACCCCGCAGCAGGTGGCGGACCTGCTCTCGGCGCTGGCGGCGGCCCTGGGGCGCGCCGCGGAGGTGCTGGGCGCCCGGGCGCCGGCGTGCGACGGGACGGCGTGAGCCGCCCGCGGGACCGGAGGGAGGACGGCGAGTGAGGAAGCGGTGGACGGCCCTGCTGCTGTCGCTGCTGGCGGCGGGCCTGCTGGCGGCCGCCTGCGGCTCCGGCGAGGACGTACGGGACCTGGACGTCCAGGTGGCCAGCTACGAGCTGGTGGCCGGGCGGGAGAACCGCCTCATGGTGGGGCTCCTGACGCCGGAAGGTGACTTCGTCAGCTACGGGTCGGTGGAGATGCGGTTCTCCTACCTGGGCGAGAGCCGCGCCCAGGGGGAGCCGCAGCCCGCCGGGGAGGCCACCGGCGCCTTCCTGCCGGTGCCGGGCGAAGGCGCCGCGGACCCGCCGGACCGGCCGCAGATCGGCCCGGCGTCCCAGGGCCGCGGCGTGTACGCCGCCGAGCCCGTCATCTTTGAACGGCCGGGCTTCTACCAGGTGGAGGTGACGGCGGACCTGGCGGACGGCGGCCGCGGCCGGGGGACGGCGGCCTTCCGGGTGCTGGCGGAGCCCCAGGTGCCGGCGCCGGGCCAGCCGGCCATCCCCTCCCGCACCCTCACCGTGGACTCCGATGCCCCGCCGGGCGCCATCGACTCCCGGGCGCGCACCCAGGGCCGGGTGCCGGACCCGGAGCTCCACGCCAAGAGCCTGGACCAGGCGCTCCAGGAGGGGCGGCCCATCCTCCTGGTCTTCGCCACGCCGGTCTACTGCGTCAGCCAGTTCTGCGGCCCCGTGACCGACCTGGCCGCGGACCTGCAACGGGAGTACGGCGACCGGGTCACCGTCATCCACGTGGAGATCTGGCACGACTTCGACCAGCAGCAGATCAACCGGGCGGCGGCGGACTGGCTGTACCGGAACGGCAACCTCCAGGAGCCGTGGTTCTTCCTCATCGGCCGGGACGGGACCATCCTGGACCGGTGGGACAACCTGGCCACCAGGGAGGACCTGGCGGCGGCCATCCAGCGTGCCCTGGGCTCCTGACGCGGGACCCCTCTCCCCTCCCCAGCGGGCGGCCGGTATAATGGCGGCGGGCGCGAATTGGACGTTTGACCAGGAGCGTGCGCCGGTGTTCGAGGCCGTCTACCGGGATCTCCAGGCCTACGCCCGCTACGACCTGGACCGCTCGCCGTTGACGCCGGACCGGTCGCGGTTGCGGCGGGCGCTGGGCGTGGTGGAGGTGCTGTGGGGTTC
>DATCLE010000266.1:0-6916 GCA_036564075.1 Dehalococcoidia bacterium
GCTCCCTAGAAAGGAGGTGATCCAGCCGCACCTTCCGGTACGGCTACCTTGTTACGACTTCGTCCCAGTCGCCGGGCCCACCCTCGGCCGCTGCCTCCTTGCGGTTAGCGCACGGACTTCAGGTGTTCCCGACTCCCATGACGTGACGGGCGGTGTGTACAAGGCCCGGGAACGTATTCACCGCAGTATGCTGACCTGCGGTTACTAGCGACTCCGCCTTCATGCAGGCGGGTTTCAGCCTGCAATCCGAACTGAGACCGGCTTTCTCGGATTAGCTCCCCCTCGCGGGTTGGCTACCGTCTGTACCGGCCATTGTAGCGTGTGTGTAGCCCAGGGCGTAAGGGCCATGCTGACTTGACGTCATCCCCGCCTTCCTCTGGGTTGTACCCAGCGGTCTCGCCAGAGAAGTACAACTGGCGACGAGGGTTGCGCTCGTTGCGGGACTTAGCCCAACACCTCACGGCACGAGCTGACGACAGCCATGCAGCACCTGTGCCCGGGCCCCGAAGGGAGACCGGCTTTCACCGGCTGTCCCGGGCATGTCAAGCCCTGGTAAGGTTCTTCGCGTAGCGTCGAATTAAACCACACGCTCCGCCGCTTGTGCGGGCCCCCGTCAATTCCTTTGAGTTTTAGCCTTGCGGCCGTAGTCCCCAGGCGGGCGACTTATCGCGTTAGCTGCGGCACGGAGGGGGTCGATACCCCCCACACCTAGTCGCCATCGTTTACGGCGTGGACTACCCGGGTATCTAATCCGGTTCGCTCCCCACGCTTTCGCGCCTCAGCGTCAGGTAGGGCCCAGAAGGCCGCCTTCGCCACTGGTGTTCCTCCCGATATCTACGCATTTCACCACTACACCGGGAATTCCACCTTCCTCTGCCCCCCTCAAGCCGGCCAGTATCCGATGACCCCTCCCAGTTGAGCCGGGAGATTTCACATCAGACTTAACCGGCCGCCTGCGCGCGCTTTACGCCCAGTAAATCCGGACAACGCTTGCCACCTACGTATTACCGCGGCTGCTGGCACGTAGTTAGCCGTGGCTTATTCGCCGGGTACCGTCAGGGTTCTTCCCCGGCAAAAGGGGTTTACGACCCGAAGGCCTTCGTCCCCCACGCGGCGTTGCAGGGTCAGGCTTTCGCCCATTGCCCATGATTCCTCACTGCTGCCTCCCGTAGGAGTCGGGGCCGTGTCTCAGTCCCCGTGTGGCTGGCCGTCCTCTCAGACCAGCTACCCGTCGTCGCCTTGGTGGGCCGTTACCCCACCAACTAGCTGATAGGCCGCGGGCCCCTCCGGAAGCGCCTTGCGGCTTTCGTCACCGGGCTGTCCCCGGTGACGGCATGCGGTATTAGCTCCGGTTTCCCGGGGTTATCCCCCACTTCCGGGCAGGTCACCCACGTGTTACTCACCCGTTCGCCGCTAGGCCCCGGGCCGAAGCCCGGTGCCCCGCTCGACTTGCATGTGTAAGGCACGCCGCCAGCGTTTATCCTGAGCCAGGATCAAACTCTCCGCCAAAACTCATGCCCTTGCGGGCATCAGGTTCAACGGACAGGCCCAACTCTTCCTTCCACTATCCGGTTGTTAAGGTGCGGAAGACCGCGCTGCCCGCGGTCCCGTCCGGGATGCTAGCACGCAAAAACGCGCCTGTCAACGCTAGTCATGCTAGCCAGACGCGGTTCCCGTGCTTGAACCGGTAAGGTGCGGCGGCCTTGCCGCCGTTCAGCCTTATCCTACCACCCGGTCCGCCCCCTGTCAACCACCCACCCTTGGGCGGCGACCGGCACACGGCGCATCCCGTATCCGCCGGGTCATGACAGGCCGCGCGTCTCCGCGCGGCCACTTCCCATCCTACCCGGGGCCGGCAACCCTGTCAAGCCCACCGGCCGGGTCCGGCAGCGGGCCCGCACAGCCACCATGATACGGGCCGCCGGCCCCGGCGTCACGCGCAGCCTCCCTCAGCCTGCGTCGGGCTCCGGCCGCCAGCGCAACCGGTAGGCCTCCCGCGAATCCGCCCGCACCCGGGCGCGCTCGTCCAGCGCCAGGCCCGGGACCCACGCCACCCACCCTTCCGTGGCCACCACCAGCGGCAGGCGGTCCCGCGCCGGCGCCGGCACGCGGGCGTCCACCAGCACGTCCTGCAGCTTCTTCTCCCCACCCAGGCCCAACGGACGGAGCCGGTCGCCGGGGCGGCGCCCCCGCACCAGGGGCCGGGGGCCCAGGGCCGCCCGGTCCAGCCACCCCTCGTGCGGCGCCGCGGGCGGCCGGAAGCGCGCCGCCGGCAGCACGGCCACCTCCAGCCGGCCGCCCGGCAGCGACACCACGCCCGCCCCCGGCAACGGCACCTCCGGCAGCGGCGGCGCGGCCCCTGCCTCCGGCGCCAGGACGCACCGCCCGTGCTCCACCCGCCAGGTCAGGCCGCGGGGCAGGCTCAGGCGGCGGCCGCTCCCCCGCTCCACCGCCAGCCGCCTCATGGCGTCCAGGTGCTCCCACTGGAGGCCCTGCGCGTCGCCCAGGAGGCCGGCCGCCGCCCGCTGCAGGACGGCAGCCTGGAGCGCCGCCGGCAGCGACCGGAACGGCCCCCGCAGCACCGCCACCCCTTCGCCCCCGGGGAGCGGCGCCAACACCTCCGGCGCCCTGCGCGCCGCCTCCGCCTCCAGGACATCCCATGCCTCCCGCGCGGACGCGGCCAGCCGCCGCAGCGCCTGGTCCACCGCCGGGTTGACGGCGCGCAGGGCCGGCAGCACCTGGCCGCGCAGCCGGTTGCGGGTGTAGGTCCACGCCAGGTTGCTGGGGTCCAGCCGGGGCACCACGCCGGCGGCGGCGCAGTAGCGCTCCGTCTCCGCCCGCCGCAGGCCCAAGAGCGGCCGCAGCAGCCACGGCCGGTACGGGTGCTCCGGGAACGGCCAGGGCGAACGCGCCCGCATGCCGCCCAGACCCTGGACGCCCGTCCCGCGGACCACGCGCAGCAGGACCGTCTCCGCCTGGTCGTCCGCGGTGTGGCCCGCCGCCACGGCCGCGGCCCCGTGCTCCGCCGCCGCCGCCGCCAGGAAGGCGTAGCGCAGGCGGCGCGCCGCCTCCTCCGCGGAGCGTCCCTCCCGCTCCGCGCAGGCGCCCGCGTCCCCCCGGCCGAAGGCCACCGGCACGCCCACCGCCGCGGCCAGCTCCCGCACGTAGGCGGCGTCCGCCGCGGCCTCCTCCGGCGGGCGCAGCCCGTGGTCGAAGTGGGCGGCCGTGAGCTCCACGCCCAGTGTCCCGCGCAGGCGGGCCAGGATGAGCAGCAGCGCCGTGGAGTCCGGCCCGCCGGAGACAGCCACCAGCACCCGCTGCCCCGGCTCCGGCGGGCCCTCCGAACGGAGCGCCGCCAGCACCCGCCGCTCCAGCGACCGCGTTGTCCGCGTCTCCCGCAGCTCCATGCCGTCCCGCTCACGCACGAACGGCGGCCCGGAGGCCGCCGTCGCCGCTCGGTGCCAGCCCTACGCCCGTCAGCGGAAGTAGCGCTCCCACCAGTGCTCCCAGCCGGTGCTGCCCTGCCGCTCCGGCTCCGGCGAGACCACGACGGCGTTGGTCTCCCCCGGGTAGCCCAGGCCCAGCTCGCGGCGGGCCACCGCCTCCACGTACTCGTCGGAGCGCAGGTACTCCCGGAGCGCCTCCAACCGGGCCTCCTGGTACTGCTTCTCCTGGAGCTCCTGCTCCAGCCGGACCTCCTCCTGGTGCAGCTGCCGGGCGTGGATGGCGTTGTTCACCGCCAGGAACGCCAGGTACGCCAGGAGCAGGGCCGCGGCCAGGAGGAGGAGACGGAGCGGGGTCAGGCCAAGGACGAAATCGGCGGGTCGTCCCCGGTCCACGAACGCAGGTCCTCCGGAACGCAAGATGCGAAAGCGTGTGCCACTGTAGCACAGGGGGTGCGGGGCCGCAAGTCAGCGGGCGGCCTCCCGGCGCCACTCCGGCACGCCCAGGCCGGCCTCCTCCAGGTGGCACGTCTCGTTCAGGCGGCGCAGGAGCGTCCGGCCCTCCCAGACCTCGACCACGCTGTAGCCGGCCACCGACTGCCGGAGCCGGCGGAAGCCCGCCAGCGGCAGGTCCAGCAGGCGGCAGAGCACGGTCATGAGGGCGAAGTTGTGGCTCACCACCACCACGGCGTCCTCCGGGTGCGCCCCCCGGATGCGCTGGATGACGCCCCAGACGCGGGCCTGGCAGGCCTCCAGGCTCTCGCCGCCGGGCAAGGGGAGCCCCGGTGCCTCCGGCGAGAGCCACCGCTGGAGGAACTCCGCGTAGCGCTGTCGCATCTCCGGCAGGCTCAGACCCTCCATCTCGCCCACGTCCAGCTCTGTCAGGTCCGGCTCCACCCGCACCGGCAGGCCGTGCGCCGCGGCCACGGCCTCCGCCGTGGCCAGCGCCCGCCGTAGGGGGCTGCTGTAGACCGCCCGCACCGGGCGGTCCCGCAGCGCCCGCGCCAGGGCCGCGGCCTGCGCGCGGCCGCGCTCGCTCAGCTCGTGGTCGGCGCGGCCCTGCACCAGCCCATCGCGATTGTGGGCCGTCTCCGCGTGGCGGACCAGGATCAGCTCCATGCCTCGGTTCGCTCAGAGTCCGTCGTCGGTGTCGTCCAGGTCGGCGCGGCGGAGGGTGAAGTGGAACGCCGCGCCGCCGGCGGGCCGCGGCTCCGCCCAGATGCGACCGCCCATGGCCTCCACCAGCCGCCGGCAGATGGTGAGTCCCAGCCCGGCGCCGGCCAGCGCCTCCCGCCGGGCGCCCTCCGTCCGGTAGAACGGCGCGAAGACCTGCTGCGCCTCCTCCGCCGTGAGGCCCAGGCCCTCGTCCAGGACGCTGATCTGCACGTAGCCGTCCACCGCCCGCCCGTCGATGATGATGCGGGTGCCGGGCCGGGAGTACTTCACCGCGTTGTCCAGGAGGTTCCGCAGCACCTGGGCCAGCGCCACGGGGTCCGCGTCCACCGCGGGGAGGTCCGGCGGCACCTCCACCGTCAGCAGGTGGCGGACCAGGCGGTTCCGCATCTCCAGCACCAGCTGGTTCACGAAGCGGTGGGGCACCACCGGCTCCACGTGGGGTTGGAGCCCCGCCTCCACGGAGGCCATGCCCAGCAGGTCCTCCACCAGCAGGTGCAGCCGCGTAGCCTCGTCCGCAATGTCCCGGAGGAGCTGTTGCTTCTCCGCCGGCTTCAGGTGCCGGTCCCGCCGCAGCAGCGTCAGCGCGCCCGCCTGGATGGTGGTGGTGGGCGTGCGGAGCTCATGGGAGACCATGCTGATGAAGTCGTCCTTGAGGCGCTCCACCTCCTTCAGGCGTGTCACGTCCTGGAAGACCACCAGCGCGCCGGTCACGTTCCCGTGCCGGTCCCGGATAGGGCCCTGGTTCATGAGCACCTGCACCTGGGAACCGTCCGGCCGGATGAACAGCAGCTCCGCGCCCAGTACCTGCTCCCCCTGGAGCGCGCGGACCACGGGCAGATCCCGCAGCCGGTAGCGCCGTCCGTTGGGGTAGCGCAGGCGGGCCGCCAACTGCCGGAGCGGCGGCCGGTACCCCGGCCCGATCTCCATGCCCATGAGGTCCCGCGCCGTCCGGTTGCTCAGCACCACCACCGGCGTCTCCGCCCGCTGGATGATGAGCACGCCCTCCGGCAGGTTATCGACGATCCCCTCCAGGTGCCGCCGCGCCACCTCGATGCTGTGGGCCGTCTCCGCCAACCGCTGTCGCGCGCGGATCTGCTGGGTGGTCTCCCAGGCCACCACCAGTACCCGGTCCGTGCGCCCGGCGGAGTCGTGGCAGGGGCGGAACGTGAACGTCCAGAAGCAGGGCTCGGCGCCGGGTCGCTCCACCTTCGCGTCGCTCAGGCGGGCGGGCTTCCCGCTCTCCAGCGCGCGCCGGAGGGTCCGCCCCAGGCGGGCCGCCAGGGGCGGCGGGAACGCCTCCGCCAGGGTGGCCCCACTCACCGTAGCCGCCGCGGGTATGCCGGTGTAGACGGCGTTGGCCATCTCATGCCGCCAGTCCGGCGGCACCAGCACCGCAATGCCCACCGGCACGTCCTCAAAGGTGGCCTCCAGCAGCAGCCGTTGTCGCTCCAGGCTGGCCAGCAGCTCCAGATTGCGGCGTTCCTCCTCCCGCTGCTGGGTGACGTCCCGGATGATCACCAGGCCGCCCAGCACCTGGCCGGAGTCCGGATCCCGCGCCAGGGGAGTGGCACTGATGGTGATGATGGCACGGGATCCGTCCGGCCGCCGGACGGAGACGTCCGTGGCCGGGACGGTTTCGCCGTGGAGGCAGCGGACCAGGGGGAGCTCATCCCAGGCGAGGGGCGTGCCGTCCGGGCGGCGGGGCTCCTGCTCCTCGTAGTTCTGCGCCAGGGTCCGGACCTCGCCGGTCTCGCAGCCCAGGATGCGCCGGGCGGTCGCGTTGGCCCGGAGGACCCGGCCGCCGGCGTCGACGATCAGCACGCCGTCGGCGGCGTGCTCCAGTGCGCCGAACAGCCCTTCGACGACGGTGCGGAAGTCCGCGCTGGTAGAGGACGCCACGCTCCTCTCCACGGGAACCCCTCCCCCCGAGCGCGCCTGCCACCGCCCTGAATGTCGCTTACTTTACCCGGGAGCGTGAGGGATTGCAAGGCGGATATCCGACCGGTAGGGAGGCTACTCCCGGTCCTGGAGCAGCGCCGCCACCAGGCGGTCGGCGGCGGTGTGGGGGTCCAGCTCGTGCGCCGCCACCGCCGCCACCAACCCCGCCAGTGCCGCCTCCCCCAGCGCCGCCCGCGCCGCCCCCAGCAGCCGCTCCCGCGCCAGCCCCAGCACCTGCCGCTCCGCCCGCGCCTGCGCCTGCGCCCCCAGCCGCCCCGACGCCGCCAGGTACGCCCGGTGCCCCTCCACGGCGTCCAGCAGCGCCTCCACCCCCTCGTCCCGCGCCGCCACCACCGCCA
>DATCLE010000267.1:0-17034 GCA_036564075.1 Dehalococcoidia bacterium
CCGTTCGCCCCGGCGGCGCCAGCTCCTGGCCGCCTTGGGCGTCCCCTTCGCCGTGATCCCGCCCCCGCCGGACGAGGCGGTCCCGCCCGGCCTGACGCCGGAAGCCGGGGTGCTGGATGGCGTAGGCCCCTGCCTTGTCTAGGGGATCGCCGGAGGCCACGTACGCGTCGATCTCCGCGTCGGTGTAGGCGCGCATGCGGACGTGGGTGACGGTGTGGGCCACCTCCCGGCGCCCGCCGGCCAGCGCGGCCACGCCGGTCACCACGCGGTGTGCCCGTCCCCGCAGTGCCCGCAGCATGCGGCGGGCGTCGTCCGGGCCGGCCGGCTTGCCCAGGACGGCCCCGTCCAGCACCACCACGGTGTCGGCCGCCAGGACGGTCGGGACGGCATGCCGGGGGTCCAGGGACCGCGCCACCTCCGTCCCCTTCTCCAGGGCCAGCCGCTCCGCCACGGCTTCCGGCGTCAGGCCGGGCGGGACCGCCTCGTCCGGCGGGGGCGGGATCACGGCGAAGGGGACGCCCAAGGCGGCCAGGAGCTGGCGCCGCCGGGGCGAACGGGAGGCGAGGACCAGCTCAGGGCCCGGCATACGTCAGGGTGGCCACGCACTCGATGTGCTGGGTCTGGGGGAACATGTCCACGGGCTGCACCTCGTCCAGCCGGTAGCCGCCGTCCACCAGGACGCGGAGGTCCCGCGCCAGGGTGGCCGGGTCGCAGGAGACGTAGACCACGCGCCAGGGGCGGAAGCGCAGCACGGCCTCCAGGGCCCGCTGGTGGCAGCCCTCCCGGGAGGGGTCCAGGATCACGGCGTCCGGCTTCTCCCGCAGGACCGGCAGGATGTCCTCCACGCGGCCCTGCCGCAGCTCCACGTTGTCGATGCCCTGCAGGTTCAGGGCGGCGTCCTTCACCGCCGAGGGCGACTCCTCGATGGCGACGACGCGGCGGACGGAGCCCGCCAGCAGGGCGGCGAAGGTGCCCACGCCGGCGTACGCGTCCACCAGGACGTGGCTCTCCCGCAGCTCCAGCCGGTCCCGCACCAGGGCGGCCAGCCGTTCCGCCTGGGGGGTGTTGACCTGGAAGAAGGAGGGGCCGGAGACGGCGAACCGGCGGCCCAGCAGCACCTCATGGTAGCGGGGCTGGCCGGAAGGGATCTCCAGGCCGAACTTGCCCAGGTCCGGCTGGATGAGCAGCTCACCGGTGTTGACGCCGTAGCGCACCGCCACCTGGTGCAGCTTGGGCTGCGCCCTGCCCTGCACCTGCTCCAGCACCGCGTTGATCTCCGGCCGGGCGATGTAGCAGTGGTCCACGCGCAGGAACCGGCGTCGCGGCGGGCGGCTCACGAAGCCCACCTCGCCCCGGGGCTTCGCGGTGAACCGCATGTGGTTGCGGTAGTGCCACGGGTCGTCCGCGCCCAGCATGGGCCGCACGGGCGGGTCCGGGAACTTGCCGATGCGCCGCAACTGGTCCGCCACGATCTTCGTCTTGATCTCGAGCTGGTGCGGGTAGGCCACGTGCTGGTACTGGCAGCCGCCGCACTGGCCGAAGAGGGGGCAGCGGGGCTCCACCCGGTGCGGCGAGGCGGCGTGGACCTGCGTGACGCGGCCCTCCAGGTAGTCGTCGTGGCGGCGCTCCACCTCCACGGTGACGCGCTCGCCGGGGATGCCGTAGGAGGCGAAGACCACCTGGCCGTCCACACGGCCGATGGCCGCGCCGCCGGCCGCCGCGTCCGTCAGCTCCACGTCCACGTACTCGGGCTCGGAGAGGGGTTGCTCGCGCCGTCGCTTCGCCACGGGGTCCACCACCTGAGGCGTCCGGCCTCCGGATCCAGTGTACCGGGCGGCCGGCGGGGGCCGCAACGAAGCCGGCGGCCCGGCGTCACGAGGAGGGGCCGCCGGCCCAGTCACGCACCTCGGGGTCGGACCAGAGGCGGCTGGCCTCGGCGCCGGCCTGCCCGGCGTACTTGCTGCCCTTCCGCTTGCCGTAGGGGCGCTCCGCGGGGGAGGAGAGGGGCTCAAAGGTGAAGGAGCAGATGCGCATCATGGGGTAGAGGGCCACGGCCATGCGGCCCAGGTTGCCCAGCTCCAGGACCGCCTTGCCGCTCCAACCCGGCTCGAAGACGCCCGCCGTGCCGTGGACGATGATCCCCAGCCGCGCCAGGCTGGAGCGGCCTTCCAGCCGGGCCAGCACGTCGTCCGCCAGTTCCAGCACTTCGTGGGTGGTGGCCAGCACCAGCTCCCCCGGCTGGATGACGAAGGCCTCGCCCTCGCCCACGGTCACCTCCCGCATGATGTCGCCGCTGGCAGGGGTGCGGATGTCCACGTGGGAGTAGCGGCTGTACTCGAAGACCTTGAACTGGTGGCCCAGCCGCAGGTCCACCGAGCAGGGGCCGAGCTGGAGGTCCGGGTCAATGGGGGGCGTGATGCGGATCTTCCCCAGCTCCAGGTAGCGCTTGATGTCTCGGTCGGACAGCACCATGGCGTGCGCTCCGGGTGTCTTCGTGCGGAGTGTAGCACACGCGCGCCTTACGGTCGCCTGCGGCGGGGGCGGACGCGGATCGATACTTATAGGAGGAGAGGGCCCCGTAGGGCCGCGGGGACGGCCCCCGGGGTAGACGGCCGGAGGACGGCCCTGATGGCGATGGTGGAGGACAGTGAGGTGCTGGAGGTGCACGCGGCCAGCGTGGAGGAAGGCCTCCGGCTGGGCGCGGAGCACTTCGGGGCCGCCCCGGAGGACCTGGACGTCCGTGTGGTGGAGGAGCGGCGCGCCTTCCTGGGGCTGGGCCGGGCCTACCGGCTCCGCATCACCCGGCGGCCGCCGGCCTCCGACGGCCGCTTCGAGCTGTGGCTGGAGGGACGCCGCTGCCAGCTCACCGTCACGCCGCCCCAGGGCGCCGGCGCCGCCGTGAAGCTGACGGACGTGCAGGGCGCCCTGGACGACTGGCCGCTGGAGGGGCTGGACCTCCGGGTGGTGCGGGAGGCGGTGGAGGGGGCAACGGGACGGCCGGTGACGGTGGGGTACCTGCGCCCGCCGCCGGGGCTGCCCGCCGGGCAGCCGGTCTTCGTCACCGTGACGCCGGACGGGATGCGGGCGTACGCGTTCCCGGTGCCGGCAGAGGAGGAGGGGGCGGAGGAGCGGCGCCCGCCCCTGGAACCCGTGACCGTCCAGACCGTCATGGCGGCGCTGGAGCGCGCCGGTGTGGTCTACGGGGTGAGCGAGGAGGCGGTCCGCCGCTTCGTGGAAGAGGGGCCGGAGCGGCAGCCCGCGTGCGTGGCCCGTGGGGTGCCCGTGCAGCACGGCACGGACGCGCGGCTGGAGTACCTCTTCCATGAGCCGGAGCGCACGGTGCGGCCGGACCTGGCGGAGCGGGCCGGCCGGGTGGACTACCGCGAGGCCTTCGGCGTGGAGAGCGTGGAGGCGGGCACGGTCCTGGCGCGGAAGCACCCCGCCACGGAGGGCCGGGACGGCATGACGGTGCTGGGGCAGGCGTTGACGGCCACGCCCGGCAAGGACCTGGATGTGGCCCGGTACGCCGGGAAGGGGACGGAGGTGGGGCCGGACGGGGCAACCATCCTGGCGGCCAGCGCGGGCCTGCCCTCGGTGACGTCGGGGCGGGTGGACGTCTCGCCCATCTACCGGGTGGACGGCGACGTGGACTTCTCCACCGGCAACATCGAGTTCCACGGCTCCGTGGTGGTGACGGGGAACGTGCTGGCGGGGTTCCGGGTCCACGCCACCGACGACATCGAGATCAAGGGCTTCGTGGAGGCGGCGGACGTGAGCGCGGGCGGCAACGTGACCATCCGCGGCGGCGTGAACGGGCGGGAGACGGGCCGCATCGTCGCCGGGGGGGACGTCCACGCGCGGTTCATCGAGGGCGCTTGGGTGCAGGCGGGCGGGTCGGTGGTGGCGGACAACGAGCTGATGCGCAGCCACGTGGTGGCCGGCGGCTCGGTGATCGTGAACGGGGCGGGGACCCTCAGCGGGGGCGAGGTGCGCGCCGGCCGCTCCGTGCAGGTGCGGAACCTGGGGTCAGACATGGGGGTGGCCACGCGGGTGCTGGTGGGACCGGACGCGGTGCCGCCGGAGTTGCGGCCGCCGGCGGGGGAGCCACGACGGGCCGGGGACGGGGACGAGCCGGAGGGCGTGGTGCTGGTGAAGGGCACCGCGTACCCGGGCACCGTCATCACCATCCGCGGCTCCCCGTACGAGGTGACCCTGGAGACGGTCTTCGCCCGCTTCTCCTACAACCGGGAGGCGGGGCGGACCACCATGACGCCCCTGCGGTGAGCCGCCGGGGTCAGGGGGCGCGGGAGAGGTACTCCCGCACCAGCTGCAGCGCGGCCTCGGCGGAGCGGGCCTTGTTGGCCTCGCGGTCTCCGGTCCAGTGGAAGCGGCGCGCCTCCACGCCGGCGGGCCCGGCCACGGCGATGAAGGTGGTGCCCACGGGCTTCTCCGGTGTGCCGCCCGTGGGGCCGGCGATGCCCGTGACCGCCACGGCCACGTCCGCGCCCAGCAGGTCGCGGGCGCCGGCTGCCATGGCACGGGCCACCGGTTCGCTCACGGCGCCGTGCTGGAGGAGCAGCGCGGCGGGCACGCCCAGCAATCGCTCCTTGACGGCGTTGGCGTAGGCCACCACGCCGCCCAGCAGCACGGCGGAACTGCCGGGCACGTTGGTGACGCGATGCCCCACCAGGCCGCCGGTACAGGATTCGGCGGTGCCCAGGGTCCAGCCCCGGTCCCGGAGCAGGGCGACCACCTCGGACTCGATCATGGCAGGTTCCGACCTCACGGCGAGGATACCACACCAGGGCCGTGGGGGGCGGGCAGGGGGCGTGAGCGGCCGCGGGGGGCGTGGCCCCTACCGCAGCCGGCTGCTATAATCGGCGGGCCGTGGAGGCCAGGAGGGAGGGGGAACGGGTGCGGGATCCGTACGGGGCGGAGGTGCTCCCCGGCTACGAGGACGGCCACGGGCTGGCCGGGGTAGTCCCCACGCTGCTGCGAACCCTCGCCGGCCGGGACAGCCCGCTGCCGCCGCTGGCGGCGGACGTGCTGCCGCCCCAGTTCGCGGCGGGGGCCCGCGCCGTCCTGCTCCTCCTGGTGGACGGCCTGGGCTACGACCAGCTCCGGCGGGCCATGGAGCTGGGTCACGCGCCCGGCCTGGCCGCGCTGGTATCGGGCGCGGGGCCGGTCCGGCCCGCCATGGTCAGCCTGGCGCCCATCACCTCCGTCTTCCCCAGCACCACGGTGGCCGCCCTCACCACCCTCCACACGGGCGCCGTGCCCCACCGCCACGGCATGCTGGGCTACGAACTCTACCTCCCCAAGTTCGGCCAGGTGAGCGAGATGATCCGCTGGGGGCCCGCCAGCCGGCCCGGCAGCTACGCGGACCCGGAGCAGGGCTCGGCGGACCCGGTGGCGTTCCTGGGGGTGGAGACGGCGTACCAGCGCCTGGCCCGCGAAGGCGTGGCCACGCGGGCGGTGCTGCCCGCGCGGTTCCGCGGCACGCCCCTCACCCGGATGATGTTCCAGGGGACGGAGATGGTGCCGTACGAGGAGCTGCCGGAGCTGTTCCAGGGGATCACCGCGGCGCTGGCGGCCACGGCCGGGGGGCCGGCCTACGTCTACGCCTACTGGGGGACGCTGGACCTGGTGGCGCACGAGCACGGCCCGCTGGGGCGGGAGCACGCGGAGGCCCTCTCGGCCTTCGATGCGGCGCTGGCGGCGTGGCTGGCCGCTGCGCCCCCGCCGCCGGACACGCTGGTGCTGCTGACGGCGGACCACGGCCACACCGCCACGGACCCGGCGCTGGCGGTGCTCCGGAACGACCACCACGAGCTGCTGGACCACCTCCGGCAACCGCCGGCCGGGGAGCGGCGGGCCCGCTACCTGTACGTGAAGCGCGGCCGCAAGGAGGCGGCGCGGGAGTACGTGCGGGAGCACCTGCGGGACGCCGTCTCCGTGCTGGACGGGGAGGAGGCGCTGGAGCGGGGGCTGTTCGGTCCGGGGGAGCCGGGCCCGGAGGCCCGCGCCCGCGTGGGGGATCTCATCCTGCTGGCGCGGGACGGCCGGCAGATCCACTACGCCTTCACGGAGGGGCAACTGGGCAACCTCATGCGGGGCTGCCACGGCGGCCTGGCGCGGGAGGAGATGCTGGTGCCGCTCCTGGCCCTGCGGACGTAGCGGGGCCGGTGCGCGGTCGGCACGCCGTGGGGTAGAATGGCGGGGGCGAAGCCGCCGGGCCGGCCGTGCGGCGCCGGTGCCCCGCCGCCCCGTCCATCCTGGCCAGCGAGGCCCTGCTCCCGGTGCTGTCCGACGACCTCCTGCGCGGCCTGGTCTCCTTCTTCGTGGTCATCGACCCCGTGGGGAACCTGCTCATCTACCACGTCCTGACGCAGGACTTGGACCGGAAGGGGCGGGTGGCGGTGGCCGCGGGCAGCACGGGCGTGGCCTTCCTGACCATCCTCTTGTTCGTCCTGGGCGGGACGGCCGTCCTGGACTACCTGAACATCTCCGTGTCCAGCTTCCAGATCTCCGCCGGGGTGTTGCTGGCGCCCTCGGCCTTCCGGCTGGTGGAGTACGGCCAGCCCCTGAACTTCGAGCAGGCGGCGGAGGACGTGACGCCGTTGCAGCTCACGGTGGTGCCGCTGGCCATTCCACTGCTGGCGGGGCCGGGGGCGCTGGCCACGGCGGTCTCCTTCGCCTCCGTGCTGGGGCGGGCGGAGACGCTGGTCTCCGCCGGGCTGGTGCTGGCCCTCTCCGCCGCCGTCTTCCTGGTGGGCGGCCGCATCTTCCAGCTCCTGGGGCCGGCGCTGCTGCGGGTGCTGTCCCGGCTGGTCGGCATCGCCCTCATGGCCATCGCCGTGGACTTCATCGTGGAAGGGCTGGCGGACATCTTCGCGTGAGGGCGGGTGCGGGAGGCCTAGGCCTCCCGCACCCGCGGCTCGTCGTCGTCGCTCGCCTCCGCCGGCGAAGGCCCGGCGGCCTCCGGGGCCTCCCGGCGCCGGCGGCGGTCCTCCACCTCCGCCAGGGGGTCCGGCCGGAGCTGGGCCCGGACCGTCTGGAGCTGCTCCACGGCGTCGCGGAGCTGGCGGAACCAGGGGCGTTCCCGCGCGGCGATGGCGCGGACGCACCAGGCCAGCGCCTCGCTGCGGGAGGAGCAGACGCCGGACTGGATGAGGAGGTCCAGGATGCGGCGCTCGCCGCGGTCCAGCCGGGTCATGACGGGGACGCGGCGGGAGGTGAAGATGGCCTCCGTCTGGCCGCAGCGGGCCCCCCAGACAATGTTGCGGCGGACGCGACCCTGGAGCTGCTGGGCCAGGCCCATGCGGGCCTCCCGCGTCTCCTCCCGGTGGCGGAGGATGCGCTCCATGGTCTGGCGGTCGCGCTCCTCCTGGGGGGCGTCCGCGGGGATGCCCTCGTCAGAGATGCGGCCCAGGATGAGGATCTCCTCGTCCACCAGCACCTGGGGCGGCTCCAGGTACATGCCCTGGGGGAGGTGCTCGTTCAACCATGCCCTGAGCTCGGAGAGATCCATGTCTGCCTCCGTGAATGATTACAACTACGGCTGATGAGTTAAGTGTAATCGCCTGCCGGGCCGACGGCACGGCCGGTGGGAGAGGCCCAGCGGGGCGAAGGGCGGCTGAGGGGCGGCGGGGCGGCGCGGGCTCGCTCCTGCTGAGCGGACCGTGGCCGTACGGACGCGGGTCCGGGTCAGCGGACGGGGGCGTGTGCAGAGCAGACTCGTGCCGGCCCCCTCGTGCGGCCGCTTCCCTTGACGCAGCGGGGGGCGTCTCCTATCGTAGCCAGCAGCCGGCCGCCGGCCCTCCCGCGAGGGGTGCGCATGCGTATCGCCATCGACGTAACTGCCATCCCCCGGCTGCGGGTCGGCGCCGGGACCTACATGGCGGAGCTGGTCCGGGCGCTCCTCCGCACCGGCCGGGAGCACGAGTTCCTGGTGCTGGCCCGGCCGGGCGCGTTCCCGGACCTCTGCGGCCTCCCCAACGCCACCGTCCTAGGCGTGCGCGTGGGGCCGCCGCCGGCGCGGCTGGCCTGGGAGCAGACGGCGCTGCCGCTCCTGCTGCGCCGCTACGGCGCCCACGTCCTCCACTCGCCCCACCACACCACCCCGGTGGCCGTGCCCGGCGTCCGCCGGGTGGTGACCTTCCACGACGTGACCTTCCTCATCCTCCCGTGGCGCTACCCGCTGGCCCGGCGCTGGTACATGACGGCCGCCAGCCGCCTCAGCGCCCGCCTGGCGGACCGCGTCATCGCCGTGAGCGAGACGGTGGCGCGGGACATCCGCCGCTATCTGCCGGCGGCGGCGCCCAAGCTCCACGTGGTGCGCGAGGGCGTGAGCGAGCGCTTCGCCCCGGCGGCGGACGCTGAGGTGGCGGCCTGCCGCGCGCGCTACGGCCTGACGCAGCCGTACCTATTGCACGTGGGGCGGCTGGACCCCGGCAAGAACCTGCGGGTGCTGCTGCTGGTGCTGGCGGCGCTCCGGGACGCCGGCCTGCCGCACCACCTGGTCCTGGCGGGCCCGCCGGGGTGGAAGAACGCCGGCTTCTACCGCCTGCTCTCGGAGCTGGAGCTGGGCGACCGGGTGAAGGCGCTGGGCTACGTGCCGGACGAAGCGATGCCGGCGCTCTACAGCGGCGCGGACCTCTTCGTCTTCCCCTCCCTGTACGAAGGGTTCGGGCTGCCGCCGCTGGAGGCCATGGCCTGCGGTACGCCGGTGGTGGCGTCGTCGCGCTCGGCCATGCCGGAGGTGCTGGGCGACGCGGCGCTGCTGGTGGAGCCGCAGGACGTGGGGGCGGTGACGGCGGCGGTGCGGCGCGTGTTGGAGGATGAGGCGCTGCGGGCGCGGCTGCGGGAGGCGGGCCTGCGCCGCGCCGCGGGGTATTCCTGGGAGTCGGCGGCGCGGGCTACCATGGAGGTGTACCGCCGCGCCGTGGAGGGGGATGCGCCGTGACCCAGGACGCCGCGCCGGACATCTCCATCGTCATTGTGAACTACAACGCGTGGCCGTACCTGGAGCGCTGCCTGCGGTCGTTGCAGGCACACGCCGGGGCGGCGCGGCAGGAGATCATCGTCGTGGACAACGCCTCGGAGGACGGCAGCCCGGCGCTGGTGGCCCGGCACTTCCCGGGGGTGCGGCTCATTGCCCGGGCGGACAACGGCGGCTTCGCCCGCGGCTGCAACGACGGGATCCGGGCGGCGCGGGGGCGCGCCATCTGCCTCCTGAACCCGGACACGGAGGTGCGGGAGACGGTGTTCGACGCCGCGGTCCGCTACCTGGACGGGCACCCGGACGTGGCCGTCCTGGGGCCGCGGATCCTGAACCCGGACGGCAGCCTCCAGCTCTCCTGCCGGCGGTTCCCCGGCTTTGCGGCGGCGCTCTTCAACCGCTACTCCCTGGCCACGCGCCTGTTCCCGAACAACCCCTTCTCCCGGCGCTACCTCATGACGGACTGGAGCCACGACGCCGTGGCGGACGTGGACTGGATCTCCGGCGCCTGCATGGTGCTCTCCCGCCGCGCCCTGGACGAGATCGGCCTGCTGGACGAAGGCTACTTCATGTACATTGAGGACGTGGACCTCTGCCAGCGGGCCCACCGGGCCGGGTACCGGGTGGTCTACTTCCCGGAGGTCTCCGTCTACCACCACATCGGCGTGAGCGCCCAGTGGCGCACCTTCCGCAGCGTGCTCTGGTGGCACCAGAGCATGTGGCACTACTACCTCAAGTACATGCGTCGGAACGTCCTGCTGGACGTGGCCACCTTCGCGGGGATCTGGGGTCGCTGCGGGCTGAAGCTGGCCCTGGTGGGCGCGCGGCAGCTGCGCTCCCCCCGCCGCGCCGTCACTCCTTCGACGGCGTAGCGGACGGTCCCTCCGCCGGGGCGCCCGCGGCGCGGCGGTCCGGCCCCGCGGCAGGGGGCGGCGCGTCCGGGTGGGCGCCGTTGCCGGCGACGCCGCCCCCGTGGAGCGCCGCGCCGGCGGGCGCGGGGCGGCGCAGGCCGCGGAGGCCGTCCCGGATGACGGACCAGTAGCCCAGGCTGACCACCAGCCAGGCGATGAGGAGCGTGAGCGTTACCGCCACCAGCGGGATGGAGACGGTGAACGCCACGTACCGGAGGGCCACGGCGCAGAGGCCGAAGACCGCGGCGATCCCGTACATGGTGAGGGCCAGCGGGCGGGGCCGGAGGCGCCAGCGCCGCTCCATGCGGTGGTGGATGTGATCCTCGTCCCGGCTGAAGGGGAGCCGCCGCTCCAGCATGCGCCGCACGGCGGCGATGCCCGTATCCAGGATGGGCAGCCCCAGGGCGATGACGGGGATGTACAGGGAGAGGCGGCCGTTGTCGTCCGTGGCGCCGCGCACGGAGAGGGCGGCCAGGATGAAGCCCAGGGTCAGGGCGCCGGAGTCGCCCAGGTAGCGGGAAGCGGGCGGGAAGTTGTAGGGCATGAAGCCCAGGGTGGCGCCCGCCAGGGTGATGAGCAGCAGGGTGGTGAGGGTGTGGTGGGCGTCGTAGGAGACGGCGGCCATGGAGAGCAGGGCAATGACGGAGATGCCGCCGGCCACGCCGTCGCGCCCGTCCAGGAAGTTCACGGCGTTGGTGAGGCCCACAATCCAGACCACCGTGAGGGGCAGGTCCAGGTAGCCCAGGTTCAGCACGCCGTCGCCGGGGACGGAGATCTGCTGGAGGCGGTAGCCCAGGACGTAGATGACCACCGCGGCCAGGCTCTGCCAGAAGAACTTCTGGCGGTAGTCCACAATGCGCAGGTCGTCGAACAGGCCGAGGACCAGGACAATGGGCCCGGCCACCAGCAGGCCCAGCACCTCGTCGGACCTGGGGGAGACGATGCGGGAGACCTCGTGGGAGAGCTGAGCGGCGAAGACCAGCGCCAGGGAGAAGGCCAGGAAGATGGCCATGCCGCCTACGCGGGGCCTATCGTTCAGGCGACGGAGGTAGTCGGCCGCGTTGGAGCCGGTCGCCTTCAGGGCGGGCAGGCGCAGGAACGGCGTCAGCACGAAGGCGAACGCGGCGGCCAGGAAGAACGGCAGTGCGTACATGGCCCCCCAGTGCGGCGGGGAAGCGGGCAGCGGGGCACGTGCTGGGCTCTACGGACTCCGACCAGCATACCGGAAGGTACGGCCGCTGACAACCAGTGGACGGGCTATCCGGCCCGCGGGGGCCGGTGGAGGGCCGCCGGACGCCCTCCCGGCCCCCGCATGCGGTTGAATTGCGGGATCCCCTCTGCTAGAATAGCCCCGGCAGAGGTGCGTGTCCTTTTGCACAAGCGCGTCATCAGTTCACCACGCAGTCCCTCAGCAGTCCGGACCGTCCCATGCACCTGCACGGACGCCCCCTACCGGCCCGGCGAGCGCATTCTTCTTCAACATAAGGAGGTTCCCCGGTGCTGCGGCACGACATCTTGATCGTTGGCGCGGGCCTGGCGGGCATGCGGGCCGCCGTGGCCGCGGCCCAGGACGGGAGCGTGGACATTGCCGTCATCAGCAAGGTCCATCCGCTCCGCTCCCACTCCGGCGCCGCCGAGGGCGGGATCAACGCCGCCCTGACGGAAGGGGACACCTGGGAGTCCCACATGTACGACACCGTCAAAGGGTCTGACTTCGTGGGTGACCAGGACGCCATTGAGATCATGTGCCGGGAGGCACCGGACGAGGTCTGGTGGCTGGAGCACGCGGGCACGCTGTTCAACCGCACCGCCACGGGCGAGGTGGAGGTGCGGGCCTTCGGCGGCGCCAGCGTCAAGCGCACGGCCTTCGTGGCGGACATGACGGGGCACGCCCTGCTCCACACGCTGTACGAGCAGCTGGTGGCCAGCGGCGTGAAGGTGTACGACGAGTGGTACGTGCTCTCGCTGGCCACGGACGGCGGCACCTGCCGCGGCGTGGTGGCCATGGACATCCGTACGGGGGAGCTCCACCCCATCCAGGCCAAGGCGGTGATCCTGGCCACGGGCGGCAACGGCCGGATCTACAGCGGTCGCACCACCAACGCGTGGATCAACACCGGCGACGGCATGGCCATGGCCTACTGGGCCGGCGTGCCGCTGGCGGACATGGAGTACGTGCAGTTCCACCCCACCACGCTGAAGTCCAACGGGGTGCTCATCACTGAAGGCGTGCGGGGCGAGGGCGGCTACCTGGTGAACGCCCAGGGGGAGCGGTTCATGGCCCGCTACGCGCCCACCAAGATGGAGCTGGGCCCGCGGGACGTGGTCTCCCGGGCGGAGCAGACGGAGATCAACGAGGGCCGCGGCGTGGACGGCTGCGTGTTCCTGGACCTCCGCCACCTGGGCGAGGCCTACATCATGGAGCGGCTGCCGCAGACGCGGGAGCTGGCCATCAACTTCGCCGGGGTGGATCCGGTGCATGAGCTGCTCCCCATCCGCCCCGGCCAGCACTACGCCATGGGCGGCATCCGCACCAACCTGGACGGCGAGACGGTCCTGCCGGGGCTCTACGCGGCGGGCGAGTGCGCCTGCGTCTCCGTGCACGGCGCCAACCGGCTGGGGGCCAACTCCCTGCTGGACACGCTCATCTTCGGCCGGCGGTCCGCGGAGAAGGCCATCCAGTACGTGAAGGAGGTGGACTTCGGGACGTTCCCGGAGTCCGAGGTGACGCGCCAGGAGGAGCGGATCCGCCGCGTGCTGGCCCGCCAGGGGAATGAGCGCATCGGCCTGCTGCGGGAGGAGATGGGCGCCACCATGGCGGAGAAGGTGGGCGTCTTCCGCACGGAGGCCTGGATGCGGGAGGGGCTGGCCACCATCAAGGAGCTTCAGGAGCGGCAGCACCGCGCCCCGGTGGACGATAAGGGCAAGGTCTTCAACACGGACCTGACGGCCGCCCTGGAGCTGGAGGTCATGCTGGAGCAGGCGGAGGTCATTGCCGTCTCCGCCCTGGCGCGGACGGAGAGCCGCGGCGCCCACTACCGCCTGGACTACCCGGAGCGCGACGACGCCAACTGGCTGAAGCACACGCTGGCCTACCGGGGCGAGGGCGGGCCCAGGCTGGAGTACGCGGACGTGACCATCACGCGGTACCAGCCGGAGGAGAGGAAGTACTGATGGACGTCACCTACCGGATCCTGCGGTTCAACCCGGACACGGACTCCGCGCCTCACTATGAGACCTACCGCATTGAGGTGCCCGACTCCGCCACGGTGCTGGACGGGTTGCAGGCCATCAAGGACGTGCAGGACGGCACGCTCACGTTCCGCCGCTCCTGCCGGCAGGGCATCTGCGGCTCCTGCGCCATGCGGGTGAACGATCGGGAGCGCCTGGCGTGCAACACGCAGATCTCCCACGTGGCGGACGGGAACGAGCTGAGGGTAGAGCCGCTGGCCAACATGGCGGTGATCAAGGACCTGGCGGTGGACATGACGCCGTTCTGGCAGAAGTTCAACGCCATTGTCCCGTACACCATCCACGCCGGGGAGAGGCCGGAACGGGAGTACCTGGTCAGCAACGAGAAGGTGCGGCACCTCCAGCAGTTCGCCGGGTGCATCCAGTGCGGGGCCTGCTACTCCGCGTGCCCCATTGTGGGCTCAGACCCGGAGTACCTGGGGCCGGCGGCGCTGGCCAAGGCGTACCGCTTTGTGGGCGACCCGCGGGACGCCGCCAAGAAGGAGCGGCTGGGCATTGTGGGCAGCGAGCGCGGCATCTGGCGCTGCCACACCATCTTCAACTGCACGGAAGTGTGTCCCAAGGGCGTGGACCCCACGTACGCCATCGAGCTGCTCAAGAAGGCCACCATCCGGCGGAAGCTGGGCCTGGGGTAACCCCCGGCCCGGTTTTCTCTGTGCGGCAACCTCGCGCCCGCCCGCGGCGGGCACGGAGCGAACGGGGAGGGGAGCATGGCCTACAGGATTCGGTACCCCCACATCCGGCCGGGCGCCATGGAGACGGGGACCATCGCCTGGATCCTCCACCGGGTCACGGGCGTCTTCCTCACGCTGTACCTGATCACCCACATCATCGTCATCGGCCAGTCCGTCCGGGGGAAGGAGGCCTTCGACGCGGCGCTCAACTTCGTGCAGAGCCCGCTCTTCGTGTTCCTGGACGCCGGGCTGGCCGGTGTGGTGGCGTTCCACGGACTGAACGGGCTGCGGATCATCGCCTTCGACATGGGGGTGGGCATCCGCTGGCAGAAGCCCCTCTTCTGGGCGTCCCTCATCCTGTCCGTACTGATCTTCGTGGCGGGCGTCTGGGTGGCCCGGAACCTGATCTTCGTCTAGGAGGGAGAGGATGGCAGCCGTACCCCGCACCTCCCGCGACCCGCTGGTGCAGCCGCGGCCCCGGGACGTTGGGTTCAGCTTCTGGCCGTGGTTCCTGCAGCGGGTGACGGGCGCGGCGCTGGTGGTCCTGCTCTTCGTCCACCTGTGGGTGAACCACATCGTCGGCATCGACGAGGTGGAGGCGGGGGTCTATGAGGACCTGGTGCTGTTCTCCCTGGTGGCGGACCGCCTGAACGAGGTGATCTGGTGGGTGGTGGATGTGCCGCTGCTGGGGTTCACCCTGTTCCACGGGCTGAACGGGCTGCGGAACATTGCGCTGGACTGGGGGGTGCGCGGCCGGAACCTGACGCTGCTGACGTGGTTCCTGACGGCCGTGGGGGCGGTGGCCTTCGTCTTCGGGATGGGGGCGCTCCTGGCGTTCCAGCTCTACGACTGAGCGCCCGCGGGCAGACGGCAACCGGAGGCGCCGGGCCGCTCCGGCGCCTTTCGTCTCTCCGGACCCGCGCTCACCGCCCGGTGAGCCAGGCGCGGAGCCGGACCCAGAGGTTGGTCCCGGGCGGCTGCCGCCGGGCCCGCGGCGCCCGCGTGGCCGTCTCCTCGCTCCCCTGGAGCGGGGGTTGCGTGTCCTCCACGAACTGCCGATCGCGCTCCATGAGCTCCTCCGCCTTCCGCTCCATCTCGTCCCGCTCGTTCCCGTCCTGCCGCTCCACGGCGTCACCTCCGTTGCGTCCCCTCCAGGCTACGGGAGCGCGGGGGCCGGGACATCCCGCGGAGGAGGTAGCCGGGGCGGCCGCCCGTGTCCTGCTGCGCCCTCCACGTCCGTGGAAGGACCGGGCGCGAAGCACCCCCGTAGGGCCGGCTCCCACCCCCGGCCCCTCCCCCAACGTGGGGGGAGGGGAGCAAGGGGAGGGGGCGGAAGCCCTGCCAGACCCTTCGCCCTTCCCGCGCCAGGGCTCAGCGGGACCATCGGCCCTCGCCCCGGCGCCGCGTTGTGGCGGCGCCGGACCTCTGGTACCCTGGTGACGGAAGGAGCGAACGGATGTCCGCTGAGGCTGCCCCCGGCACGCCCCACGTCCTAGACCTCACCGCCGCGGACCTGCGCCAGGCCCTGGCCGCCTGGGGCGAGCCGCCCTACCGCGCGGCCCAGGTCCGGCGCTGGCTGTACCGCCGCCTGGCCACGTCCTTTCAGGCCATGACGGACCTGCCGGCGGCGCTCCGCGCCCGTCTGGCAGAGGCCTTCGACGTCGCGCCGCCGGCCGTGGTGGCGCAGGTGGACTCCCTGGACGGCAGCACCCGCAAGGCACTCCTCCGCCTGGCGGACGGCAACACCGTGGAGGCCGTGCTCATGCGCTACGGCCGCACGGCCCGGGGCCGCGCCCGCAACACCGTGTGCGTCTCCTCCCAGGTGGGCTGCGCCATGGGCTGCGTCTTCTGCGCCACCGGCCGGCAGGGCTTCCTCCGCAACCTGAGCCCGGCGGAGATCCTGGCGCAGGTGCTCCACTTCGCCCGGGAGCTGGCGTCGGAGGGCGGGCGCGTCACCAACGTGGTCTTCATGGGCATGGGGGAGCCCATGGCCAACGAGCGCGCCGTCCTCCAGGCGGTCCGGGAACTCAACGCTCCGGACGGCTTCGGGCTG
This sequence comes from Dehalococcoidia bacterium, assembly GCA_036564075.1. GTDB lineage: Bacteria > Chloroflexota > Dehalococcoidia > DATCLE01 > DATCLE01 > DATCLE01. Next base: position 15,892 of record DATCLE010000267.1, read on the forward strand.
GCGGCCCGCCACATCACCGTCTCCACCGTGGGCCTGGTCTCCGGCATCCGCCGCCTGGCCGCGGAGCCCCTCCAGGTGGGGCTGGCCGTCTCCCTCCACGCCCCCAACGACACCCTACGCCGGCGCCTGGTCCCCACGGCGGGCCCCACTTCCGTGGCGGCCATCCTGGAGGCCTGCCGCGACTACGCGGCCCGCACCGGCCGCCGCGTCACCTTCGAGTACGCCCTCATCGACCGTGTGAACGACACACCGGAACTGGCGCGGGAGCTGGCCGCCCGCCTCCAGGGCCTGCTCTGCCACGTGAACCTCATCCCCCTCAACCCCATCGGCGACGAGCGGTTCCGCCGGCCGGACCGCGGCCGCGTGCTGGCTTTCCAGCAGGAGCTGGCCGCCCGCGGCATCCCCTGCACGGTGCGGGTGGAGAAGGGCGTGGAGATCATGGCGGCGTGCGGCCAGCTCCGGGGGCGTGAAGGAGCGCGGTCGCCGGCGGCGGCGCGGGCCCTGCTCCAGCCCTCGGCCACCGGCTGACGCGCCGCTACGACCCCTCGAACGTCCAGCGCGTAGCCGTCCGGGTGAACTCGTCCCCGTGCTCGATGAACCCGAAGACCACCACCGGCCGCACCACGAAGTACGGGCCTGCGGCCGGATCCATCTCCCAGTCGTACTTCTGCCGGTAGACCTCTACGAAGCGCCGGAGCTCGTCGGGGTCCGTGGCCTCCGCTGCCTCGCCCTCCACCACCACCGCCTCGTCCGCCCGCTCCGTGCACACCACGCAGCGGGGGTCTGCGGCCAGGTTGCGGGCCTTCCGGGAGTCCCGGCCGGTGCTGAAGTAGAACGCCCCGTCCAGCCAGACGCCCCACACCGCCATCACGTGGGGCCGTCCGTCCGGCCTGGCCGTGGCCACCCAGTAGTTGTGGGCGGCCGCCAGCCGCGCCTCCGCCCAGCTCCACGGCAGCAGCCCCTTCCCGCCCTCCGCGGGCTCGATGCCGTAGCCGGGCATGTGCGGCCTGGCAGCCCGGGGCTCCCGCCCCCGGCCGCGTCCCTCGTCGCTCATGGTCGCCTCCCCCGTTGCGTCGCCGCCCCCGCGGGTCCCGCCGCCCGCCGGCCCCGGAGGGATCCGGCCGGAACCGGGACATGGTACCA
>DATCLE010000268.1:0-9054 GCA_036564075.1 Dehalococcoidia bacterium
CCCGCGGACCTGGGGCGGCACTGCGCCGTGCTGGCCGAGCAGCGCCCGGACCATCGGGCGTACGTCCTGGGGCCGGTCTCCAGCCAGCCGCAGCTCTGGGCCTTCCTGCGGCACGGCACGGCCGGCTGGTCCGTCTACGCCACCGCCCCCTTCGAGGGGTGGGCGCCCGGCGTCCGCCCCGTCCCGTGGCCTGCGCCGGTGCCGCCAGGCGCGACGCCCGCCCCGTCCGCCGGAGCGACGGTGGAGGTGGCCGGCAGCGGCGGCTGCCTGCCGCTGCGGCGCGAACCAGCCGGCGCGGCGGCCGGCTGCCTGCCGGAGGGCGGGGTTGCGACGGTGGACGGCGGGCCGGTGCAGGTCAGCCTCACCCGCTGGTGGCGGCTGGCAGGGCTGGGCTGGGCCCCGGAGCCGTACCTCCGGCCCCGCTGAGGCGGGCGGCGGTCGGTTGTCCCCGGCGGGCGGGGATCGGTACAATGCGGGTGCGGCCGGCCCGGCGGCCGGCGCAGCCCTCCGGCTGAGGCCCACATGCTGCTGCGCGACCTCCTCCGCCACGTCCCCAACGCCGAACTCCGCGGCACCGGCGGCGTCGAGATCCGGCGCATCGACTACGACTCCCGCGCCGTGGAGCCCGGCTCGCTCTTCGTGGCCGTGCCCGGCTTCCGCGCCGACGGCCACGACTTCATCCCGGAGGCCGTGGCCCGCGGCGCAGCCGCCGTCGCCGTCCAGCGGGACCGGGCGGAGGCCGGCCCGGAGCGGTTCCTGGACACGTCCCTCCCCACGGCCATCGTGCCGGACAGCCGGCGGGCCCTGGCGGACCTGGCCGCGGCCTTCCACGGCTTCCCCGGCGAGCGCCTGCGGGTGGTGGGCGTCACCGGCACCGACGGGAAGACCACCACCACGTACCTGGCATCGGCGGTGCTGGAGGCCGGCGGGTACGAGACGGGGCTGGTGGGCACGGCGGAGCGCAAGGTGGGCCGGCGGCAAGAGCCCAACCCTTCCCGCTTCACCACGCCGGAGGCGCCGGAGGTGCAGGCCCTGCTGGCAGAGATGGTCCGCGCGGGCGTGGACTACGCGGTGGTGGAGTCCTCCTCCCACGGCCTGGCGCTGCACCGGCTGGACCACTGTGGCTACGACGTGGCCGTCTTCACCAACCTCAGCGGCGACCACCTGGACTTCCACGGCAGCCGGGAGGCCTACATGGCCGCCAAGGGCCGCCTGTTCGAGATGCTGGACGAACCCACGGCCAAGCAGGGGGAGCGCTTCGCCGTGGTGAACGCGGACGACGCCGCCGCCGGCTACATGGCGTCCCGCAGCCGCCGCGCCCGCGTGGTCACCTACGGCATCGACGCGCCAGCGGACGTGCGGGCCGCGGACGTTGCCCTCACGGCGGACCGGTCCGCCTTCACGGTGACCTCGCCCTGGGGGACGGCGCGGGTGGACGCCCCCTTCCCCGGCCGGTTCAACGTCTCCAACCTGCTGGCGGCCCTCACGGTGGGGCTCACCCAGGGCGTGCCCCTGGACCGCATGGCGGAGGCGCTGAGGGAGGCCCGCGGCGTCCCGGGCCGCATGGAGCGCATCGACGTGGGGCAGCCGTTCGCCGTTCTTGTGGACTACGCCCACACGGGCGACGCCCTGCGGAAGGTGCTGGCCACGCTGCGCGGGCTGGCGGAGGGCCGCGTGCTGGTGGTGTTCGGCGCGGCAGGCGGCCGGGACGCGCCGCGCCGCACGGGGCTGGGGCAGGCGGCGGCGGAGCTGGCGGACTACGCCGTGCTCACCAACGAGGACCCCCGGCACGAGGACCCGGAGGCCATCATCGACGAGATCGCCCGGGCCATGCAGGCGGCGGGCCGGACGGAGGGCCGGGACTTCGCCCGGGTGGTGGACCGGCGGGAGGCCATCGCCCACGCGTTGGCCCGGGCGCGCCCCGGCGACGTGGTGCTCATTGCGGGGAAGGGGCACGAGCAGTCCATCATCGTGGGGGACCGGGCGCTGCCCTGGGACGACCGGCAGGTGGCGCGCGAACTCCTGCGGGACCTGACGGGCAGGCGGGGCCGGTGACCCTCCTTGCTTGACGGCCTGCCCGGCCCGTGTTACGGTGGCGGCAGGAGAGGAGGTGATGCCCATGGACAGTACTGACCGCTCAGGCCTTACGATCCATGGTTGCAGCACCCTGGAGGTGCTGAGCTAGCTAGGTCTGTAAGGCCTGGCGTTGACGGAGGGCCCGTTCCGTACGGAACGGGCCCTCCGTCTCTTTGCCGCCGCCCGGCGGCCCGGCGCTATACTGGGGCGGAAGACGGGGAAAGGAGCCCACCATGCACGGACTCGACCTCGACCGCATTCGCGCCGGACTGCGCACCCGCTTCGTGGGGCGGACGCTCCTCTACCTGCCGTCCGCCGGGTCCACCATGGACGTGGCGAAGGCGGAGGCGGAGCACGGCTCCGCGGAGGGGACCGTGGTCCTGGCGGACGAGCAGACGGCGGGCCGCGGCCGGTTCGGCCGGCGGTTCGTCTCGCCGCCGGGCGTGAACCTCTACCCCACCGTGATCCTCCGGCCCTCGCTGGAGGGCCTGAAGCAGCTCGGCATCGTCGCCTCCCTGGCCGTGGCGCGGGCCGTGGAGGAGTGCACCGGCCTCCGGCCGTCCATCAAGTGGCCCAACGATGTGCTCCTGGACGGCCGGAAGTTCTGCGGCATCCTCATTGAGACGGAGTTCACGGGGTCGCGGCCCCGCTACAGCCTGGTGGGGATCGGCGTGGACGTGAACCTGGACGTGCGCGCCTACCCGGAGATCGCCGCCATCGCCACCAGCCTGGCGGCGGCGCTGGGCCGGGAGGTCTCCCGGGAGGACCTGCTGGCCGCCCTCCTCAACCACTTGGAGGCGCTCTACCTGCACGTGCAGGACGGCGGGTCCGCCGTGGCGGAGTGGAAGGAGCGGCTGGAGACCCTAGGGAAGCGCGTGCGCGTCTCTGCCGCCGGGACGATGGAGGAGGGCGTGGCGGAGGACGTGGACCGGGAGGGCAACCTGGTGCTGCGCCGCGCCGACGGCACCACGGCCACCATGGTGGCGGGCGAAGTGACGTTGCGGGCCTGACGGCCGGGCCGTCAGAGCCGGGCGTGCGCCGCGCCGTCCACCCGCGCCGGGCTCACGGCCCCAGCGTGAACCGGCGCACCCGGCTGGCCCCGAGCTCCACCACGTAGACGCGGCCCGTCGCGTCCGCCGCCACCCCGGCCGGGTACGCGAAGGGGTCGCCGCCGCCGGGCGGTGCCGTCAGCGCCTGCGCCGTCCCGTCCGGGGCCAGCACCTGCACCTGCCCGGCGGCCGGCGCCGAGAGGAGCACCCGGCCGTCCGGCAGGAGCGCCAGGTACGGCTTGGCCAGGCGGTCCCGGCTCTCCCAGCCCTGCACCGGGTACGCCGCCACCACGGTCAGGGCCGCGTTCAGCCGCAGCACCCGGCCGTTCCACGCGTCGGCCACCAGCACGTCGCCGTTGGGGGCCACGGCCAGCCCCACCGGCTCGTCCATGGCGCCCGGCCCGCCGGCCTGCCCCAGGAACTCGCCGTCCGGCGTGTAGCGCAGCACCCGCTTGTTGCCCGTGTCCGCCACCAGCACGTTCCCCTCCCGGTCCACGGCCACCGCCCGCGGGCCGTACAGGTCGTAGGGGCCGGGCGCGCTCAGGTCGCGGGCGGGGGCGCCCCAGGAGGTCACGTACCGCAGATCCGGGTCCAGCTTCTGGATGCGGTGGTTCCAGGTGTCCGCCACGTAGACGTAGCCCCGGGCGTCCACCGCCAGGCCCCACGGCTCGTTGAACTGGGAGGGGGCCGCGCCGGGCGCGCCCGCCTGGGCCACGAACCGGCCGTCCGGCCCGAACTTCTGGATGCGGTGGTTGTGGGTGTCCGCCACGTAGACGCTGCCGTCCGGCCCCACGGCGATCCCCGCCGGCTGGTTGAAGGCCCCCGGCGCCGTGCCCAGCCGCCCGATGACCAGCGAGCCCGCCACCTCCCGCGGCTCCGGCGTGGCACCACCCCCCTGGGCCTCCGGCGCCGGGACGTAGACCACCGCGTCCACGCTGCCGATGGGCGAGGGCGTCTTCCGCCACATCCAGTAGTCCCACCACGTGCGCCAGCGCTCCGCCCGCAGGAGACCCGCCCAGAAGTCCTCCGCCGTCAGCCGCTTGTAGTCCTCCGGGAACCACCAGCGGTGGGGGAACCGCTGCCCCTCCGCGAAGGCGTCGCCGTAGGGCGCCACCGCCCCCGCGTTGGAGGCATTGAGGATCATCACCGGCGTATAGGGTGGGGCGGGGCCGCCGCGGACCGTGGGGTACGTGACGCTGTGGAAGTCCCGCAGGTACCACGCCCAGGGCCAGGAGAAGCTGTCCGTGGCGTCCACGGTGATGGGCAGGTCCCGGCCCTGCCCCGACTCCTCCGCCAGCCGCTCGATGCGGTCGCGCACGTCCACCAGCGCGGGGGAGGTCTGGGTGTACACCAGCAGCTCCACCGGCACGTCCCCGTGCTGGAAGCTGGCCATGTACGCCGCCCGCACGGAGAAGACCGCCAGCAGGCCCGCCACCCCGGCCGCCGCCGCCCCGGCCGCCCAGCGCGGCGAGGCGCGGCGGGCCAGCAGCAGGGCCAGGCCCGCCACCCCGGCCACGGCGGCGGCGTAGGCCGCCAGCCACGGCCCGCCGTCCCGCCGCTCCAGGAGCAGCAGCGCCGCCAGCGCCCCCACCGACGCCGCCGAGAGGACGGGGCCCGCCACCGCCCACGGCCCGAGCCCGTCCGGCAGCCGCCGCAGCAGCCACCGGACGAAGTCGTCGATGAGGACCGCCGCCAGCAGGACGGCGGGGAGCGCCAGGTGGGTGAGCAGCCACGGCATCTTCTCCCCCGCTACGGAGTAGGCGAAGAGGCTGCCGAAGAGCCAGAAGGCCAGGAACTGCCGGAAGCGGTCCGGGCTGAAGGCGTAGGTGGCCACGGCCAGGAAGACCAGCGTGGGCAGGAGCGGCCGCGCGGCCAGCGGCCCGCCCGGCACCAGCGCCACGTAGGCCCCCGCCGTGGCGAAGAAGAGCGCCGCCCGGCCGGTGCTGCCCCGGGCCACGGAGACCAGCCCCCCCACCAGCACGGCCGCCAGCGGCAGGAATTCGTACACCGGCAGGAGCATGAGGTAGTAGAAGACCGGCTGGCCGCCGCGCTGGACCTCGTGCTGGGCCAGCCAGTAGTCCAGCCCGCGCCAGAAGCCGCTGAAGATCCCCTCCGGCACCCAGGTGAACATGGTGGTGTAGAAGAAGGCGAAGATGCCGAAGAAGACCAGGAACGCCACGCCCCACGTCCGCGGGTCCCACGCCAGCCCCACGGCCGCCGCGGCCGCCAGGAGCGTCAGGATGGTGGCCCACCCCACCAGGTGCTCCTGGTCCGGGAACCAGCCGCCCAGGGCGGACGGCGGGCCTGCCAGGGAGACGCCCAGCGCCTCCAGCGGCACCTGGATCCCGGCGGCGAACTGGGGCAGCGTGAGGGTACCCAGCACCAGCAGCACGTGGCCGGAGCGCGGCATGGCGTCCAGGCCCACCCGCCGCCGCAGGCCACCGAGGGCGGGCCAGAGGGCCACGGCCAGCCACGCCACCGGCGCCAGCGCCAGGAACGCCGCCGCCCGCCGGAGGGAGGCCGCCCCGGCGCCCCGAGCACCGTCCCTCACCGGCAGGACACGGTCCAGCAGGTCCGCCGCCACCATGCAGTCCAGGAAGACCAGGAAGACGGCAGCGGCGATGTAGGTGGTCTCCTTGCTGGCGAAGCTGAGGGCCAGCGCCCCGGCCAGCACGGAGAGCCAGCGGGGCCGCCCCTCGTCCAGGTAGCGCCAGATGGCGATGACCATGGCCAGGGTGAACGCGGCCACCCAGATGTCGTTCCGGGCGAAGCGGCTGAAGTAGAGCAGCGTGGGCGAGAGCGCCAGCATGGCCGACGCCGCCACGGCGCCCACGCGCCCCAGCCGGTGGCGGAAGAGGAACGGCAGGGCCACCAGCAGCGTGCCGAAGAGGGCGGCCGGGACGCGGGCCGTGTAGTCGCTGTCGCCCAGGAGGAGGAAGGTGAAGGCGGTGACGTGGAACAGGAACGTCCCGTGCATCATGGGGTCGTGGTGGTAGAAGGCGTGGCCGGCGGCCCCGTCCGGGAAGGAAGAGATGGCGGCCCGGAGCCCCTGGTAGAAGTACCAGGAGAACTGGGCGTGGAGGCTCTCGTCGTGGTGGAGGGCGCGGGAGCCCAGGTCCCAGAAGCGGAGGATGGCCGCCGTCAGCAGGACCGTGGCGTACGCCGCCAGCTCCAGGCGCGTGGCCCGCAGGCGCGCCGGGATCCGCGCCAGGGCCGCCGGCAGCCCCGCCGGGCGCACGGCCTCCGGCCGTTCCACCACGGAGCTCATGGTCCTGCCTCCACCTCCTTCGCCCGGGCACCGTCCTGGGGCACCCGGTAGATCACCACGTCGCCCTGCCGGAAGACCGGCTCCAGGAAGCGGTCGAACTTGGCCAGGCCCGCCGCCGGGTACTGGCGGCGCTCCACCGGCCCCACGTACACGTAGGCCACGCCGTACCGTTGCAGGATGGACCGCGCCTCCGCCACGTCCTCCGTCTGGTAGGCGCGGTGCACGTCCAGGTCTCGCCCTCGGAAGAGCGTGTCGGAGCCGCGCCACTGGAGCTCGTGGCCGGGCCAGCCCAGCACCGTGGGCAGGCCCGTGCGCGACGCCACCCGACCGGTCTCGCCCCAGTCCGGCCCGGCGGCCTCCAGCACCACCGGCGTTCCCGCCAGCTCGGCCAGCCACGCCAGCGCCGCCGCCTCGTCCGGTGCGGACGCGCGGACGAAGGCGAGGCCGTCCAGCGTGCGCGGCCCGGCGAAGCCGTCGGTGCGGGCGAAGGTCGCCGTGACAGGATACACCAGCCCGGCGGCCACGGCGAGGAGCGAAGCGCCGCCCGCCAGCGCGGCGGCCGCGCGCCCGGGCCGCGGGAGGCGCCGGCCCTCCGTCAGGAGGACGAAGCCGCCGTACGCCCCGGCCGCGGCCAGGAGGGCCCAGCCGTGGTACCAGAGCTTGAAGACGGTGTTCATGCGGCTGCGGAACACGTCCTGCACGTAGAAGAACTCCGGCCCCAGCACCAGCAGCACCCCGACAGCCCCCAGGAGCAGCGCCGGCGTCAGCCCCCCTGCCGGGGCGCCGTCCGCCCCCTTCACGTGGCCCAGCAGCGCGAAGATCAGCGCCCCCAGCAGCGCCATGAGGGCCAGGTCCGTGGCCCAGGCCCAGCCCCGGGCGGCAATCGCGCCGCCCAGGCCGCCGTCCGCCAGCAGGAGCAGCGCCCAGAGCCCGGCGGGCGCCGCCGCCAGGAGCGCCGCCAGCGCCGCCATCCAGGAGCGGTCCGCCTCCGGCCAGCGGCCCGTGGCCAGCCCGTACGCCGCCAGGCCCCCCACCGGCAGGAGCAGCGGCGCCCAGTGGAGCAGGCCGGTCAGAGGGCCGGTGGCGGCGCCGCGCACCAGGGCGAAGCCGTCCGCCTGGCTATCGAAGCTCAGGTAGAAGGGCAGGTACAGGAACACGGAGGCCAGGCCCACCGCGGCCGTCACGCCCAGCGCCGCCAGGGCCGCGCCGGGTGCCCACCGCTCCCGCAGGTTCCGCAGGAGGAGCGCCCCCGTTAGGACGGCCAGCCCCGCCGGGAAGTCCCAAGTGTTGAGGAAGGCCAGGCCGCCGAAGACGGCCGCCGCCAGCAGGTACGGCGCAGGCGCCGCCGCCGCCTCCCGGAGGGTGGCCTCCCCCGGCTGCCGCCAGAGGGCGACGCCGACGCCGACCGCCAGCAGGACGAAGGGGATGGCCATGACGTGCGGGTGGAGGTCACCCAGGAGGAAGCTGAAGAAGGGGAACTCATGGATGGTCCCAGGGACCACACGGGTGGCGCGCCACCACCACCAGAACTCCGTGGGGTACCAGGTGTCCGTCCGCTGGGCGCCCGTCAGCCCCTCGATGCCGATGCGCGCCCAGAGCCGCGCGGAGCCGTACCCCTGCGCCGCCAGCCACTCCAGCACGCCCTCCATGCTGCCCGCCACCAGCAGCAGGCCCGCCGCCGCCAGCCCAACGGCCAGCGGCCCGCGCGGCAGCCCTCCCGCAGTCTCCCGCGGGCGGGAGAGCGCCGCCAGATTGTAGCCCAGTCCCACGGCGGCCACCGCCGCCAGCGCGAAGACCAGCGCCAGCCCCAGGTTGAAGGTCACGGCGGTGGACAGGCCCGTGAGGGTGGTGAGGGCGCCGATGAGCAGGTAGCCGAAGTAGTAGTAGCTGACGGTGTGGCCGGCCAGCCAGGGGTCCGGCGGCGGGAACCCTTCGCCCCGCACGGCGGCGTTGAGGAACGCCAGGTCCATGGGCTTCTCCGTGCCCGCAATCTCCGGCACGTAGGAGCGTAGGAAGGCCGCACCAGCTAGGGCGGCCAGGAAGAGGACCTCCACGGCCAGCAGGTACGGGAGGCGTGCCCGCAGGTCGGCCAGGGCCGGGCGGCCGGCCCGCAGGAGGGCGGCCCCGCCGGCGGCGGCCGTCACGGCCAGCGCTAGGAGCACGGCGGGCCGGCCGTTGGGGAGCGGCCCGGAGGCCAGCAGCCAGAGGACGTAGCCGGTGAGGAGGAGCCCCAGCGGCTTGGCGAAGGCGATCCCCCGGTCCGGCAACGACCGGAGGGCCGCCGCGGCCAGCAGGAGGCCGGGGACGCCCGCCGCCTCCGCCGCCAGCCACCAGAGGAGGAAGTCCGCCATGGCGCCTCCCTCTCCTCCCGGAGGTCCCGGAAGGAGCCGACGGAACGTCAGTCGAACAGCGCGTCCACGAACGACCGCGCGTCGAAGAGGGCGATGTCGTCCGGCCGCTCCCCGGTGCCCACGAAGCGCACGGGGAGCCCCAGCTCGTCGGCGATGGCGAAGACGATGCCTCCCTTGGCGGTCCCGTCCAGCTTCGCCAGGAAGATGCCCGTCACGCCCACCGCCTCCGTGAAGGTGCGGGCCTGGCTCAGGCCGTTCTGCCCGGTGGTGGCGTCCATGACCAGGAGGACCTCGTGGGGCGCCGTGGGGT
>DATCLE010000269.1:0-10228 GCA_036564075.1 Dehalococcoidia bacterium
GTCCGCGTCCCTGCGCACACGGTGGGGGAGATGGGGGTGGCGGGGAGGCGGCGGGCGTCCTAGACTTCCTGCTTCAGCGTCTGGAGGAACTCCTGGTTGCTGGAGGTACGCGCCAGCCGCTCCAGCAGCCGCTCCGTTGCCTCCGAAGGGTTGGGCGAGTTGGCGCTGATCATGGCGGTCATGCGGCGGACCAGCCAGACCTGGCGCAGCGTCTGCTCGTCCAGGAGCAGCTCCTCCCGCCGGGTGCCGCTGCGCTGGATATCGATGGCGGGGAAGATCCGGCGCTCGGCCAGCCGGCGGTCCAGGTGCAGCTCCATGTTGCCGGTGCCCTTGAACTCCTCGTAGATCACGTCGTCCATGCGGCTGCCCGTGTCCACGAGGCAGGTGGCGATGATGGTGAGGCTGCCGCCCTCCTCCGTGTTCCGCGCGGCGCCGAAGAACCGCTTGGGCGGGTAGAGGGCCACGGGGTCAATGCCGCCGGAGAGGGTGCGGCCGCTGGGCGGCATGGCCAGGTTGTAGGCCCGGGCCAGCCGGGTGATGCTGTCCATGAGGATCACCACGTCCCGGCCGCTCTCCACCAACCGCTTGGCGCGCTCCAGCGCCAGCTCCGCCACGCGGGTGTGGTCGTCCACCGGCTCGTCGAAGGTGGAGGCCACCACCTCGCCGTCCACGGAGCGCTGCATGTCCGTGACCTCCTCCGGCCGCTCGCCGATGAGGAGGACGATGAGGTGGATGTCCTCGTAGTTCTGGGTGATGCCGTTGGCGATGTTCTTCAGCAGGAACGTCTTGCCCGCCTTGGGCGGGGAGACGATGAGCCCGCGCTGCCCCCGGCCGATGGGGGCGATGAGGTTGATGATCCGGTTGGAGAGGTTCTCCGGGCCGATCTCCAGGTCCAGCATCCGGTTGGGGAAGATGGCCGTGAGGCTGTCAAAGTACGGCCGCTGCTTGGCCTCCTCCGGGTCCATGCCGTTCACGGCCTCCACGCGCAGGAGGCCGTAGTACTTCTCGTTGTCCTTGGGCGGCCGCACCTGGCCGGTCACGTAGTCACCCGTGCGGAGGCCGAACCGGCGGATCTGGGACTGGGAGACGTAGACGTCGTTCAGCCCCGGCAGCAGGCTCTCGCCCCGGAGGAAGCCGAACCCTTCGTCGACGATCTCCAGGATGCCGCCGCTGAAGATGTGGCCCTGCTGCTCGGTATGGGCCTGCAGGAGCCGGAAGATGAGGTCCTGCTTGGTCAGGGTGCTGTAGCCGGAGATACCGAGCTCCTTGGCCAGGGTGATGAGCTCTTCACGGGTTTTGGTTTCAAGCTCGCCGATATTCACTTGTCTCTCCGCAGGTCGGTTCACGGGAATGGTAGCTGCAATCCTCCCGGTCCTCTCAGGCCGGGGACTACGTCGTCTTGATCATCGGAGGCAGGCGGTTAGAGGAAAAGTCCACCCATGCAAAGAAGCTGAGGCCGGTGCGGGTTGTGCGGCAATCAGCATACACGGAACGCGCGCGGCGCGCAAGCCCTAGGATGCACTGGCCACGCGGCCCACTCCAGCCCGCCGGGCGTCCTCCAGGAACCGCTGGATGCCCACGTCCGTGAGGGGGTGCCGCACCATGCCGGTCAGCACGCTGTACGGCATGGTGGCAATGTGCGCCCCCACCTGGGCGGCCTGCTCCACGTGCCGCGGGTGCCGCAGGCTGGCGGCAATGACCCGGCACGGCAGGTGGTACCGGTCGAACACCTCCACAATCTGGCGCACCAGGGCGATGCCGTCGTGCCCCACGTCGTCCAGCCGCCCCACGAAGGGGCTGACGTACGCCGCGCCCGCCTCCGCCGCCAGCAGCGCCTGGTTCACGGAGAAGACCAGGGTGGTGTTGATCTGCACGCCCTCCCGGGACAGCCGGTGGATGGCCTCCAGGCCCGCTTCGTCCACGGGGATCTTCACCACCACGTTGGGGTGCCACGCCGCGATCTCCCGCCCCTCCTCCACCAGCTCGTCCGCGGTGCGGGAGACGCACTCGGCGGAGATGGGGCCGTCCACCACGCCGGCGATCTCCAGGATCCGGGTCCGGTAGTCCACCCCCACCTCCTTGGCGATGAGGGTGGGGTTGGTGGTCACGCCGGACAGGACGCCCAGCCTGGCCGCCGCGCGGATCTCGTCGATGTTCGCCGTGTCCAGCCAGATGCGCATGGCACCCTCCCCTTCAGAACGGCTTGACAATGGCCAGCCACGCCATGACGGGGGTGAGGATCAGGATCACCGTCCCGAAGACCCTGGGGACGTTGTCCGCCAGCGCCTCTTCCAGCTCCGGGGTGATCCGCTGGTGCTTGGCCGCTTCCAGCGAGAGGAGCCGGACGCGCCGGAGGCCCAGCCCCAGGAGCGGCAGGGCGATGAACGTGGTGAAGATGTACAGCAGCGTGAGGACGCCCAACCAACCGTCCCTGATGAAATTGTAGTCCTTGCTGACCGCCCAGAAAACCCCCGTGACGCCCGTCAGGATGAGGCCGGGCAGCAGCAGGGAGGTCTCGCTGTCCGCCGCCTGCCGGAAGGCGATCATCTGCACCTCCACGTCCTTGCTGCGCCAGGCCCGGTACATGGGCGCCAGCACGGCCCCCAGACCGCCCACGTAGAGGAAGACGGAGAGGAGGTGGAGGGTGCGCCAGATCTCGTCACCGGTCACGGCAGCAGGATGGCACCAGGGGCGGAGCTGACGCCGGAGGCCTGACGCCCGGCCTCGGCGCGGCGCCAAGCAGCGCGGACGAACTCACGGAACAGGGGGTGCGGCCGCGTGGGCCGCGAGCGGAACTCCGGGTGGAACTGGGAGCCCACCATCCAGGGGTGGTCCCGCACCTCGCACACCTCCACCAGGCTGCCGTCCGGGGAGAGGCCGCTGGCCACCAGGCCGGCCGCCTCCAGCGGCTCCCGGTACCGGTTGTTGAACTCGTACCGGTGGCGGTGGCGCTCCGCCACCAGCTCCTGCCCGTAGGCCTGGTAGGCGCGGGTGTTGGGCCGCAGGCGGCACGGGTACGCCCCCAGCCGCATGGTGCCGCCCTTGTCCTCCACGCCCTCCTGCTCCGAGAGCAGGCTGATGACGGGGTGCGGCGTCTCCGGCATGAACTCCGTGGAGTTGGCCAGGCTGTGCCCCAGCACGTGGCGGGTGAACTCCACCACCATGACCTGCATGCCCAGGCAGAGCCCCAGGTACGGCACGCCGCGCTCCCGCGCGTGCCGGGCCGCGGCGATCTTCCCTTCGATGCCCCGGGCGCCGAAGCCGCCGGGCACCACGATGCCGTCCAGGCCCTCCAGCAGGACCTCGCCGCCGGGGCGCTCCAGGTCCTCCGAGTGGATCCAGCGGACATCCACGGCCAGGTTGTGGTGGATGGCGGCGTGGAAGAGCGCCTCCCGCACGGAGAGGTAGGCGTCATGCAGCTCCACGTACTTGCCCACCACGCCCACGGTGACGCTGTCCACGGGGTTCTTGAGGCGGTGGACCAGGGCGCGCCACTCGTCCAGGTCCCGGGAGCCGGGCTCCAGGCCCAGCCGCTCCAGGACGTAGTCACCCAGACCGGCCGCTTCCAGGATGAGCGGCACCTCGTAGATGCTCTCCGCCGTCTCCAGCGGGACCACGCCGCGGTGCTCCACGTCACAGAAGAGGGCCACCTTGGCCTTCACGTCCTCCGGCACGGGGTAGTCGCTCCGGCAGACGATGACGTCCGGCTGGATGCCCATGCTGCGGAGGTCCCGCACGCTGTGCTGGGTGGGCTTGGTCTTCAGCTCCCGCGTGGCGGCGATGTACGGGAGGTAGGTGACGTGGATGCTGAGGGTGTCCTCCCGGTCCTCCTCCTTGCGGAGCTGGCGGATGGCCTCCAGGAACGGCTGGCCCTCGATGTCGCCCACCGTGCCGCCCACCTCCACAATCACCACGTCCGCGGCGCTGACGCGCCCCACGTCCCGGATGCGGGCCTTGATCTCGTTGGTGACGTGGGGCACCGTCTGGATGGTGCGGCCTAGGTAGTCGCCCCGGCGCTCCCGGGCGATGACCGCCTGGTGGATCTGGCCGGTGGTGACGGAGCTCTCCCGGGTGAGGTCCTGGTCCAGGAACCGCTCGTAGTGGCCCAGGTCCAGGTCCGTCTCCGCGCCGTCCGCGGTGACGAAGACCTCGCCGTGCTGGTACGGCGACATGGTGCCCGGGTCTACGTTCAGGTAGGGGTCCAGCTTCTGGATGGAGACGGAGAGGCCGCGACTCTTGAGGAGCCGCCCAAGGGCAGCCGTGGTAATGCCTTTCCCGACGGAGCTGACCACCCCGCCGGTTACGAAGATGTACTTCGGCATACAGGCCCTTGCGTGGTGGGGGCGGCGCCGGCAGGCCCCGCGCCGCCCTACGCGCCCATCTTACGGCCCGGCCCCGACCGCTGTCAACGGCCGCCGGCGCCCGAAAGCCGTCACCTGCGTAGGCAGGTACACCGGCGGCCGGGACGGCCCCGACGCCCGGCCGCGGCCACGCTCCGCGCCCTTGACCCCGGCCCCGGCTGCCCCTATGCTCCGGGCATGGACATTGCCGTGCTGCTCTTCCCGCGCCTGACCGTCCTGGACGCCGTGGGGCCGTACGAGGTGCTGAGCCGCGTCCCCGGCGCGCAGGTCCGCTTCGTGGCCGCGCGGCCGGGCCCCCAGCGCAGCGATACGGGCGCCCTGGCGCTGGTGGCGGACCACGCGCTGGCGGACGCCCCCGCCCCGGACGTGGTGGTGGTCCCCGGCGGACCGGGGACGCGCGCCCTGCTGGCGGACGCAGAGACGCTGGACTGGCTGCGCGGGGTCCACCGCACCTCCCGCTGGACGGCGTCCGTCTGCACGGGCTCGCTGCTGCTGGGGGCCGCCGGCATCCTCCGCGGGCTGCGCGCCACCTGCCACTGGCGCTCCCTGCCCCGCCTGGCGGAGTTCGGCGCGGAGCCGGTCTCGCAGCGGGTGGTGGTGGACGGCAAGGTGATCACCGCGGCGGGCGTCTCCTCCGGCATCGACATGGCGCTGCGGCTGGCGGCCCTGCTGGCCGGCCCGGAGACGGCGCAGGCCATCCAGCTGGGCATCGAGTACGCGCCGGAGCCGCCCTTCGACGCCGGGTCGCCGGCCACGGCGCCGCCGCACGTGGTGGAGGCGGTGCGGCGGGCCGGGGAGGCGGCGGAGCGCCGGGCAGCGGAGGACGGGGTGCCGCGCTAGGTCCCCTGGCGCCAGCGACGCACCACCTCCCGACAGCTGCGGAAGGCCACACGGTCCGGCAGCTCCGCCCGGGAGAACCAGCGCAGCTCCGTGACGTCGTCGGCGGGTTGGGGTTCGCCGCCGCCCACCACCTCCAGCGCGTAGAACAGGTTGAGGAGGTAGTAGGTCACGCCGTCGTAGGCCGCCCGGTCCATGAGGATGGCCAGGAGCCGCACCGGGCGGACCGTCAGCCCCGTCTCCTCCCGCAGTTCCCGCCGGATCCCGTCCTCCGGGTGCTCCCCTTCCTCCAGGAAGCCGCCGGGCACGTCCCACCAGCCGCGGTAGGGCGCGTAGCGGCGCCGCGCCAAGAGGACGCGCCCGTCCCGCTCCACCAGGCCGCCCACGGCCACGCGGGAGTGCTGGTAGAAGACGTACCCACAGCCGGAGCAGACGGGCCGCTCCCGCCGGTCGCCCGGCCGCCGGAGGTACGCCAGCGCCGCCCCGCAGCGCGGGCAGAACCGGTACGTCCGCCTGGCACGTCCCATACGCTCCTCCCCCGCCGGTTCCGGCACACGGAAGACGGCGGGGCGCGGTGCCCCGCCGTCTCAAGGTTCCTCCGGGCGTCCCGACTCAGCCGCCCTGGATGCTCACCAGGAGCTCCACCTGGTCCCCATCCTGGAGCGTCCGGTCCGGGTCGCTCTGCTCGTTGTTCACCATCACCACAATGTACTCGGCGTCCTCACCGGTGAACCCTTCGCGCCGGATGATGTCCCCGGGCGTCAGGCCCGCCTGGTACGGCACCTCATACTGCTCCCTGCCGCTGTTGGACCGCTGGGCCAGGGTGGGGAACAACCGCACCTTGACCATGTCACTCACGCTCCGTGCACCACCGGGATGAGGTCCTCCAGCCCCAGCGCCGCCAGCTTCTCTCGGCTGGGCTTCATGGTGGCGGGGTCCCAGTCGCACGCCTCCAGGTACTCCCGCTCCAGCGTCTCCGTCTCCAGGGTGACCTGGTTGGGGCCGGTGTCCTGGGCCACGTAGGCCCGCTGCGGCACCTGGCGCTCCCGCGGGTTCTTGCCCTCCCGGAGCTGGAAGAGCAGCCGCAGGTTGGCGATGCGCTCCCCGGCCTGCGCCAGCTCCTCCCGCGTCATGTCCCAGCCGGTGGTGGCGTTGATCCACTGCGGGATGTTGGCCGTGTTGGCGCACATCATGATGAACTGGCACATACCACCGGCGTTCACCACGTGCATGTACTCAGACGCGGCCTTGTGGTGCGCGCCGCGACCCTCCGCCTGGGTGCGGTCCTTGGGCGCCGGCGGCACCAGGCCCCAGCGGCGGTTCCCCTCGTACTGGGTGTGGCGGGCCGGCGTGGGGTCCAGCTTGTAGGTGGTGTAGTACTCCGGCTGGAGCCGCGGGTCGTGCATGGGCAGCTCCTGCCCGTCCACGTGCATGGCGAACTGCTCCGCGCCCCGGCCAATGCGCTCCGCCGCGCGCTTCACGCCGTCCGCCAGGACGTCGCCGATGCCCTCCCGCTTCCCCATCTTCTCCAGGATCTGGATGATGGCCTCGTGGTTGCCCCAGCGGAGGTCGATGCCGTCCGTGTCCTCCTTGGTCAGGAGCCCGTTCTCGAAGCACTCGATGGCGAAGGAGATGGTGGCGCCGGCGGAGATGGTGTCGAAGCCGTACAGGTTGCAGAGGTGGTTGGCGTAGATGATGGAGTCCAGGTTGTTGTTGAGGTTCATGGTGCCGAAGGAGGCCATGGTCTCGTACTCCGGCCGGTGGGTGTGGCGCGGGTACGGGTACCGCTCGTTGGTGGACTCCACGCTCTCGGCGCCGCAGGCCACGGGGCAGTGCCAGCAGGCGTAGTGCTTCTCCATCTTCTGGTTCACCACGGGGCCCTGGAGCTCCGTCACCTCCACGAAGTCCACCTGCCCTACGCCGCCCCAGTTCTTCACCGGGGAGTCGCCGTTGTGGGCGGAGGCCGCCGTGATGCCCGTAGTGCCGAAGGTGCGGAAGAAGTCCGTGAGCGGCTTGACGAAGTCGTTCAGGTTCTCCCGCAGGATCTGGCGGATCTCCTTGTCCGCGCCCAGGATGATGGCGCGGGAGGGTACCACCACCACGGCCTTGACCTGCTTGGAGCCCATGACGGCACCCACGCCGCTCCGGGCCGCCAGGCGGCCATGGTCGTTGCAGATGCCGGAGATGAGGGAGAGCTTCTCCCCCGCCGGGCCGATGACCGCCACGCTGGCCTTCTTGCCGTGGCGCTCCTGGAGCCGTCGCTCCGCCTCAATGGCGTCCACGCCCCAGAGGTCCGCGGCGTCCTGGATGGAGATCTGATCGTCCTCAATGAGGATGTAGACGGGCTTCTCCGCCCGGCCCACCAGGAGCAGGCCGTCCCAGCCCGCGTGCTTCAGCTTGGGGCCAAAGTCGCCGCCGCAGTTGGCGTCGCCCCAGCCGCCGGTGAGGGGAGACTTGCACACCACCTGGAACCGCTGCCCGAAGAGCGGGGTGCCGGTGAGCAGGCCCGGGAAGAAGCCCAGGATGTTGTCCGGCCCCAGCGGGTCCACGCCCGGCGGCATCCGGTCCAGCAGGAGCCGGGCCCCCAGCCCGTACCCGCCGATGTACTTCCGGTAGTACTCCTCCGGAAGCTGCTCCGGCACGATCTCCTCCGTGCTGAGGTTCACGGTGACGATCTTGCCGTTGAACGCCTTCTCCTCTTTGGTGTACTCCGACGTCTGCGCGGTGGTGGTCATGGTTCTGGCCCCCTCCTTACCACATGCACCCCACTTATACCGCACAGTAGATCGCCTGACAACCCCGCCGGGGGTAGGGCCGCCCTGCCCTCACAGGGCCTCCAGCGCCGCCCGGAGCTGCGTCGCCGCCTCCCGTTCGTGCTCCAGGGCGCGGCGGAGCTCGTGCGCGGCCTCCCGGCGCAGGGCCACGCTGGCGGTATTCCCGCCGGCGGGGTAGGGGAACATGGTGGCCAGCCGGGAGAGGGGCAGGGCCAGCGCGTCGTACGCCGCGGCGGCCTGCTTCATGGCCACGGCCACCGCCGGGGTGTAGTCCGGCGCGATCTCCCGCAGGAAGCGGGCGGCGTGCGCGCGGGCGGAGAGGACGGCCTGGACCAGGAGGGCGTTGCCGGAGGGCGAAACGGCTTCCCCCTCCTGGAAGGCCCGCAGCCACCGCTCCCAAGCGGCGAACCCCGCCGCCACGTGCCGGAGCCGCGGTTCGCCCTCCTCCAGGTAGCGGACGGCGAACCGGAGGGCGCGCAGCTCCGCCTCCCGCCGGTCCACCCGCAGCGGCTTGCCCAGGAGGAAGACGTGGACGGCCTCCTCCCGGCCGGGCACCGGCCACTGCTCCCACGGCAGCGTCTCACCGTACTGGGCGCTGAGCTGCGTGCTCACGGCGAAGGTGCGGGCCCGGGTGTCGTACCCTTTGATCAGGCCGAACTCCGGCAGGTGGAGGTCGTAGGCTACGGCGGGGAGGCCCCTGTCGATGCCGTCCCGGATGCGCTTGATGATGAGCTCCCGGTGCCGCTCGTAGGCGGGGTCGCGGGCGCGGATGGCGTAGAGGTAGGTGACCTCCCGCCCCAGACCCTGGTAGAGGGGCAGGGCACGCTCGTAGTCGGCCCGCTGGGGCCCGTCCCCGCCGGTCAGGCCCTCGGCGCTCCGGGCCACGGCGATGCGGAAGGCGTGGCCGGTGACGCCCATGACGTAGGACGTGGAGAGGGCGCCGCCCAGGTAGCGCAGCGCACCCTCCAGGGCGCCGACCAGGGAGGTCCAGTTGCTGACGTAGTGGGCCTCTGCCAGGAGCTTCCTGCCCATGGGGCCAGTATACTGCGCCCCTCCGATGGGGCTCAGAGGAGCGCCAAGGTCACCACGCCGTTGTAGCCGGCGTGCGCCAGGATGGGGAACCAGAGGGAGCCGCTCCAGCGGTAGGCGTAGGCCAGGAGCACGGCGCCCGCGGTGAACGGCAGCAGGACACCCCCGTCCAGGTGCACGGCGCTGAAGAGCAGCGCGGAGGCCAGCGCCGCCCCGCCTATTCCCAGGCGCGGCACCAGCCCGGCGAACATGAAGCCGCGGAAGAACAGCTCCTCTGCAACGGGGGCCAGGATGATCCCGGCGGCGCCGTCCAGGACGCCCGCCAGCGCCGGGTCCGGGCCGGGCTCCGCGGCCGGCACGGCCAGCAGGCCCGCGGCCCCCGCCAGGACGAAGTACGCCGCCGTCAGTACGCAGTCCAGGGCCAGCACCGCCGGGATCAGCCAGCCCCGCCGCCAGGGAAAGGTCCGCAGCCCCAGGTGGGCGGCGGTGCCGCCCCGCCACCGCACCACCACGGCCGCCGCCGCGACCATGGCCAGGGCGGGGGCCAGCAGGTCGCCCGCCAGCTCCACGGCCGCCGCCTCCCCCTCCGAGAGCGGCAGGACGGCCGCCGGCGCCAGGGAGAGGAGCGTGAGGAGCAGGAAGAGGACGGCCGCCAGGAGCGTCCCCAGGAGCACGTCCCGCGCGCCCCACGGCACCCCCTCCCGGAGGCGCGGCGCCTCCGGGACCGCCGCTCCGTCGCCGCCGTCCTGTCCCAACGCCATGCCGCCCCCCTGAGATCGACGCACGGTCACGGCCGGCCGAGGCCGGCCCGCGCGACCCCGCAGCCATTCTAGCGGGCCCTGCGCCCGCGCGCACCGTGGTTTCGCCCCCGGGCTCCCCCGGTCCCGCGGATGCCCCGCCGGGCGGCGCGGCGGCCCGTTCCTTGACCCTCCTCTCCGGCGGTGCCTATACTGCGTACCAGGCGCGGCCCCCGGCGGGGCCGCGCAGCGTGTGGCGGCGCCGCCGCCCGGCCGGCAGGGGGAGGAGCCATGACCGTGTCTTGGGAAATCGCCCGGCTCAGCAACGGCCTGCGGGTGGTGACCACCCCCGTTCCCACCGCCCAGTCCGCCAGCGTCAACGTCTTCGTGGGCGTGGGCTCACGGGCGGAGGAGCGCCGGGTGAACGGCATCTCCCACTTCCTGGAGCACATGCTGTTCAAGGGCACCCGTAAGCGGCCCAACGCTGTCC
>DATCLE010000270.1:0-2613 GCA_036564075.1 Dehalococcoidia bacterium
TGCCGGCACGTCCGTGTCCAGCCCCACGTAGCCGCTGAGATCGACCGTCTGGAGCGTGCGGCCGCCGGCGTCGATCACCTGCAGGACGGCCCGGTTGGTGCACGTGGCCAGCACATGCTGATGGCCCAGCGGCAGCAACGCGGCCGGGCCGCAGTTCTGGGGCAGCGGCACCACCGTAGGGGCCTGGTCCAGTCTCTCCAGGTTGAGCACGGCCACCGAGTGCCCGTCGCAGACCGCCGCGTCGCCGGAGCATGCGCTCTTCCGGGCCAGGTAGAAGAGGTAACGCTCGTCGCCGGAGAGGGCCATCAGCGGCCAGGAGGTCGTGGTGCGTTGCCGGTCCGGCATGGGGATGGAGCGCTTCACCGCCAGGCCGTGGGCGTCGTCCAGGACCAGCAGCCGCGGGCTGGACACCGGCCCCGCCGCCGTCTGCCGGACCCCCAGGTCCGAGACCAGGACTTCGCCCGCACTGCGCCGCCGAACCGCATCCGGCTCCCAGGAGGTCTCGAGGCGTGCGGCGACCTTGCCGGTGGCCCCGTCCAGCGCCTCCAGCCGGGGCGCCGGGCCTTCCCGGACCAACGCCAGCAACAGGCCGTCCAAAGGGGTCGGGGGCGTGGACGCCGGCTCCGCACCGGCCGCCACCTCCGCCAGGGTGGGGGCCGTGCCCGTACCGGCAACCGCCAGGGGTGCCGGCGGTCCCTCGGGGCCGGCGCCGGCCTCCCCAGAGGCGGCGGGAGGCCCCGCCCCTCCGTCCCTCACGACCAGCGCCGGGACCGCCACCAGCACCACCGCCAGCAGTGCCCCGAAAGCCGCCCAGCGCTGCCGCCACCACCAGCGGCGCAGCACCGGGGAATTCATCAGCGACATGGCGCAGCCACCTCACCGCAGCGACTCAGCGATGCGCAACGCCTCCGCCAGCGGCAGGTCCGTCTCCAGCCGGTAGGCCACGCCGCCCTCCTCCCAGTTCAGCACGCCCGTGGCCAGGTGCTCTGTCCCCGCCACGGGGCTGCCGTCCCGGGTCCGGTACTCCATGACGTGCGGCGGCCCTGAGAACCAGAGGCCCCGCTGTCCCCGTACCGTCACCGGCTCCACCGTCACACCCTCCGGCAACCCCTTGTAGCCGAAGGCGCCGGAGGCCGCCAGGCGGGCCTGGTACAGCACGAAGGGGCTGCCCGTGGCCGGGTCCCGGTGGACGGCCGCCACCACCACGGCGGGCCTCCCGTCACGGTCCGTGACCGGGAGCGCCACCAGCCGCTCCGGCGTCGCTGCACCGGGCGGGTAGGACGGCAGCCGCAGGGGGGCGCCCAGGCGGCTGGACGCCTCCGCCGGGGAGACCTCGCGGCCGGACGGCGGCAGGAACGGCAGGCCGGGCGTGGGCGTGGGAAGGGACGCGGCGTCCGGCAGCACCCGGACGCGCGTGGAGCGCAGCCCCAGGGCCTCCGCCAGGGCCGAGCGGCCGTCCGGCACGGCGGCCAGGACGGCGGCGGCGGCCACCAGCAGCACCGCCGCGGCCAGGCCCGCCCGCACGACCCAGCCACGGCGTGCGGGGGCGGGGCCCGCCGCCAGCCGCTCCCGCACCGCCGCCGCCAGGGACGGCGCCGGCGGGTAGGGGAAGCCGCGCGACGCCTCCGCCAGCAAGCGTTCTAGGGGATCGTCCCGCCCGTCCGTCACGGCTCCACGTCCACCTCTCCGGCGGCCTCCACCAGCTCCGGGAACTCCCGTTCCACCACCCGCCGCAGGCTGGCCAGCGCCCGGTGGAGCCGGGACTTGACGGTGCCGGGGGCGCAGTCCAGGCAGGCCGCCAGGTCCCGCTCTGAGAGGTCCAGGAAGTACCGCAGGTAGAGCACCGCCTGCTGCTCCGGCCGGAGCCGGCCAACGGCCCGCCACAGGGCGCGGCGCCGCTCGTCCGCCAGGGTCGCCGCCTCCGGCGAGGGCGCCGCCTCGTCGCCGCGGGCCGTCCGGTAGCGCGTCAGGAGGCCGCCCAGCCGCGTGCGCGACCGCACGCGGTTCAGCGCCACGTTCCCGGCAATGCGCAGGAGCCACGGCCGGAACGGCCGGTCCGCCTGGAAGCGGCCCAGCGCCCGGTAGGCGCGCAGGAACGCCTCCTGGGCCACGTCTTCGGCCTCCGCGGCGTCACGCACAATGAGGTAGGCGAGCCGGAACACCTCCTGCCCGTACCGCTCCACCAGGGCCGCGAAGGCCTCCCCGTCCCCGGCCTGCGCCAGCCGGAGGGTGGCGCTCTCGTCCAGGACCCAGCCTCCTGCGCTACCGTTCACCGGATCTACCCCGCGGCCCGAAAAAGGTTCCCACAGGGGGGAGGGTTCCGGTTATGATACACCGTGGCCCGACGCCCCCCGTCCGTCCGGGCCCGGCGTTGCGCGGGAACGGGCCTGCCCGCCCCCGGCGCAGCCCCACGCCGGCGGGACGGCGTGGAGGGGGGCGGGCAGGAGGTTCCGGCCCATGAGCCGCAGGCAACGCGTGGTCCTGGCCGCCGGCGGTGCGGCCTTGCTGGTGGCCGTCCTGGCCGGGGCGGCCGTCCTGCTCCTGGGGGGAGGCACCGGCGGCACCGCCGCGGAGGCGACGCCCACCGCCACCCCCATGCCGACCCCCACGCCC
>DATCLE010000271.1:0-5282 GCA_036564075.1 Dehalococcoidia bacterium
CCCCGCCGCGGCCTCGCCGCGACGCTCCTCCTCCTCGCCGTTGCCGCGCTCCTCGCCCTCCACCCGGCGGGCCCCGCCCGGGCCGGGACCATCGCCGTCACCACCACCGCCGACGAGCTCAACAGCGACGGCGACTGCTCGCTCCGCGAGGCCATCCAGGCGGCCAACACCGACACGGACGTGGACGCCTGCGACGACACCGCCGACCCCGACGTCATCACCCTCCCGGCGGGGACGTACACGCTGGCCCTCGCCGGCGCCGACGACGCCAACGCCCAGGGCGACCTGGACATCCTGGAGGACCTCACCATCCAGGGCGCCGGGGCGGGGAGCACCGTCATCGAGGCCTGCACGGTGAGCCAGCTGGCGGCGGATTGTGCCAGCAGCGGCGGCACCGGCGTCCAGGACCGGGTGCTCCACGTGGTCTCCGGGACCGTCACCATCAGCGGCGTCACCATCCGCCACGGGCGGGTGGTGCTGTTCGGCCAGGGCGGCGGCATCCTCAACGAGGGCACCCTCACCCTGGCCGCCAGCATCCTCAGCAGCAACTACGCCGACTCCGACGGCGGCGGGCTCTACAGCGACGGCGCCACGGCTACCCTGAGCGACACCGTCGTCCGGGACAACCGCGCCGAGTTCTCCGGCGGCGGCATCTCCAACGGTGGCACCCTCACCGTGACCGGCAGCACGCTTAGGGGGAATGAGGTTGGCTTCGACGGCGGCGGGCTCTACAACGGCTTCTCCGGCACGGCCACGTTCAGCGACACCACCGTGGAGGCCAACACCGCCAACGACGGCGGTGGGATCTACAACGACGGCACCCTCACCCTGGCCCGCAGCACGCTCAGCGGGAACAACGCCGGCCGCGGCGGCGGCCTCTTCAACACCTTCGACGGCACGGCGACGCTGGTCAACAGCACCGTGAGCGGCAACACCGCCGTCATCGGCGGCGGCGGCGTCGGTGGCGGCATCCGGAACTCCAGCGGCACCCTCCGCGCCGCCTTCGTCACCATCACCGGCAACAGCACGAACGGCACCGGCGGCGGGCTCTGGGACGGCTCCAACGCCGCCCAGCTCCGCGGCGTCATCCTCGCCGGTAACACGGCCTCCCTGGGCGGCGCCGACTGCAACGGCACGCCGGCCACGGCGGACTACACCCTGGTGCAGGATGGCACGTTCTGCACCCTCCCCGTCGGCGCCACGGGCCTCCAGACCGGCGTCGACCCGCTCCTCGGCCCGCTCCAGGCCAACGGCGGGCCCACCCAGACCCACGCCCTCTCCCTGGGCAGCCCCGCCCTGGACGCCGTCCCCGCCGCCCAGTGCACCTGGGACGACGACGGGGACCCCGGCACCGCCAACGTCCCCCTCCCGGCCGACCAGCGGGGCGTCCCCCGCCCCCAGGACGGGAACGGGGACGGGACGGCGGCCTGCGACCTGGGCGCCTTCGAGCTCCAGCCCGCCCCCACGCCGACCCCGACGCCGTCCGCGACCCCAGCGGCGACGCCGGCGCCCGCCGCGACCCCCACGCCCGCCGGCATCCGGCTGCCGGAGACGGGCAGCGGCGGGGCCGCGGGCGGCCTGGCGGCGGTCCCAGCCGCGCTCCTGGCGGGGGCGCTGCTCCTGGCGGGCGGGGCGCTGGCGCTGCGCCGGGCGCGGTAGCGGGCCACGGGCAGCCCGCCCGCCACCCCCCTGGGAGTCTGAGCCCTTCGCTCCCGTGCGGTTGTTCAGGATGACAGCGGGCCCCCTCCCCGGCACCCCTCCCCCGAGTTCGGGGGAGGGGCCGGGGGTGGGGGCCCCGCCGCGCCCCTGCCTGGCTCCTATCCCCTGCGCGGCGTTGGGCTGGCCCTGCCCCCGCGGTAAGGGCGGGTTTGAAACCCGCCCCTACCTCCGGTACCCCCATGTCAGCCTTCGCTCCCGTTGGCCGCTCAACATGACAAGGGGGGCGGCTGTGCCCGCAGCACGGCGGCGGGGCCGTGGCGTGATGGGGAGGGAGAGGCCGCTCCCCGCCGCTCTTTGCCCCTCTGCGGATTGAGATGCTTGACACAAGGGCCGGCTGGCGGTAGAGTACGGCCACAACCGAACAGCGTTTGGCAAGGGCGCCCTTCGGGGCCTCGTGCGAAGTCCGGTGCGAATCCGGCGCTGTCCCGCAACTGTGATGCCCTCTCCCTGCGGGAGGGATGAGCCAGGTCGCCAGCCCTTGTCGGATGTCGACGGCCTTCGAGGAAAGGCACGGGCACGCCCTTCCACGGAAGGGCTCACGCGGTCCCGAGAGACCCGCTCCCGTCCTGACCCAGGGCGGGAGCTTCGTTTCTCGGGCCGTCACCGAAAACCCCTCGACCCAGGCCGGGGGGATTTTTGTTGCCTTTCCACCACATCACGGAAAGGATGGTGGAACCCTGTGCAACGGTCCTGGTTTCGTAGTGCGCTGCTCCTGACCCTGGTCCTGCTCCTCTCGCTGGGCGCCTTCGTCGCCTGCAACTCCGGCGGTGGCGACGAGGCCTCCCCAGCGGGCGAGGGCGCTTTCCCCATCACGGTGGAGCGGAGCGACGGCACCTCCCTCACCCTTGAGCGACGGCCGGAACGCATCATCTCCCTCTCCGCCGGCGGCACGGAGGCCCTCTTCGCCGTGGGCGCCGGCGAGCAGGTGGTGGCCGTGGACAAGTTCTCCGACTACCCGGCGGAGACCGGGCGGCTGCCCAAGTTGGAGTACGTGAACCCGGACCCGGAGACCATCGTCTCCTACAACCCGGACCTGGTGCTGGTGAGCCTGAACACCCGGGACCTGGTCTCCCGCCTGGACGCCTTGGGGCTCAAGGTCCTCTACCTGGACGCCCCGGACAGCATCCAGGGCGTCATCGACCAGGTGCGGCTGCTGGGCCGGGTCACCGGCCACCCCGAGGAGGGCGAGCGCGTGGCGGCCGAGATGGAGCGCCGCGTCAAGGCCGTGACGGACCGGCTGAACGATGTCCAGCAAGGGCCGCGCGTCTACCATGAGCTGGACCCCTCCTTCTTCACCGTGAGCCCCAACTCCTTCGTGGGCGACCTCTACAACCTCCTGAAGGCGCAGAACATCGCCGCGGGCGCGCCGGGGGAGTACCCCCAGCTCTCCCAGGAGGTCATCCTGGAGCGTGATCCGGAGGTCATTGTCCTGGCCATCACGCCCGCCGGCACCGGCCAGGCCACGGCCGCGGACGTGAAGGCCCGGCCCGGCTGGGACGCCGTCTCCGCCGTCCGCAGCAACCGGGTCCATGAGGTGAACGCGGACCTGGTCAGCCGGCCGGGCCCGCGGGTGGTGGAGGGCCTGGAGGCGCTGGCCCGGCTGCTGTACCCCGAAAGGTTCCGGTGAGGGCCATGTGGGCGCGCAGGACGCTGGGCGACGCTGCGGCGGAGGGAGGGGCGGGGCTCTCGCTCCCCTCCCCCTCCGGCCTCTGGCTCCGCCTGGGCGGGACGCTGGCGCTCCTCCTCCTGGTGAGCGGGGTGGGCTTGAGCCTGGGTTCCGCGGACATCCCGCCCGGGGTGGTGGCGCGGATCCTCCTCTCCCACGTGCCGGGCCTGCCCGTGGAGCAGACGTGGCCGGACGGTTGGGACCGCATTGTCTGGGACATCCGGCTGCCGCGCGTGCTGCTGGCGGGGCTGGTGGGCGGCACCCTGGCCTACGCGGGGGCGGCGTACCAGGGCGTCTTCCGCAACCCGCTGGCGGACCCCTACCTCATCGGCGTGGCGGCGGGCGCGGGCCTGGGCGCCACCATCGCCTTCCTGCTGCCGCTGGACTTCGCCTTCTACGCCCTGAGCCCCGTGCCGGCGCTGGCCTTCGCGGGCGGGCTGCTGGCGGTGGCCCTCTCCTACGGGCTGGCGCGCACCGGCACGGTGGTGCCCACGGCCACGCTGGTCCTGGCGGGGGTGGCCGTCTCCTCCCTGGCCACGGCGGGCATGTCGTTCCTCTTCATGCTGGCGGGGGATGACCTGCGGACCATCTTCGCCTGGATCATGGGCGGCATGAACGGCGCCGGCTGGCGGCAGGTGGGCCTGCTGGTCCCCTACAGCGCGCTGGCGGCGGCCGTGGTACTGGTCCACGGCCGGGTGCTGAACGTCCTCCAACTCAACGAGGAGGAGGCGCGGCAGCTGGGCGTGAACGTGGAGCGGACCAAGCTCCTGCTCATTGCGGCGGCCTCCCTGGCCACGGCGGCCGCCGTCTCCGTGAGCGGCCTCATCGGCTTCGTGGGGCTGGTGGTGCCGCACGCGGTGCGCCTGCTGTGGGGGCCGGACTACCGCCGGTTGGTGCCCCTCAGCATGGTGGCGGGCGCCGTCTTCCTCATCACCGCGGACCTGGTGGCCCGCACCGCCGTCTCGCCGGCGGAGCTGCCGGTGGGCGTGGTGACCGCCTTCTCCGGCGCGCCCTTCTTCCTGTTCCTGCTGCGGAGGCGGAGCCGTGCGGGTGGATGACGCGAACGGGACGGGGCCGGTGCTGGCGGCCCGCGGCCTGCGGGCGGGCTACGGCGGCCGGGAGGTGCTGCGGGGCCTGGACCTGAGCCTGAGCCCGGGCGAGGTCCTGGGCGTGGTGGGTCCCAACGGCTCCGGCAAGTCCACCCTGGTGCGCGTCCTGAGCGGCGTGCTGCGCCCCCGCGCCGGGACGGTGCTGCTCATGGGCCGGGACCTCCGCGCCTTCTCCGCCCGGGAGCTGGCGCGGACGGTGGCGGTGGTGCCCCAGGCGGCCTCGCTGCCGGAGGGGTTCACGGCGCTCCAGATCGTCCTCATGGGCCGGACGCCGTACCTGGGGCTCCTGGCCTCGGAGGGGCCGGAGGACCTGGCGGCGGCCCGCCGCGCCATGGAGCAGACGGACGTGCTGCGGCTGGCCGACCGGCCGGTGCAGCGGCTCTCCGGCGGCGAGCGGCAGCGGGTGGTGGCCGCCCGGGCGCTGGCCCAGGAGGCACCGGTGCTGCTGCTGGACGAGCCGACGGCCCACCTGGACGTGGGCCACCAGACGGCCCTCTTCGACCTGGTCCACCGGCTGGCCCGGGAACGCCGCCTGGCCGTCCTGGCCGTGGTGCATGACCTCACCCTGGCGGGCCAGTACTGCGACCGCCTGCTCCTGCTCAAGGACGGCCGGGCCCTGGCCGGCGGCCCGCCGGAGCAGGTGCTGACCCCGGAACGGGTGACGGAGGCGTACGGGGTAGCGGTGAGCGTGGTCCAGCACCCCGTCACCGGCCGTCCGGTGGTCCTACCGGTCGCGTCGGTAGGTGCCAGGACGGGCCCGACCGGTGTATGGTAGGGCTGACCTATCG
>DATCLE010000272.1:0-4013 GCA_036564075.1 Dehalococcoidia bacterium
ACGGGCGCGGAGGATCCGGCGGACCGTCCGGGCGTCCAGGGCGTGGGGGCTGCGGTGGGGCCGCGAGGACCGGTCCTCCAGGCCGGCCGGGCCCTCGGCTCGGTACCGCCGGAGCCAGCGGTACGCCGTGGCGCGGGAGACACCCACAGCCTCGGCGGCCGCGGCCACCGACCACCCGAGGTCGGTGACGCGCTGGACGAGCAAGAGCCTTCCGAACGGGGTGAGCTTGGCGGTACGATGGGCCATGAGGACCTCCTGACGGTAGGGATGGTTGGGATCACCCCATACCGCCTCGGGAGGTCCTCATCTGTCAACAACGTCGGTGGGAAGTACAGCTAGCCTCCTCCCGCCGTGGGGGCGTCCGGCATCGCACCGTCCTGCTGGGCAAGCGCCTGCGGCGTCACGGGCTGGGGCGCCGGCGCCCGGTGTCGGATGAACCCCGCGGCGGCGGTCGCCACGGCGCTGATGGCCATGCCGGCCACGGCGAGGAGGATGAACCCCTCCAGGATCGTGTCCTGGGCGGCGGCGCGGGCCTCCCCCTCGCCCGCGGGCGCGAAGTGCGCCGCCGCGGCCACGGCCGGCGCCGCCTGCTCCGGCGGCAGGCCGGCCAGCCGCCCTGGCAGGTCCGTCTCCACGTGGTGGAGGAAGACCGCGCCCAGCACCGCCACGCCCACGGCCGTGCCGATCTGCCGCGCCATGGTGTACGTGCCGGAGGCCAGGCCCGCCTTGGCCAGCGGGACCGCGCTCATCACCGCCAGGGAGGTAGCCGCCATGACGAGGCCGACGCCCAGGCCCCGCAGGATGAAGGCGGGCAGCAGCCCCACAGTGTAGCCGCTGTCCGCCTCCAGGCGCAGCAGGTAGAGGAAGGAGACGCCCACCGACACCGAGCCGGCCATGACCAGGAGGCGGAGGCGGCTCCCCAGCCGCTGCCCCAGGACGCCGGAGAACGGCATGAGCGCCGCCACCAGGGCGGTGGAGGGCAGGAAGGCCAGCCCGCCCTCCAGCGGCGTGAAGCCCCAGAAGTTCTGCATGAACAGGCTGGTGTACGGCTGGGAGCCGAACACCGCCGCCGCGAACAGGAAGGAGGAGAGGCACGCCATCACGAACGTACCGCTGCGGAACAGGCTCAGGTCCACCAGGGGGTAGCGGGCCCGCCGCTCCGCCGCCACGAAGGCCGCCAGCAGCAGCGCTCCGCCGGCGAAGCAGCCCAGGATCACGGGGGAGGTCCAGCCGTCCTGATTGGCGCGGGTGAAGCCCAGCAGGATGAGGAGCAGCCCGGCGGCGCTCAGCCCCAGCCCCGCCCAGTCCACCGAGCGCGGGACGCTCTCGTCCCGGGACTCGGGGATGAAGAGGAGGGCCAGCAGCAGGCCCAGGAGGCCCACCGGCAGGTTCACCAGGAAGACCCAGCGCCACCCATCGCCCTGGACCAGCAGGCCGCCCAGCACCGGGCCGATGATCAGGCCCAGGCCGGAGACGCCGCCCCAGGTGCCGATGGCCAGCCCCCGCTGGTGGGGCGGGAACGCCTGCGTGGTGATGGCCAGGGTGGCCGGCTGCATGATGGCGGCGCCCACGCCCTGTACCACCCGGAAGGCGATGAGGGCGTAGATGCTGCCGGCGGCGCCGCACGCCGCCGAGGCCGCGGTGAAGAGGGCCAGCCCCAGCAGGTAGACCCGCCGCCGACCGAAGATGTCGCCCAGGCGGCCCGTGGCCACCGGCAGCACGCCCATGGCCAGGATGTAGCCGGTCACGGTCCACTCCGCCGTGCTGAGGCCGGCACGGAGGTCGCGGCTGATGGCGGGGAACGCCACGTTCACCACGAAGGTGTCGATCATCAGCATGGCCAGGCCCAGGCACGCCGCCGAGAGCGTCCGCCACTGGGAGGCCCGGGCCGGGCCGTGCAGCAGGAGGTCTTTCCAGTTCCGGGGGCGCCCGCCGTCCGCCGTCACGCGTCGCCCCCTTCCCCACCGCTGCCGGCGGAGATCTGGGGGCGGCGGCCGGCCGCCTGGTCCCCCCGCAGGGTCATGCACGTGCCGGTGGCCTGGGCTACCAGGCGCCCGCGGTCATCGCGGATGGCGCACTCCGTGAGGCCCACCGTGCGGCCGCCCTGCACCAGGCGGCCCTCCGCCGTCAGACGGGCCTGCCAGACGGGCCGCAAGAAGTTGATCTTGAACTCCAGGGTGGTGAAGGTCTCGCCTTCGCCCAGGGTGCTGGCGTAGGCCATGGCCATGGCTGCATCCGCCAGGGCGCCGATGATGCCGCCGTGCACCGTGCCCAGCAGGGTGGCGTGGCGGGTGCCGGCGTCCAGCACCATGAGGGCCCGGCCGGGCTCCACGGCGGTGAGCCGGAACCCCACCAGCTCCGCCACGGGGGTGGACGGCGCCTCCCCCCGCATGAGTGCCTGCAACTGCTCCAGTCCTGTCACGAGCCTGCCTCCTCTCCCTGGCCGTCTCCGCCACCGGCCGGCCGCTGACGGCCCGCGCCCGGACCCTGCAATGAGCGCCACACCGCCGCCGGGAGGACGCGTCTGGCCTCCGCCATGGTGGAGCTGCTGCGTCCCGCCAGCCACTGGCGGCTGAACTCGTGCAGCGGGCCGAACAGGACCGGCCGGTACAGGTCCGGCGGCAGCCGGACGATAGCCCCTCGTTCGATGTGCGGTTGCATCCAGGCGGCTACGTCCCGGAAGAACGCCTGGTTCAGCTCCTGGAGGGCACGCCCGGAGAGGGCGGCGCCCAGGTCCCCCATGGCGAAGAGGTAGCGAGCCCAGTCGGCGTGCCGCTCCACCCAGGTCAGGTAGTACGCCACCACCCCGCGGATCCCGGCCTCGGCGCTCCGGTGGCGCCGGAGCTCCCGCACGAAGCCCGCCTGGTAGTCCCGCAGCCCTTCCAGGTACAGCGCCGCGGCCAGTTCCTCCTTGCTGCCGAAGTGGTGGTAGATACTGCCCACGCTGGCACCGGAGCGGGCGCGGATGTCGTCGATGGTCGTGGCTTCGAACCCGCGGGTCACGAAGCACTCCAGGGCGGCCCGCAGGATCTCCTGACGGCGTGCGTGAGAGGCTGCGACTCGGGACATACCTGCCACCTTCTAGAATAATGTTCTAGAGGCTTATTCTATTTGCCTTCGGGCCCTGTCAAGCCCCCGCGCCCCAGGAGGGGGTCAACCCTCGTGTTGCACCTGTCGAACGCGGGCACCGGCACCCCGCCGTCCCAGTAGACGCTGGGCAGACGCGGGTGCCTCCCGGCTCCGCCGAGCGCAGGGCACAGGCCAGGCCCGCCGGGCAGCAGGAGCACCGGCACGGCATCGGCGAACGGCACGTGAACGAGATCGGCCGGCATGCCGCCCCAGGGGCCGCCGCGGTCGCCCATGCCGTCCATGGACGAACCGGGCACCGTGCGGCAGTTGGCCGTGAGGCCGCGAAGGCAGCGGTCGCAGGTGCCGCAGGAGATCTGGAACGGGACCACCACCCGCTGCCCGGGACGAACGGCGGTGACCTCGGCGCCGACCTCCACCACATCCGCAATGCACTCGTGGCCGAGGGGGAACGGACCGGGGAAGGGCGCCATGCCGCGGATGATGGCCGGGTCCAGGTCGCAGGTGGCAACGGCCACGGGCCGCACCAGGGCGCCGGCCGCGTCCTCCAGGCGGGGGTCGGGAGCGTCGCGCCACTGGAGCTGCCGGGGACCGAGGAACATGAGCTGCCGCATCGGGGGGCCTCCTCAGGCGGTGCCGTGGTATGAAGACCGGTCTACTGGTACTGGGGATACTATGACGACCGGTCTATCTAGTCAAGCCCCTCTCTGCTATAATCTCTCCGGTATGTCGCGACCAACCGATAGCCGGCAGCGGATGATCAGGGCCATGAGCCGCCTCATGCAGCGGCAGGGGTTCCACGCCACGGGGCTCAACCAGGTCCTGGCGGAGAGCGGCGCCCCCAAGGGCTCCCTGTACTTCCACTTCCCCGGCGGCAAGGAGCAGCTCGCCGCCGAGGCCGTCCAGGCCTCCGGTGACCGCCTGCG
>DATCLE010000273.1:0-37486 GCA_036564075.1 Dehalococcoidia bacterium
GAGGTCTACGAGGCGCTCCAGCCCCACCAGACCCTCCACGCCGGCGTCCGGCAGGCGCAGTCACTGGCGGAGCAGCACCGGACGCTGCTCCAGATGCCGGAGGAGCGGGAGCTGGGGGAGGTCCGCATCGTCACCGTCAGCGAGGTGGTGGAGGCGTTCCCGCGCGGCCAGGCCGTGGAGCCCAAGGCTTCGTCCTGGAGCACCACGGCAGAGGACCTGGCCCGCGGCAACCCCTACCCGCTGTGGAAGGACCCCGGCAACCACGTCCACACGCTCCAGTGGCAGCACGTGGACCTCTGCCTGGAGCTCTTGGAGCGGGCGGAGGCCGTGGCGGACAGCGCGCGCAGCCGGCACTTCGCCAGCATTGCGCGGGCGCTCATGGACCCGGCGCTCCATAGCTGCCAGTTCTGGTGGGCCAGCAAGCGGCCCCACTGGGACATCAACCTGATCGCCCGGGGGCTGTACCAGCAGGAGCAGGTCCTGCTGAACGCCTACAAGGCCATCAACCTGAGCACGGTCTCTGAGGAGGTGAAACGGGAGTCGTACTACCGTGTGGTGGCGGCCCGGGACGTCGCCGCCAAGCTGACCGACCAGCTGTACTGGGACTGAGGAGCACGATGCGACTGGAATTCATCCTCGCCAAATTCCGCCGCACCGCCAGACCCCAGCGCCTTCCCAACGGAGAGATCCAGGTCCGCCTGGGCCGGGCCGTCTTCCGCGCCAGGACCGCAGAGGAGCTCCGCCAGCACGTGCGGCAGCACCGCTCCTGGCTGGCGGGGGAGCTGGAGCGCCTCATGGAGCGCGCCCGCCAGCAGCCCCGGCCCACGGCCGGCCACCGGCCCCTGACGCCGCAGTACATCGAGGCGTGCCGGCGCGATATCGACGCCTGCGACCGCTTCCTGCGGCGGCCGAGCGCCCCGTAGTGCGGGGCCCCGGCACCCTCACGCGGGCCCTCGGGCGCGGGACCGGGTAGGCGGTCCCCGTCCCTCAGGCCCGCGTCTCCCCAGCGCCCGCGCCCCCGGCGGGCGCCGCCCGCAGCACCCGGAGGCAGGTCCGCCCACCATGGCTCACCTCTACCTTGGCCTGGTCTTCCACAACCACCAGCCGGTGGGGAACTACGGCTTTGTCCTAGACGAAGCGTTCCACCGCGCCTACCTGCCGCTGCTGGCGGCGCTGGAGCGCCACCCCGGCGTTCGCGCCTCCCTCCACTACTCCGGCCCGCTGCTGGACTGGCTGTTCCAGCACCAGCCCGCCTACGTGGAGCGGCTGGCGGCGCTGGCCGCCCGGGGGCAGGTGGAGCTCCTCACCGGCGGCTACTACGAGCCCATCCTGCCCATGATCCCGGAGGCGGACCGCATCGGGCAGATCGGCCGGATGAACCACGTCCTCCGGCAGCGGTTCGGCGTGGAGCCGTCCGGCGCCTGGCTGGCGGAGCGGGTCTGGGAGCCGGACCTGCCGGCCACCTTCGCGCGGCTGGGCGTCCGCTGGACCGTCCTGGACGATAGCCACTTCGCCGCGGCGGGCGCCGGCCCGGAAGAGCTCCGGGGGGCTCTCCTCACGGAGCACGAAGGCCACCCCCTCCGCCTCTACGCCGCCCTCCAGCCGCTCCGGTACCTCATCCCCTGGCGGCCCGTGGAGGAGGTCATGGACTACCTGCGCTCCCAGGCGGACGGGGAGCCCGGCACCATTGTCGTCTTCGCGGACGATGGGGAGAAGTTCGGCGCCTGGCCTGGGACGCACCGCCACGTGTGGGAGGAGGGGTGGATGGAGCGCTTCCTGACGGCGGTGGAGTCCGCCCGGGCGTGGCTGACCCCCGTCCCCCTGGGCCAGCACGCGGCCTCCTTCCCGGCCCGCGGCCCGGTCTACGTGCCCGCGGCGTCCTACCCGGAGATGCTGGAGTGGGCGTTGCCGGCGGACCTCCAGGCGGAGCTGGCCCGCATCCGGGGCGAACTGGCGGCCCAGGGCCGGGACGACGTGCTCCGCCACCTGGGCGGCGGCTTCTGGCGCAACTTCCTCCGCCGGTACCCGGAGGCCAACACCATGCACAAGCGGATGCTCCGCACCCACCAGAAGGTGCAGCGCGCCCGCCGCCTGGGCGACGTCCGCGGCGCCCAGCACGCCCTCTGGCGGGGGCAGTGCAACTGCCCGTACTGGCACGGCGTCTTCGGTGGGCTGTACCTGCGCCACATCCGCGCCGAAACGCACCGCAACCTGGTGGCGGCGGAGCGGGAGGCGGACCGGATCCTCCACGGCGGCTACCCCTGGCTGGCGGTGGCGGCCGCGGACTTCGACTTCGACGGTCAGGAGGAGGTCCTGGTCCAGAGCCATGAGATCTCCCTCCTGCTCCACCCCGCCCTGGGCGGCGCCCTCTCGGAGTGGGACGTGCGGGCGCTGGACTGGAGCGTGCTCCACACGCTGGCCCGCCGCCCGGAGGCGTACCACACGTCGCCGGAGGACGCGCCGGACACGCACCGGCGGCTGGCCTGGCAGGACCGCATCCTGCCGCCCGGCGCGGACCTGGAGACGCTGGTCCGCACAGACCGGGACGGCGGCGACTTCCTCTCCGGGCGCTACCAGACGATGCTCCCGGAGGAGGTGGGGGAGACGGCCACGGTCCGCCTCCGCCGGGACGGGACGGTGGACACGGGGGACGGGCCGCAGCCGCTGCGCGTGGAGAAGGCCCTCTCCCTCTCCCGCAACGGCCGCGCGCTGGCGTTGGAGCACACGGTCACCAACACGGGGGACCGGCCCGTGCGGGCCTGGTTCGCCACGGAGTGGAACGTGAACCCGCCGCAGGCCCCCGGCGGCGACGACCGGACGCGGGAGGCGGCCGTGAACGGCGGCCCCTTCCGCCCCCTGGACGGCGCCCTGGACGTGTCGGAGGTGCGGGAACTGGCCGTCCGGGGTAGCGCGCCTGCCGCCCTGGTCGCCGCCTTCGACCCGCCGGTGCGGCTGTGGAGCTTCCCCGTGGAGACGGCGTCCCGCTCCGAAGGCGGCCTGGAGCGGGTCTACCAGGGCACCTGCCTGCTCTTCCTGACGCCTCTGGACCTGCCGCCCGGCGCCGCTGCATCCCTCCGGCTCACGTGGGACGTCCGTGCCCGCTGACCGGCCCCGCCGGTTCCCTGGCCCGCCACCCGGCCCTCTGGTACACTACCCGTGGCCATCCTGCCGGGGGCGGACGGGAGATGCCCAAGTACTTCACCCGGGACGAAGCCAACCAGCTCCTGCCGTTCCTGCGCCAGGTGCTGCCGGAGATCGCCGCCAAGAAGCGGGACCTGGACGCCCAGCGCGAGGTGCTGGGCAGCATGGCCGCCCGCTCCCGGGGCAACGGCCACGCCCTGGAAGATACGGTCCGGCGCCATGAGGAGGCCTACCGGCGCCTGGCGGCGGAGCTGCGGGAGCTGGTGGAGCGCGTCCAGGCCACCGGCTGTGAGGTGAAGGACCCGGACGTGGGGCTCATCGACTTCCCCTCCTTGCGGGAGGGCCGCGTGGTCTACCTCTGCTGGCGCCTGGACGAGCCGGAGGTGGCCTGGTGGCACGAGCTGGACACCGGCTTCGCCGGCAGGCAGCCCCTTTGATCCCCCCGCCGCATGTTCGCCAACCCCTACCCGTACGTTGAGAGCGCGGGCCTGCTCCTCTTCCTGCTGGCGGCCCTCCACGCGGCGCGGCAGGGCCGTCGCCCGCTCCTGGAGATCCTCTCCGCCGCGGCCTACGGCGTGCTGCTGGAGGAGGCGGACATCCTCCTCTTCCAGAGCTACGCCTACAGCGACCGCTTCCTGCTGACCATCGACCGGGTGCCGGTGGTCATCGGCCTGGTGTGGGCGGTGATCCTCTCCACGTCCATGCGCATGACGGACGTCCTGGGGCTATCCGGCCGCGCGGCGCCCCTGGCAGACGCTCTGTGGGCCGTCATGCTGGACCTGGCGTTCGATGCGGTGGCCATCCGCCTGGGCCTCTGGAGCTGGCGGATCCCCCTGGACGCCGGGTACTTCGGCGTGCCGGCGGGCAACTTCTACGCCTGGATCTTCGTGGCCGCCTCCTTCTCCCTCTGCACCCGCTGGCTCCGCGCCCGTACGGCGGGGCGGCTGGCGCGGGCATGGTGGCAGCTGGCGGCCCCGCTCCCCGCCTACGCCGGGCTGGCCCTCAGCCTGCTGCCCTACCTGGCCCTCCGGCGCTGGGCCTTCCCCGGCGAGGCCAACGGCTACCAGATCGTCGCCGCCGTCGCCGCCCTCTTCGCCGTCGTGGTGGCGCGCGCCCTGCTGCGACGGGACCGGGCGCCCCGGCGGCCGGAGCTGGCGGCCCCGGTCCTCCGCCTGCCCATCCACGCCTACTTCCTGGCCGCCCTCTTCTCCCTGAGGCTCCACCGGACGGAGCCGGTCCTCCTGGCGGTGGCCGCCGGCGTGGCGGCCCTGGAGCTGGCCCTGGCGCTCCCCTCCCTGCGGCTCCTGCGGAAACCGGCCGGCGCCCGTGAATCCTCCCCGGGCGCGCCAGCGTATACGCAGAGAGAACACCACCACGCAGAGGAGGCGTAGGGGATGCGGAGGTTCAGCTACCTGGCCCTGGCCCTGGCGGCCGTGCTGGCCCTGGGCCTGCTGGCCGCAGCCTGCGGCGACGACGACGATTCCGGCAGCGACGAGACGCCGGCGCCGGCGGCCACGCAGCCGGCCGCCTCACCCACGGCGCCCCAGCCCACGGCTACGACGGCGCAGCCCACGGCCACGCCCTCCGGCGGCGGCGCCACGGGGGGCGGCGGAGGCAGCAGCGCCGTGACCATCCAGGGCTTCAGCTTCCAGCCCGGCACGCTCACCGTCCGCGTGGGGACCACGGTGGTCTGGACCAACCGGGACAGCGCGCCGCACACCGTCACCGCCGACAGCGGCGGCACCTTCGACTCCGGCTCGCTTTCCAACGGCGCCACCTTCCAGCACACGTTCAGCCAGGCGGGCCGGTTCACCTACCACTGCGACCTCCACCCCAGCATGACGGCGGTGGTCGTGGTCCAGTGAGGCCACGGTCGGGGAGGTGCGCCCAGGGGGGCGGAGGGGGAGCGGACCCGCAAGGGACGCTCCCCCTCCTCTATGCCTATGTCGGACGCGCGGCGGATGGATGCAGTCGGGACGGCCTAGCCGCGGCGGTCCCCGCCGGAGCCGCCGAAGAGGAGCCAGCCCAGGGTGACCAGCACCAGACCGGCCAGGCCTGCCACCACCAGGAGCGTCACCAGCCGGAACAGCACGCTGAACAGCCAGGAGGCCACCGCCACCAGCAGCAGCCCCGCCACCACGATCAGCGCCACCGTCCACGCCGCCTTCAACACCGAGCCGCTCATCCGGTCAGCCTCCGTTCCGCCCCCCCAGGATGGCGAACGTGGCGCGGCCCACCGCCAGCAGCCGCTCCGCCGGGTCCCGGATCTCCACGTTCGCCACGGCAATGGTCCGCCCGCACCGGAGCACGCGGCCGTAGCCGAAGACATCGCCCCGCTCCACAATCTCCAGGTAGCTGAGGCTCAGCTCCACCGTGGCGATACGCGTGTCCAGCCCCACCACGCTCCGGAGCGCGGCGCTGGCCGCGGCGTCCGCCAGAGAGGCGATGGCGCCGCCGTGGACGTGGCCGTGGCGCTGGAGCAGCGCCTCGCTCACGTGCAGCACCACCGTGGAGGTGCCGTCGCCCAGCGCCGCCACCTCGAGGCCCAGGTGGCCGTAGTACGGTGAGCGTCTGGCAAACTCCCGCTCCTGCGCCAGCAGATCCCGTCCTGGTTCCCCGGAAATGCCGTTCACCCCCTTCTGGGTTCCCTCGCTTCCGGGATGCTACCAGGAACCGGGGCCTCCGCGCCAGGGGTCTCCGCCGGGAGCCGACGCCGGAGCAGCGCCGGCAGACCGCTCCGGGGCGAGAGGAGGAGCGCCAGGAGGAAGGCCAGCGTGGCCATGAGGACAATGGAGGCGCCGGAGGCCACCGCGGCGTAGTAGGAGAGGTACAGCCCGGCCACGGCAGAGGCGCCGCCCACCAGGGCGCCCACGGCCATCATGGCCGGAACCCGCCGGACCAGCAGCCGTGCCGTGGCGGCCGGCGTCACCAGCATGGCCACCACCAGCACAATCCCCACCGCCTTGATGGCGATGACCGTGGTGACGGCCACCAGGGCCAGCAGGCCGTACTCGGCCAGCGCCACCGGCACGCCCGTGGCCGCCGCCATGGTCGGGTCGTAGGCGGTGAAGACCAGCTCCCGGTAGAAGGCCAGCACCAGCAGCAGCACAGCGGCGCCCAGGAGGAGCATGAGCCGCACGTCGGCGGGGGTGACGCTGAGGACGTCCCCGAAGACGAAGGCGAAGAGGTCCACCGTGTACCCCTGCTCCCGGCTGAGGATGAGGATGCCCAGGGAGAAGGCGCCCACGAAGAGGATGCCGATGGCCGTGTCGAAGCTGACGCGGGTCCGCCGGCTCACGAAGCCGATGGCCAGGGAGGTGGCCACGCCCGCTGCCACGGCCCCGGCGTAGATGCTGGTGCCGGAGACGAAGGCCACCGCCACGCCCGCGAAGGAGGCGTGGGCCAGGGCGTCGCCGATGAACGCCATCCCCTTCAACACCACGAAGGTGCCGATGACGGCGCTCACCACGCTCACCACCAGCACCGCCGCCAGCGCCCGCTGCATGAAGGCGAACTCCAGCGGCTCCACCAACCAGTCAGCGATGGCCGGCATGGTACACGCGCCCCTCTACGTCCAGCAGGAGCAAGTGGTGCTGGAACGTGGCGTTCAGGTTCTCCGCCGTGAAGACGTCCGCCGGCGGCCCGTGGGCGATGATGCGGCGGTTCAGGAACAGCGCCTCGTCGAAGCGGGAGGAGACGCAGGAGAGGTCGTGGGTGGCCACCAGGAGGGTGCACCCCTCCGCCCGCAGCGCTTCGAACAGCGTCAGCAGCTCGTGCTGGGCCACGGCGTCCAGCCCGGCCATGGGCTCGTCCAGCAGCAGCAGGGCCGGCTCCCGCGCCAGCGACCGCGCAATGAGGACCCGGCGCTGCTGCCCGCCGGAGAGCTCTCCAATCTGCCGCCGCGCCAGGCCGTCCATGCCCACCCGCCGGAGCGCCTCCATGGCCTGCTCCCGGTCGGCGCGGCCGGGCCGGCGGAAGGGGACGGGGCGGCGGTACCGCCCCATAGTCACCACGTCCAGCACCGTCACCGGGAAGGACCAGTCCACCATCTCCGCCTGGGGCGTATAGCTCACCCGCGGCCGGGCGGCGTCCACGTCCGTGCCCAGCACCTCCACGCGGCCGCGCCAGGGCTTCACCAGCCCCAGCACGGCCCGCATGAGGGTGGACTTGCCGGACCCGTTGGGCCCCACCAGGCCGGCCAGGCGCCCCCGCCCGACCTCGAACGTGACACCCTGGAGTACCGGCCACCGCCCGTAGCCGAACCAGAGGTCCTGCACCCGCAGCG
The DNA here is from genome assembly GCA_036564075.1 of Dehalococcoidia bacterium. Classification (GTDB taxonomy): domain Bacteria; phylum Chloroflexota; class Dehalococcoidia; order DATCLE01; family DATCLE01; genus DATCLE01. The sequence continues at coordinate 7,427 of DATCLE010000273.1, forward strand.
CGGCGTCCGCCTTGACCCCGGCCGCCGTCCCGGCCCTGGAATTGATACTCTGTCTCATCTCCGGCCCGAAAAAGAGCGCGGCCCTAGGGGGCGGCCGCGCCGGCGGCCTCCGCGGGAGCGCCCGTACCGGCGCGGCACTTCCCGCAGCGGCCGTACACCTCCAGCCAGTGCCCTTCGATCTCGTAGTCCGTCTGGCGGGCCAGTTGGTCCACCAGGCTGGAGACATCGCAGTCCGTGAAGTCCTGCACCGCGCCGCAGCGCGTGCATACCAAGTGGTGGTGGTGGCCCCGGCGGCTCATCTGGTAGCGGAGGCTGCCGTCCTCCAGGAGCACCCGGCAGACCACGTCCATCTCCGTGAGGAGCTTCATGGTGCGGAAGACCGTGGCCCGCCCCACCTGGGGCAGCATGCGGCTGATGTCGTCCACGGTGAAGTACCGCTTGCGGCTGGCCACCGTGGCCAGGATGGCCAGCCGGGCCGGCGTCAGCCGGTGTCCGCGCTCCTCCAGCCTGCTGATGATCCGCTCAAGGTCCGCCATGTCCCAGCGTGCCCGGGCGGCCCGCGGCCGCCCTGCTGATACCTGCTCTCACCTACCAGTATAGCACCCTTCACCCCCACCGCGGTCCAGTGTTATGTATACTGTTATCGGCTTGACGGCCCCCCGGCCGGGGCCCACAATAGCAGCGTCCCCGTGGCGCGTCAGGGCCGTTGAGGAGCGTCCATGGCCATCACCGCCCGCCGTATCCGGTTCGCCCTGGTCCTGGGGGCCGTCCTACTCGTCGCCTTCATCCTGTACCAGGCCAGAGGCGCCCTGCTCCCCTTCGTCATCGGCACCATCCTGGCCTACATCCTCTCGCCCCTGGTGGACCGCATCGCAGAGGGCCTGCCCTTCTACCGGCGGCGGCAGAGCCTGGCGCGGGTCACCGCCATCTTCCTCCTCTACGGCGTCATCGGCGCGTTGCTCACCCTGGCGGGCTTCCTCATTGTGCCGCAGCTGGTGGAGGAGGGCTCCCAGTTCATCGACGATGCGCCCGCCTACATCGAGCGCGCCCAGGAGGAGCTGGACGTCCTGACGGAGCGCTACCGGGCCTCCGTGCCGCCGGAGGTGCAGGAGCAGATCGACCAGGTGACGGCGGACCTGGGGAACACCGTGGGGGACATGGCGGCGGGCGCCCTCAGCCGGACGCTGGGCATCCTCACCCACTCCGTGGCGGTGATCCTGGGCTACCTGGTGATCCCCTTCTGGCTGTTCTACCTGCTCAAGGACGGCCACAACATCCAGTCCGCCGTGGAGGCCCTCTTCCCCGAGTGGCTCCGGGACGACGTGGCCAATATCTTCGACATTGTGAACAAGGTCCTGGGCTCCTACATCCGTGCCCAGCTCATCCTGGCCGTCTACATCGGCACCATCACCACCGTGGGCCTCTTCATCATGGGGGTGGAGTTCTACCTGGTGCTGGGGCTGGTGGCCGGCATCACGGAGCTGGTGCCCGTCATCGGCCCCATCCTGGGGGCCATCCCGGCGCTCATCGTGGTGCTGGCCACGGACCCCGGCATGTTCCCCTGGGTCCTGCTGTTCTACATCGCTGTGCAGCAGACGGAGAACCTGATCCTGGTCCCCCGTATCCAGGGGAACGCGGTGAACATGCACCCGGCGCTCATCATCGTGATGCTGGTCATCGCCCAGTCCATCGCGGGCTTCTTCGGCATGATCGTGGCGGTGCCGCTGGCGGCGGTGGCGCGGGACGTCTTCCTCTACGTCTACCGGCGGCTGAAGGAGGAGGAGGGGCTGCTGGAGCCCGGCACGGCCATGGTGCTGGAGGAGGCCACCGCCAAGAAGCTGGCCAGCCGCGACGCCAAGCGCTACCGCGAGATCATCCGCCGCACGCCGCCGGGGGACCTGCCCCGGGTGCTGCGCCAGGAGCACCTGGCCATCCAGGCCGAGGAGAGCGCCGGCGAGGGCGACGAGACGCCGGAGGCGCCCGCGCCCCGTCGCTGACCCGCCGAACGCGGGCTCACGGCCACCCCGCCGACGGGCTCATGCCGTCCGGCCGCCGGAACGACGTGCGCAGGACCATGGGCCCCCGGCCCTGGCCGCTGCCGCCCGCCGGCTCCTGCGAGACCCCCGCCGCCACGAACCGCCCGAACTCGCCGCCCAGCGTGGAGACCAGCCGTCCGGCGCCCGCGGCGTCCACGGTGAACGTGCCCATGCTCACGGCGGAGCCGTCGTCCTTGATGAGCCAGAGCTGGTACACGTAGCCCGCCGGGAGCGGCGGCAGGCCGGCCGCCTCCAGGGCGCACAGCCCCTGCTCCGGGTCCCATGCCAGCACGGCCCGGGCGCCGGCGGCCTCCCCGACGCCCTCCATGGGCCAGGTCACGGCGTCCTCCCCGACCAGCAACGCGGCCGCCACCGCCGCCGGGCTCAGGCCGGCCCGCAACGCCGCGTTCTCGTCCTCCAGCCGCTCCACGTCCCGCCGGAGGGAGAGGGACCACGCCCCCAGCCCCAGGGCCGCCAGCAGCAGCACCGCCGCCGCCGCGGCCAGCACGGGCACCTGCCAGCGGCGGCCGGCCCCCGCGGGTGTGGACAGGTCTCGTCGGGCGGCGGCCAGTACCCGCTCCCGCAGCTCCGGCCGCGGCCGCTCCAGCGGCGAGGTGAGCGCCAGCGCCGCGGCGGCCCGGAGCGCATCGGCGGCCTCTCCCGCGCAGCGGGGGCACCCCGCCAGGTGGGCCTCCACCGCGCGGACCTCCTCCGCGTCCAGGGCGCCCAGCGCGTACGCATCCACGCGGTCCGCCAGGTCTTCGCACGTCATGGCCTAGGTTTCCACCGTCCGCCGGAGCCGGTCCCGGAGCTTCTTCATGCCCAGGCGGATCCGGGTCTTCACCGTGCCCAGGGGCTGCCCCAGCCGCTGGGCGATCTCCTGCTGCGTCAACCCGCCGAAGTACGCCAGCACCAGCACCTCCTGCTGCTCCGGCGGGAGCGTGGCCAGCGCCGCCCGCACCGCCTCCCGCTCCAGCGCCAGTTGCGCCTCCAGCTCCGGGTCCGCGGCGGAGGCGTCGCCCAGGTCCGGCGGGCCGGACTCCGGCGGCGCCTCCCGCTGGAGCCGGCGTCCCGCGGACCGTACCTCGTCCACCGCGCGGTTCCGGGCCACGCTCAACAGCCAGGTGGTGAACCGGCCCCGGGACCCGTCGAACAGCTCCGGGCGCCGCCAGAGGCGCAGGAAGACCTCCTGCGTGACGTCTTCCGCGGCCTGGGCGTTGCCCACCACGCGGTACGCCACGGAGTAGACCAGCGCCGCGTGCCGGTCGTACAGCGCCTCGAACGCTGCCAGGTCGCGCCAGCGCAGGCGGGCGACGAGCTCCTCGTCCTGGGGGCCCGGATCCGTCACCGCGAATCCTCGTCGGCCGGTCGGTCGCCGCGGCCCAACTACAATACGGGCGGCCCCGCTCCGGCGGATTGCCCCTCGCCGTGGCGGGCACGGCGGGGACGGGGCTAGCATAGCCGATCTTGCAGGAGCCGGGGAGCACCAGCGTCCGGGAACCTGCCCGGCCCCCACGCGAAGAGGCGGGGCGCGTCCCCGCGCCCCGCCCCGTCCGCGGTGCCCGCCCCGCTCAGGTACGCTGGACCTCCAGCATCCAGAGCTGCTTCTCCAGCCCCCGGACCACGTCGATGAGGATGTCCTGGCTGGCCAGATCCACCCCCTCCAGCCGGTCCATCCGCTCCCGCGCCGCCGCCGCGGCGGCGGTGAGGCGCTCCGTGAACAGCGCCACCGCCCGGCGGTCGTCGATGGCGCCCTCCGGGAGCGCGGGGAGGCGGCTCTCCTTGGCCACGACGCCGGCCTGCCCCTTGGGCCAGACGCCGATGGCCACCATCCGCTCCGCCACCAGGTCCGTCCAAGCGCGGTACTCGTTCACCATCTCGTCGAACTGGAGGTGGAGCGGGCGGAAGGAGGGGCCTACCAGGTTCCAATGGACCTGCTTCCCCTGGAGCGTCAGGTCAATGAGCTCCAGCAGCTGGGCCTGGAGCTCCGCCGCCGCCTGCGCCCGCTGGTCCGCGTTCAGCACCGTGGTCCGGCTCTCCGTCTCCTGCTTCATAGCTTCGTCCTCCTGCGGGTTCGTTGCCGGGATCGTTGAGGCATGCCGGTGCCGGCGGCCTCCGGCGCCACGGTCCCCAGCGTACCCCTCCGCCGGCGCGTCAGGTACCACCAGACGGGGGATGCCTTTAAACTTTCTTGATGTCCCAGCCCACGGCCCGCAGTGCAGAATGAGGTCAGGGGGCGTGATCCGTCCTCCCCGCGGGTCCTGCCCCGCCAGGGGAGAGCAACGCCAAGGAGGCGCGAAGGGCGTATGCACAAGAGCGTGACGCGGCTGGCCATGGCCGGGCTGGTGCTGCTGGCCATGGCCGGGGCCGCCTGCCGGGAGGGGAACGGCGGCTCCGCCGCAGCCACCCAGCCCACGCCGACGGCCCAGGCCGAGAGCAGCAGGAACAGCACCACGCCGGCCGCCGCGGAAGGCTCCCCGCTGTCCGTGGTGGACGTGGTGGAGCGCGTCCGGCCGTCCGTGGTCCACATCCAGGCCCAGGGGCTCCGGCTTGGCGGGGGACGCAGCCTCCCGGCCTCCGGCGTGGGGACCGGCGTCATCTGGGATGACGCGGGCCACATTGTCACCAACAACCACGTGGTGACGCTGGACAGCGACGTCCCGGCGGAGCGGTTCATCGTGAGCCTAACGGACGGGCGCACGGTGGAGGCGCGTCTGGTAGGGCGGGACGAGATGACGGACCTGGCCGTCATCAAGATCGACGCGGACAACCTCACGCCGGCCGCCTTCGGCGATTCCGACGCCATGAAGGTGGGCGAGCCGGTGGTCGCCATCGGCCACGCGCTGGATTTGGAGGGCGGCCCCACCGTCACCACGGGCGTGGTCTCCGCCAAGGACCGGAGCCTCCAGGTGGATACCGCGGAGGTCAGCCTGGCGGGCCTCATCCAAACGGACGCCGCCATCAACCCCGGGAACTCCGGCGGTCCGCTGGTGAACCTCCGGGGAGAGGTCATCGGCATCAACACCGCCGCGGCCCGGGACACCGGCACCACCTCGGTGCAGGGCATCGGCTTCGCCGTGCCGTCCAACACGGTGCGGGAAGTGGCCCAGCAGATCATCCGGAACGGCCGGGTCCGCCGCGGCACGCTGGGGATCATGGCGCAGGACGTCACCCCGGCGGTGGCCCGCAACATGGGCATCCAGGTGGAGCACGGCGTGCTGGTGGTGGACCTGGTCCGCGGCGGGCCCGCGGACCGGGCGGGCCTCCGCGCGGGCGACGTCATCGTCAGCGTGGCGGGGGAGGAGGTCCAGAACCTGGGCGAACTGGCGGACGTCCTCCTCCGTCACCCGCCGGGCGAGACGGTCTCGGTGGAGTACGTGCGCGGTAACGACACGGAGACCGCCCGCGTCACGCTGACGGAACCCCAGCCCTAACCCCCGGGGCGCCTGCGGGCGCCCCTCTTTGCTCCCATCCCCGGTTCGGGAGTGCTATAGTTGGGAGCGCGCGTCACCGGCCAGGCCCCGGCCGCACGCCGCGTAAGACCGGCCATGCCGTGGCAAGGAGGAGCAAGACCCATGGGCGTCCTGAACCGGGACATCAGCATCACGTGGCTGGGCCACGCCGCCTTCAAGATCACCTCGCCCGGCGGGAAGGTGGTCATGATCGACCCGTGGCTGTCCGGCAACCCGGCGTGCCCGGACCACCTCAAGACGGTGGACCGCTGTGACCTCATCCTGGTCACCCACGGCCACTTCGACCACATGGGCGATGCGGTCCCCCTGGCCCAGCAGACGGGCGCCACGGTGGTCGGCATCTTCGAGCTGGCCACGTACCTCCAGGGCAAGGGCGTGAAGAACGCCTCCGGCATGAACAAGGGCGGCACCCAGGCCGTGGGCGACATCAAGGTGACCATGGTGAACGCCGTCCACTCCTGCGGCGCCCTGGACAACGGCACCATCGTCTACACCGGCGAGCCGGTAGGCTACGTGGTAGAGTTCGAAAACGGCTTCAAGGTCTACCACGCCGGGGACACCGCCGTCTTCGGCGACATGCGGCTCATCGGCGAGATCTACCGGCCGGACCTGGCGCTGCTGCCCATCGGCGACTACTACGTGATGTCGCCCAAGGAGGCCGCCCACGCCATCCGGCTGCTGGGCGTGAAGCGGGTGGTGCCCATGCACTACCAGACGTTCCCGGTCCTCACCGGCACGCCCGACGCCCTACGGCGGGAGACCGCCGACATCGCCGGGCTGGAGATCATCGAGATGCGGCCGGGCGATACCATCGACTGAGCCGCCGCCGCCCGAGAGGCGCACAGGCCCCCACGCGGACGGGGGCCTTGCCATGCTCGCACCCCCAGCCCGAGAGGAGGCGACCCGTGGCCTACACCACCATCACCTACCAGACGGAGGGCCCCGTGGCCCGCATCACCCTGAACCGGCCGGAGCGGCTGAACGCCATCACCCGCGCCATGACGGCCGAACTCCAGGACGCCGTCCGCACCGCCGACGCCGACCCCGCCGTCCGCGTCATCACCCTCACCGGCGCGGGCCGCGCCTTCTGCGCCGGGTACGACCTGGACTGGGGCACCCGCGGCGAGGCCCGTGCCCAGGAGCGGCAGGGCGGCGCGTGGGACCCCGTGCAGGACTTCATGGGCATGTCCCGGAACGTGGAGGCGTTCATGTCCCTCTGGCACGCCCGCAAGCCGGTCATCGCCGGGGTGCACGGCTGGTGCGTGGGCGGCGGGACGGACATGGCCCTCTGCGCGGACCTGATCATCGCCGCCACGGACGCGCAGATCGGCTACCCGCCGGCCCGCGTGTGGGGGGAGCCCACCACCTGCATGTGGGTCTACCGGCTGGGCCTGGAGCACGCCAAACGCCTCATGCTGACCGGCGACCCTGTGGACGGCGTCACGGCGGAGCGCCTGGGGCTGGTCTCCAAGGCGGTGCCGCCGGCGGAGCTGCGGGCAGAGGTGGACGGGCTGGCGGCACGGCTGGCGCAGATCCCCGTGAACCAGCTGGTCATGAGCAAGCTGCTGGTGAACCAGGCGTACGAGAACATGGGCCTGCGCACCACCCAGATCCTGGGCACCTTCCTGGACGGCATTGCGCGGCACACGCCGGAGGGGCTGGCCTGGCGGGACCTGGCCGTGCGCGAGGGCTTCCGGGAGGCCGTGCGGCGCCGGGACGAGCCCTTCGGTGACTACGGCGCCCGGCCACGGCCCGGCGGGTAGCGGGGAGACGCCCGCGGCCCCGAGCGACAGCCCCGCCGGGGGGCGACGGCCGCCGCGCCGGCGAGTACAATACACCTGGAGGCACACTTCGGGGAAGCCGGCCATGCCCAAGTCTCCCGGCCACGACCAGCGACGCTGCAAGTTCTTCGCCCGTAACCCGGCGGTGGACTACGCCGCCCTGCCGGCGGACCGGGACCGCTCCCGCATGGCCGTCTACCTCTGCCTGGCCAAGGGCAAGCCGCTGCCCACCAGCATGGTCAAGTGCCGCTACTGCCGGGACCACAACCTGTGGTACCAGCCGCTGGAGGACTCACCGGACCACCCGGCGGCCGCCGGCCGGAGGGAGGGGTCCCCATGAAGGCGGTGCGCGTGGTGGACGCGGTGGGCCGGGAGGTGCTCATCCCCTACCCGCCCCGGCGCATCGTCTCCCTGGTGCCCAGCCTCACGGAGGCGCTCTTCGCCTTCGGTGCGGGGGAGCAGGTGGTGGGCGTCACCCGGTTCTGCACGGAGCCGCCGGAGGGCGTGGCCGCCAAGGCCAAGGTGGGCGGCACCAAGAAGGTGCAGTACCAGGCGGTCCGGGACCTGGAGCCGGACCTGGTCATCGCCAGCGCGGAGGAGAACCGCAAGGAGGACGTGGCCCCCCTCATCATCGACCGCATCCCCATCTTCGTCACGCTGCCCACCACCGTGGAGGAGGCCGTCCAGCAGCTCCGCGTCCTGGCCCGCATTGTGGGCCGTGAGGAGGAGGCGCGGCCCGTCCTGGAGGACGCGGAGGCAGCCGTGGCGGAGCTCCGCGCCGCCCGGACGGCCCGACCGCCCGTCTCCGTCTTCTGCCCGGTCTGGCGCCGGCCCTACGTCCACGCCGGGCCCGGCACCTACCTGCACGACGTGCTGGAGCTGTGCGGCGGGACCAACCTCTTCGCGGACAGGCCCGGCCGGTACTTCAACGTCACGCTGGAGGAGATGGCGGACCGCAACCCGGACGTCATCCTCCTCCCGGACGAGCCGTTCCCCTACGGGGAGCAGCACCTGCCGGAGTTCCAGGCCTTCACGCAGGTGACCGCGGTCCGGGAAGGCCGGGTCCACCTCATCGACGGCAAGCTGGTCACGTGGTACGGACCCCGCATGGCGGCGTCCCTCAGGACGGTACACCGGATCCTGCACCCGGCGTAACTGAAGAAGGAGCGAACGATGCCCCCCACCGAGCCAGGCCTGCACGAGGTTGAGGACCGCGTCTTCGTCCGTCTGGGCGAACAGGGCGCCATGAACGCCGGGTTCGTGGTGGGCGAGGAGGCCGTGGCGGTGGTGGACACCCTCATCAGCCCGGGCACGGCCCGCCGGCTCCTGGCCGACATCCGCAGCGTCACCGACAAGCCGGTGCGCTACGTCCTCAACACCCACCACCACGGCGACCACACCTTCGGCAACCAGGCCTTCCCGGAGGCCGTGGTCATCGCCCACCGGGAGTGCCGGTCGGAGCTCCAGGCCAACGCGGAGGCCATGCGGCGACAGTTCAGCCAGATCTCGCCGGAGCTGGCCCAGGACTTGCAGGAGCTCCAGGTCCGTCTGCCCGCCGTGACCTTCAACCAGCAGCTCTCCGTCCACCTGGGGAGCCGCGAGCTCCAGCTCTCCTACCACGGCCCCGCCCACACGCGCGGCGACGTCATTGTGGTGGTGCCGGACGCCGGGGTCGCCTTCATGGGCGACCTCCTCACCGTGGGCGTGGTCCCCGGCATGCGCGACGCGGACTTCCCCGGCTGGATCCGGGCGCTGGAGGACCTCCAGGCGGTGGGCGCGGAGACGCTGATCCCCGGCCACGGCCCCGTGGGGGACAAGACGCACCTCCGGGACCTGCGGGACTACCTGAGCGACCTCTGGGGACAGGCGGCGGAGGCGTACGCCCGCGGCCTCAGCGAGGAGGAAGCGGTGCAGGCTACCAGGCTGGAGCAGTACGCCGGGTGGCTTCGGCCGCAGATGCAGGCGGGCGGCGTCCGGCGGGCCTACCTCCAGCTCCAGGACCGCCACCGCCACCGGCTGTAGAGCCGCCCCCTACCCCGGCGGCTTCCGAGCGATGAGGCTGGCGATGGCCTTCTTGCGCGGCCCCTCCTCCACCACGCCCTCGAAGTAGTGGAGCGTCTCCAGCCCCGGGAACATCTCCGCCAGCTCCCCGGGCTCCAGCAGGTAGCTGATGGTGTGGGGCCGGCCGTAGCGCCGCTGCTCCTGGGTGAACGTCTCGAAGCAGAGGACGCCGCCGGGCCGCAGCGCCCGCAGGATCTGGGGCGCCAGGCTCCGCTGGAGGTAGTAGAAGTTGATGATGAGGTCGTACGTGTTCTCGGGGATGCGGTAGCGCTCCAGGTTGGCCACAATCCCCTCGATCTTCACGCCGGCCCAGTGGGCGCGGGAGCGGGCCATCTGCACCGCCACCGGCGAGATGTCGATCCCGGTGACGTGGAAGCCCAGGGTGGCCAGGTAGACGGCGTTGCGGCCGGTGCCCATGGCCAGGTCCAGCGCCTTGCCGCCCAGGGGCAGCAGCACCAGGTTCTCCACCAGGAGCGAGGCGGGCTCGCGCTCCTCGCCGGGCGCCTGGCTGTACCGCTGGTTCCAGTGGCGCGCACGATCCATACGGGCTCAGCGGCCTCCCGGACACACGTGGAGGGCCGGTCCTCCCGGGCCGGCCCTCGGGGCGCGCCCTCCCGCGCTCACAAGTTCGCCACGCAGGCCAGCGCCTCGGAGGTGTCCGGGATCTCGCGGGGGGTAGGGGCGACGTTAATGTACCGCACCACGCCCTGCTTGTCGATGGCGATGATGGCCCGTTCGCTCACGCCCTGGGGCCGGAGCACCCCGTACTTCTCCGCCACCGCGCCGTGGGGCCAGAAATCGGCCAGCAGCGGGTAACCCACGCCGATCTGCTTCCGGAACGCATCCAGGGACCAGACGTTGTCCACGCTGATCCCCACGATCTGCGTCTCGTGATCCTCAAACTGCAGGCGCTGCTTCTCCACGTCCGGGAGCTGCTGGGCGCAGACAGGGGAGAACGCCGCCGGGAAGAAGAAGAGCACCACGTTCTTCTTGCCCCGGTAGTCGCTCAGCCGGAACGTGAAGCCGCCCGGGCCGTGCAGCTCAAAGTCCGGCGCCTGGTCCCCCACCTTCAGCGTCTGGGTCTGATCCGCCAACTCCAACCTCCTGCTCGCACGGTGTGCTGTCGTCGGCACCGCCGGGTCCCGGGGCGGGGGCCGCGGTTCAGGCCCGGACGCCGGCCAGGCCCAGCTCCTCCGCCCGCTCCTTCATGGCGTCGATCACGAACTGGACGTGCTCCTCCCAGTCCACGCCCAGCTCCTGGATGCCCTTCTGGATGTCCTCCCGGCTCACGTTGCGCGCGAAGGCCTTGTCCTTCAGCTTCTTGCGCACGGACGCCGGGTCCACCTCCGCCAGGCTCTTGCCGGGCTTCACCAGCGCCACGGCCGTCACGAACCCGGTGAGCTCGTCCACGGCGAAGAGCGTCTTCTCCAGCAGGCTCTCCCGCGGCACGCCCGTGTAGTCCGAGTGGGAGGCCACCGCCCGGACAATGACCTCCGGCCAGCCGCGCTCCCGCAGGATCTCCGCGCCCTTCCGGGCGTGGTCCTGGGGGTCCGGGTACCGCTCGTAGTCGAAGTCGTGCAGCAGCCCGGCTATGCCCCACGTCTCCTCGTCCTCGCCGTGCTTGCGGGCGTAGGCCCGCATGGCGGCCTCCACCGCCAGGCCGTGCTTGCGCAGGCCCTCGCTCTGGGTGAACTCGCACAGCAGTTGCCAGGCGTCCTCACGGCTCTTCATGGGCACCCCCTCGTTACACCGGCTTCCCGGTCACGAACAGCAGGCCGCGGGCCAGCACCTCGCCCGTGAGCACTGCCCCCATGGCGATGTACAGCAGCCCCGTGGCGGACATCATGCCGCGGATGGCGCTGGCCTTCCACGCCATGTAGGCCAGCACCGCGGGGAAGACCAGCCCCACGGCCACGCGGAACCAGAACGCGGGGTTCTGGGCCAGCCCCACGCTGAGGGCAATGCTGGACTGCGGCACCTCCCGCACGGCGGGGACGGCGTTCACCACCATCACCGCCGCCTGCACGGCCAGCGCCCCTAGGAGCACCAGGGTCAGCTCCTTCAGCGGCTGCTCTGAGAGCCGCGGCGTGGTGAGGTACCAGTGGCCCAGCACCATGCCGGCGCTGACGGTGCCCAGCGCGGCGCTGCCAGCCAGCAGACTGGCCAGCGTTCCGGCGTAGCTCCAGGTGGGCTCCCGGAAGACGCCGGCCGTCAGCGCCAGCGCCGCCAGGCCCACCAGGGAGCCGGCGCCGCCCCAGAAGAGGCCGGCCGCCCGGTGCCCGCGGAAGGTGGCGAAGGTGTGGGCCGCGCAGACGCCCACCAGGACCCCCAGGACCACCCGCACGGGGTCCATCCACCGGGGATCCAGCCGGTAGCCGTCCACCACGCCCGGTACCTCCACCGCCAGCGCCACCCAGAGGGTGACGGCGGCGCTGGCCAGCAGCATGAAGGCGGACCACTTCACGAAGCCGCGGTCCACCATGCCGCGGGCGTCCGCGAAGAGCAGGGCCCAGAGGCCGCCCGCGGTGAGCTCCAGCATCAGGAGGAAGAAGGTGTACGGGAGGGCAGCGGTTGTCATGGCCGTCCAGTTCAGCCCACGCCCCCGTTAGGCGCGTCGATCCCATGATAGGCGGCGGCCGGGGCACGATCAACGAAGGGAGGCCGCCCCCTCCCCGCCGGCGGCGGCGCCGCGCACCAGCGCCCCCAGCCGCCGGAAGTCCTCCGCCTGGGCCGCCTCCGGCCGGTGGATGAGCGCCCGCGGGCCGGGATGGTACAGCGGCACCAGGGTGCGCCCACGCCACGGCACCGGGCGGCCGGCGTCCGCCAGCGTGTAGGGGTGGGGCTCAATGCGGCGCAGGGCGTCCAGCGCCGTGGCCCCCAGCGTCACCACCACCGGCGCGTCCACGGCCTCCACCAGCGCCGCCAGCCAGGGGGCGCAGGCCGCCACCTCCCGGGCCGTGGGGGTCCGGTTCCGGCCGTCCGGCCGCGCCGGGTGGCAGAGCACGGCGTTGGTGATGAAGACCTCCTCCCGCCGCAGCCCCGCCGCCGCCAGCAGCCGCCCGAAGCGGCGGCCCGTGTTATCGCTGGTCATGGGGACGCCGGTGCGGACGGCGCCCAGCCGGCCGGGCGCCTCCCCCACGAAGAGCACGCGGGCGCCCGGCGCGCCGTGGCGCCGGCTCAGGATGGGGGGCGACCCCATGTCGGGGCAGCGCCGGCAGGCGGCGGCCCGCTCCAACAACGACTCGAAGGCGGTGACGCGGTCCGGCTCCATGCGGGGCCAGGGTACGGCCGCCGCGGCCGGTGCGCAACCGGGGGATTGCAAACATATGTTCTGGTGCGCTACCCTCCCGGCGTGGACGTGCTGGAGCGGCTCCGCATCCTGGGCGGCACGGCCGCCGACGACCTGGACGGGCCGGGCTCGCGTCCGGCGGCCCGCTCCCGGCGGGGACCGGCGGCGGCCGGCATCGCCCGCGTGTCGCTGCCCGGCGGCCGCACGGTCCCCGTGCTGCGCCTCCTCATGACCAACGTCTGCGAGCTCAACTGCGGCTACTGCGCCATCAACCGGGAGCGGAACGTCAGGCGCGCCTCCCTCCGGCCGGAGGAGGTGGCCCGCCTCACCGCGGAGTTCGCCCGTCGCGGCCTCATCGGTGGGCTCTTCCTCTCCTCCGGCGTGGCCGGCGGGCCGGCCAAGACCACCGAGCGCATGCTCCAGGCCGTGGAGATCCTGCGGGAGCGGGAGCGCTTCCGCGGCTACGTCCACCTGAAGCTCATGCCCGGCGTGAGCGAGGACTACGTGGCGCGGGCGCTGGAGCTGGCAGACCGCGTCTCCGTCAACCTGGAGGCGGCCACGGAGGACGCCCTCCGCACCATTGCGCCCATGAAGGACTACCGCAAGCTGGTGGGGCCCATGGCCGCCGCCCACCGGCTGGCCGCCCGGCGGGAGGGCGCGCTGCCGGCCGGCCAGGTCACGCAGCTGGTGGTGGGCGCCGCCGGTGAGAGCGACCGGGAGATCCTCACCACCGCGGGCGCCCTCTACCGCCAGTTCCGGCTCCGGCGCGTCTACTACAGCGCCTACCACCCCGTCTGCGGACAGGTGCTGGCCCCGCCGGCCCCGCCCATCCGGGAGCACCGCCTCTACCAGGCGGACTGGCTGGTCCGCCGCTACGGCTTCCGCCCCGCCGACCTGGTCCTGGACGAACGGGGCAACCTGCCCCTCCGGGTGGACCCCAAGCTGGCCTGGGCGCTGGCGCACCCGGAGCGCTTCCCCGTGGAGGTGAACACGGCGGACCTGCGGGCCCTGCTCCTGGTGCCCGGCATCGGCCCGGTCAGCGCCCGGCGCATCCTCTCCCTGCGCGCAGAGGTCCGCTTCCGGGACCTGCGGGACCTGGCCCGGCTGGGGGTGGTCGTCAAGCGGGCGCGCCACTTCCTCACCCTGGACGGCCGGTATCCCGGCGGGCCGGACATCCCCCACGTGGAGGCGCGGCAACTGGCGCTCTGGCCGGAGGGTCCCGGGGCCGCCTGTCCCCTCCTTGGACTGGCCGGGGGCGTGCGGGTATAGTGGACCCAGGCCCACCACGCGGGGACGGAGGCCGCCGCCCATGTACGGCATGCGCAGCCACCCCTACGGCTACCTGCTGAAGGCGCTGACGGAAGGGGCCGGCGAGATCCGGGAGCAGCTCCTGCCCGTGCCGGACGAGGCCGCGCGCTGGCGGCCCGCCGAGGACGAGTGGGCCGTGGTGGAGATCGCCGCGCACCTGCGGGACGCCGAAGGCCTCTACGGCGAGCAGATCCGCTGCATCGCCCGCCGGCCGGGCACGGACCTGCCGGTGGTGGACCTGGAGGGCCTGGCCGCGGAGCGCCGCTACCTGGAGGAGGACCTGCACCAGGCGCTGGCGCAGTTCACCCGCCTCCGGCGGATCACCGCCTCCCTCCTCTGGGAGCTGGACCCGGACGACTGGGAGCGAACGGGCCACCACCGCTACCGCGGCGACGTGAGCATTGCCCAGATTGCCCGGGAGCTGAACCAGCACGACCTGAGCCACCTCTGGCAGGCCCGGCGGGTCCTGGAACAGTGGCGGGAGACGGAGGGACGGGGAGCCTCATGGTGAACGTCCGCCCCCTGGCCCTGCGGGACAGCGCCGACCTGCAGCGCGAGCTGGCCCGCCTGGGCTACCCGGCGACCGCTCAGCCGGAGGTGGCCGCCTCCACCCTCCCCCGCGTCCTCCGCGTGGACGGCCTCTCCCTCCACGACGCCACGGCCGCGGCGGGCCAGGCGGAGGCGGCGGGCGTCCGCGCCGTGCTGCCGCCCACGGTGGACGCGCCGGCCGCCGCGGCGGTGCCGCTGCTGCTGAGCGGTCCCCTGGACGGCCTCCGGCGGCTGGCGGACCGGCTGGCCCGCGCCGGCGGCCCCCTGGCCGGCGCCGCCGCGGCCATCCGGGACGCCGTGGCGGAGCGGGAGCGCGTCCTCCTCTGCGGCGGGCACCGGCTGCCCCTGGGCGGGCGCACCTACGTCATGGGCATCATCAACCTCACGGACGACTCCTTCGCCGGGGGCGGCTTCCTGGGAGACCCGGCGGCCGCCGTGGAGCACGGCAAGCGCCTCCTGGCCGAAGGGGCGGACATCCTGGACGTGGGCGGGGAGTCCGCCCGGGCGGACGTCCCCGTGGTGCCGGACCAGGAGGAGATCCGCCGCGTGGTCCCCGTCATCCGGCGGCTGGCGGAGGAGACCGGCGCCCCCATCTCCGTGGACACCTACAAGCCCGCCGTGGCGGAGGCCGCCGTAGCGGCCGGCGCCGCCATCATCAACGACATCGGCAGCCCCAAGCTGGGGGGCGAGATGGCGGCCGTGGCCGCGCGCACCGGCGCCGCCCTGGTCATCAACCACACCTGGGAGCGGCCCAAGGTCCGGCCCGCCTTGCCCCCCGTCTACGATGACCTCCTGGGCCACGTCTACGGCTACCTGGCGGAGCAGGCCGCCGCGGCCGTGGCGGCGGGTGTCCCGCGGGAGCGCCTGATGGTGGATCCCGGCGTGGCCTTCGGCAAGTCCCACGACGAGGACCTGGAGGTGATCCGCCGCCTGCCGGAGCTGCGCGGGCTGGGCCTGGCCATCCTGGTGGCGGCCTCCCGCAAGCACTTCATCGGCAGCGTGCTGGGCACGCCGGTGGACCAGCGGCTGGAGGGCACCGCCGCCGTGGTGAGCATCGCCATCGCCGGGGGTGCGGACATCGTCCGCGTGCACGACGTGCGGGAACTGGCCCGGGTGGCCCGCATGACGGACGCCCTGGTGCGCGCCCGCCCGGGCGACTTCGCCCCCGGGCCCGGCACCTGGCCCGCTCCCGCCTCCTGATCCCCGCGCCCTTCCCTGCACGCGTCCGTTTGCTAGAATGGGTGAAGGCCGTCCCCGCCGGCGGATGGCCCCCTCTCCTGCATCCCAGATGTTTCCGGAAGGTCCCGTGCCACCCACCCACGACGATCCTCAGGTGTCTGACACGGACCTCACCGCGGGGGACGGCGGTGACGCCACGCCGCCCCGCCGGACGCAGGGCGCCGGCGCCGCCGGGGGGGCGCAGGCACGCCCCCGGCCGGAGGCCCGCCGCCGGCAGCGGGCCCGCAGGGCCTCACCCGCCGGCGCCGAGGAGGCCGTGCAGGCGGCCGAGCACGAGCCGCTGGTGGTGGACGACATCCGGGACGCCCTGGTGGTCCGGGAGAACGGCCTGTTCCTGCTCACCACGCCGGACGGCAACGTCCAGCCGGAGGACGCCGCCCGGGGCTTTGGCCTCTACTACCAGGACACGCGCCACCTCAGCGCCTACGACCTCTCCTTCCACCAGCGACGGCCGGTGGTCCTCCTCTCCACGGCCGCCCTGGGCTTCTCCGCGGAGCAGGTGCTGACCAACCCGTACATGCACAGCCTGGAGGGCCGCCTGCTGCCCCGGGAGACCGTCCAGGTGCGCCGCCAGCGCGTCATCAGCGACGTGCTGGAGGAGATCGTCCGCGTCACCAACTACAACGCCTTCCCCGTCAGCCTGGACCTGGTCTACCGCTTCGCCGCCGACTTCGCCGATATCTTCGAGGTCCGGGGCTGGCAGCGCCGGGAGCGCGGCGAGCTGTTTCCCGCGGAGGCGGAGCCGGACCGCCTGACGTTCCGCTACCGCGGCACGGACGGCGCCCTCCGCACCACGGCGGTGCGCTTCCTGCCGCAGCCCCACAGCATCGACGCGCAGACCGGGCAGGTGGTCTTCCGGGTGCGGCTGGAACCGCGGGAGAGCCGCACCCTCAGCATCCTGGTCACCGTCAACGACCGGGCCGCCGCGCCCGTCTCCGGCACCCGCTTCGAGGCGGTGAGCGAGCAGTACCGCCGCTGGCGGGAGCGCAACACCCGCGTCTACTCCAGCAACGAGATCTTCAACGCCACCATCGAGCGGGCCCTGGATGACCTGCGCATGCTCTGGAACAAGGCGGAGGACGGCGCCGGCTACCTGGCGGCCGGCACGCCCTGGTTCGACGCGCTGTTCGGCCGGGACACCCTCATCACCTCGCTCCAGACGCTGGCCTTCAACCCGGACATCGCCCGCAGCACGCTGAAGGTCCTGGCCCAGTTCCAGGGCAAGACCTGGGACGACTGGCGGGACGAGGAGCCGGGCAAGATCCTGCACGAGCTGCGCTTCGACGAGCTGACGCGGGCGGGGGAGCTGCCCATGAGCCCGTACTACGGGACGGTGGACGCCACGCCCCTCTACGTGCTCCTGGCCAGCGAGTACTGGCGCTGGACCCGGGACGACGGCCTGCTCCGGGAGCTCCGCCCCGTGTTGGAAGACGCCCTGGCCTGGATCGACACCTACGGCGACCGGGACGCCGACGGCTACGTGGAGTACGCCCGCCGCTCCACCCGCGGGCTGCTGAACCAGGGCTGGAAGGACTCCGGCGACGCCATCATCTACGAGGACGGCCGCCTGGTGCGCCCGCCCATTGCCCTGGTGGAGGTACAGGCGTACGTGTACGCGGCCAAGCGCGGCATGGCGGAGCTCTTCCGGCACTGGGGAGAGGAGGACCGGGCCGCCCGGCTCCAGGCGGAGGCGGAGCAGCTCCGGCGGCGCTTCAACCGGGACTTCTGGCTGCCCGGCGGCTACTACGCCCTGGCCCTGGACGGGGAGAAGCGCCAGGCGGCCGCCGTCACCTCCAACCCCGGCCACGCCCTGTGGTGCGGCATCGTGACCGCCCGCCGGGCGGGCGCCGTCATCACCCGCCTCATGCGCAACGACCTGTTCTCCGGCTGGGGCATCCGCACCCTCAGCAGCGACTCACCCCGCTTCAACCCCATGGGCTACCACGTGGGCTCCATCTGGCCCCATGACAACTCCCTCATCGCCATGGGGATGAAGCGCTACGGCTACGAGGTGGAGCTGAACGAGGTGGCCACCGCCCTCTTCGACGCCGCCTCCGCCTTCGACTACTACCGCCTGCCGGAGCTCTTCGTGGGCAGCGCCCGCTCCGGCCACCAGGCGCCCGTGCCGTACCCGGTGGCCTGCCGCCCGCAGGCGTGGGCGGCGGGCACCATGCTCCTGCTGACCCAGGCCATCCTGGGCCTGGCGCCGGACGCGCCCAACGGCCGCCTCTTCATTGTCCGGCCGCGGCTCCCCTACTGGCTGGACCACGTGCAGGTACGCGGCCTCCACGTGGGGGAGGGCACCGTGGACCTCCTCTATGAGCGGCGGAACAACCGGACGTCCGTGGCCATCCTGGCGGCCCACGACGTGGCCGTCCACCTGGTGCCGCGCTGGCCCCACTGACGGCGCGCCGCCTCACGCCGCCCGCCGCGCGGGCCGGCGGAGGAGCCGGGGGTCCGGCACCTGGTGGCCGCACTGGAGGCAGCGCCAGGCGGCGTCCAGGGGATCCCGGTCCAGGAACAGATCGCCCCGACAGCGGGGGCAGCCCTTGAGCCTCAGCATCTCTTCACCCCCAGTTTCGACGAAGCTCTAACGCTGTAGCCGGTTCCAGGAAAGCAGACCGGCGTTAGAATGACGTTGAAGGGATGCAAAACCTGCGCGAGATTTCGCCCACGTGCGCCATGGACGGTTCCACGCCCAACCTGCCCGTCCCGGCCACCGCGCCGGACCGACCCCTCCGGGGTAAGCTGGACGCCATCCTACGGCGGACGGTGGCCGCCCTCCACGCCCAGGCGGGCGGCATCGCCCTCTGGGACGCGGCCCGGCGCACCTTCGAGCCGGTGGCCACGGTGGGCCTGAGCAATGAAACGTCCGCGGAGATCCACGCCCTGCTCCAGGGGGCCATCGCCCGCTTGGCCGGCCGGCGGGAGCCGTTCACGGTGCTGGCAGACCTGGAGCCCGCGGCCGTCCGCAGCGCCACCCTCTTCGGCCCCATCATCGCCCTGCGGCTGGTGGACGGCGACCGCACCACGGGGCTCATCTACCTGCTGCGGCCCGCCTCTGTGGAGAGTTTCGCCGCGGCGGACCGGGTGGTGCTGGAGGCCTTCGCCGCCCAGCTCAGCGAGGCGGTGCTGAACGCCCGGCTTCTGGAGGAGCTGCAAGACGAGAAGCGGCGGCTGGAGTCCCTGGTGCGCAACAGCCCCATCGGCATCGTCATGCTGGACCCCCTCTGCCGCGTGGTGGCGTTCAACGGCGCCATGGAGGCGCTCACGGGCTGGAGCGCCGGGGAGGCGGTGGGACAGGACCTCTGCACGCTCCTGGACCTGCGCGACCGCGGCGGCCAGCCCGTCTGCCGCGCCTTCTGCCCCCTCACCAGGGGGGGCGCCACACCCCCGGCCGGCCAGGACGTGACGCTGACCGCCCGGGACGGCCGCGTGCTGGACGTGCGGCTGCGCTACGGCCTGGTCCGCCATGACGATGGCACGCCCGTGAACGCGGTCATCACGGTGGAGAACATCACGGAGCAGCGGGAGGCGGAGACGCTGCGCTCCACCTTCCTCTCCATGGTGAGCCACGAGCTCCAGACGCCCCTCTCCATCATCAAGGGGTACGCCGGCCTGCTGGGCCGCGCGGGGGTGACGTGGGACCCGGAGACGGTGCGTGCCCACGCGGAGGTCATCGAAGGGGAGGCGGACCGCCTCTCCCGCCTGGTGAACGACCTGCTGGACGTCTCCCGCATGGCGGCGTCCGGCATCGAGCTGCGGACGGCGCCGGTGGACCTGGAGTGGCTGCTGCGCCGGGCCGTCCGCCGCCTGGCCGCCGGCACCAGCTCCCATGCCATTGTGGTGGAGGCGGAGCCGGACCTGCCGGAGGTCCTGGCGGACCACCAGCGCATTGAGCAGGTCCTGTACAACCTCATCGACAACGCGGTGAAGTACTCGCCGGAGGGGGGCCGCATCCTGGTGACGGCCCGCCGGCAGGACGGCGAGATCGCCGTCTCCGTGACGGACCGCGGGATGGGCATCGCCGCGCAGGAGCAGGGCCGCGTCTTTGAGCGATTCTACCGCGGCGCCCGCGCCCGGGACCAGCAGATCAGCGGGGTGGGCCTGGGGTTGTTCATCTGCCAGTCCATCATCCAGGCCCACGGCGGCCGGATGCACATCGAAAGCCAGGAGGGCCGGGGGACCACGGTGACCTTCACCCTCCCGGCCGCCGAGGAGCGAGGAGCAGGCCATGACGAACCAGCAACGCCGGACCGTCCTGGTGGTGGATGACGAGCGCCGCATGGTGCAGATGCTCCGCCTCAACCTGGAGGTGGAAGGGTACCAGGTGCTGACCGCGTACAACGGCCAGCAGGCCCTGGACGTGGTCCGGGAGCAGCTCCCGGACCTGGTGCTCCTGGACGTGATGATGCCGGGCATGGACGGCTTCCAGACGCTGGAGCGGATCCGCGCCGTCTCCACGGTGCCCGTCATCATGCTCACCGTCCGCAGCGACGAGGCCGACCGCGTCCGCGGCCTGGAGCTGGGCGCGGACGACTACGTCACCAAGCCCTTCAGCAGCCGGGAGCTGATCTCCCGCGTGCGGGCCGTCATCCGGCGCGCGGAGACGCCCGCGCCCACGCCCAAGGCCCGCATTGTGGTGGACGAGCACCTCACCATCGACTTCGACAAGCGCCAGGTCATTGTCCGCGGCCAGGCGATCCCGCTGCGGCCCACGGAGTACCGCCTGCTCTACCACCTGGTGAACAACGCCGGACGGCTCCTCACCCATGAGACGCTGCTGGCCAAGGTCTGGGGCCAGGAGTACCGGGAGGAGGACCACTACGTCCGCCTCTACATTGCCTACCTGCGGCAGAAGATCGAGGAGGATCCCAAGCACCCCAAGTACATCCTCAGCGAGCGCGGCCTGGGGTACCGCTTCCGGGAGCTGGAGACGCCCGTCTCCCTGGACGCCAAGGTCTAACGCCCCTCTAATCCGGCGCCAACGTCCCTCTGACAGACGCCCGTTATGGTAGGAACCGGAAGACCGACCGGCGGCCCGCGGCACACGGGCCGCCCCTTCCGGGACGTGGTTGCCATGAGGCGGACCGCATCCGGCCCCGGTGGGCCGTTCACCTGCGCCAACTGCGAGATCACCTTCGGCTGGCCGCCCACGGTCCGGGCGGAGCGGGCGTACTGCTGCCCCGGCTGCGCCCAGGGCGGCCCCTGCACGTGCGACTACGCCGCCCCCGGTCCGGCCGCGGCGCCCGCCGCGGCCCGCGTCCAGGCCGGCAGGAAGGAGGGCTCCTGAGCCATGACTGCGGAGACAGTCCGCCATACCGTCTGCTTCGGCGCGCCGGTGGAGACGCCGGACGGCGCCCGCTGGGGCACCGTGGCCGGTGTCCTGGTAGATCCCGCGGAGCGACGGGTTCGCTACCTGGCCGTGCGCCGCGGCCCCGCGTGGGCCGGACGCGGCGTGCCCCCGGTGTCCCGCACCTGGTACGCGCCCCTGCCGGACGTGGAGGTCCGGCCCCACGGCGTGCTGCTGCGGGAGGGCGCCACGCCGTCCAAGGAGCGGCCGGGTGGCCTGCTGCTCTGGCGGGGCACCACGGCCGTGGTGCCCAGAGGCGGGCGGGCCCCGTGGGGACGGCTCCTGGGCGCCGCCTGGCGGCGTGAGGACGGCGGGCTCCTGGGCCTGGTGGTCCGCCGCGGCCGCATCCGGCGGGAGCGGTACCTGCTGACGGCGGACCTGCTGGGCGGCTTGGGCTCGGAGCGCGTGACGCTGCGCGCCGCTCCGGCGGACCTGGCGTCGACCCCCGTCTTCCGCACGGACGGGGAGCTGGAGGAAGCGGTGCGCGCCGCCGTTTACGGCTCCGGCCTGCCGTACGAGGAGCGCGCCGGCGTGCGGCTGGCGGTGGCGGACGGCCGGGTCCGGCTCTGGGGCAACTGCCGCACCGCCCCCGGCCGGCGGCGCATAGAGGCGGCGGTCCGCGCCGTCCCCGGCGTGCTGGACGTGGCCAACGAGGTGATCGACGACCCGGAGCTGGAGATCGCCGTGGCGCAGGCGTTGGCCCGGGAGGAGGCCGCGCGGGACGCGCACGTGGTGGTGCGGTCGCGGTTGGGCCACGTGCGCCTCCGGGGCGAGGCCCCCAACGAGGAGGCGGCCCGGGCGGCGGTCCGCGCCGCCGGGGGTGTGCCCGGCGTCCGCAGCGTGACGTCGGAGATCCAGGTGCTGCCGGAGCGCCGTCCGGACCGGCCGCAGCCGGAGCGGGCGGCGGCGTAGCCGGAGTACGGGTACAGCCCTGGTGATTCCAAGGAGGAGGTGAGAGCCATGACCAGCCTGATCCTGTCGGAACCCATGCGGGAGATGGAGGAGATGCGGCGGGAGATGAACCGCCTGCTGGAGGGGATGTGGCCGTTCCGCCCCTTCAACGGCTTCGCCGAGTACGGCTACATCCCGGTGGACATCCGTGAGCGCAACGACGCCTTCGAGCTGACGGCGTCCCTGCCCGGCGTGCGGCCGGAGGACGTGGACGTCCGGGTCCAGGGCAACACCGTCACCATCACGGCCGAGATCCGCGGCGAGCAGGAGGGCCGGGACGAGGGCTGGCTGCGACGGGAGCGCCGCTACGGCAAGTTCGCGCGGTCGTTGACGCTGCCCGCGGAGCTGGACGCCAACCACGCGGAGGCGTCGCTCCGGCACGGCGTGCTGACGGTGCACCTGCCCAAGGCCGAGGCGGCGAAGGCCAGGACCATCAAGGTCCGGGCCGCGTAGGGCCGCCGGCGGCCCTCCCCGGAGCGGCCGGCTACGGGCCCTGACACCGGAACCGTCCCCACAGCAGCCCGGCCGGCCGCTCCGCGGTCCAGCGCCACCCCCTGCGGCGCCGCCCGCTCCCTGGACAGAGCGCCTGAGCCCCCCTAGAATGACGGCGTTACCCCGGACAGAACCCGTCCGCCCCCCTCGCCGGCGCCGGCCGGCGGGCACGCACGAGGGAGGACCATGCCCGAACAGATCACCCTGGAGGTCATCGACCGCGTCCGCGGCCTGGCCACGGCGCTGGTGACGGAGCACGCCCGCCGCCTGCCCGGCCTCCGCTACGCCGACGTCCGCATCGAGGTCAGCGAGGGCAAGGCCGGCGTGGCGGAGAACGGCACGGAGAAGTTCAGCGGCCAGGACTACGCCTTCTCCGCCGGCATCCGCGTCATCGGCGGCGCGAAGCTGGCGGCGCCCGGCTTCTACGGCCGCCAACTCGGCGCCGCGGACCTGCCCCACCTGGAGCGCATCCTCCGGGAGGGCCTGGAGCACGCCCACGGGCGCGCCCTGGCCAACGCGGAGGCGAAGGCGCGGGCACGGGAGGAGTTGGGCGTGCTGGGCCGCGCCCTCTGGAGCACGGAGCTGGCCCCCATCCCCGTGCGGCAGGACACCGTGCCCGCGGAGTACACCTTGGACCCCCGGACGGTACCCCTGGAGGAGGTGCTGCGGGCGGCCCGGGAGGCCTCCGCCGCCGTCCAGGGGGTGAGCCCCCAGGTGGTCTTCAACTACGTCTCCGCGCAGACGGGGCTGGAGCGGCTGCTCTTCGCCTCCTCCGAGGGGGCGGAGATCGACCAGACGTGGGCCATCTCGGAGGGGATGGTCTACGTGGTGGCCCAGAGCGACACCGGCAGCGCTGAGCTGTACGACTGGATCGGCCACCAGCGCGGGTGGGAGGTCATTGCCCGCGGCACGGACGGGGAGTACATCCAGTTCCCGCCGCTGCTGGAGTTCGCCGTGGGGATGGCGCGGGACACGGTGGAGCTGGCCGGCGCGGACCCGCTCCCCGCCACGGAGGACGAGGTGGTGGTGGTCACGGACCCCCACTTCAACGCCCTGGTGGCCCACGAGGTGGTAGGCCACCCCACGGAGCTGGACCGCGCGCTGAAGATGGAGACGGCGTACGCGGGGCGCTGCTGGCTGCTGCGGAGCCTGGAGGAGACGCAGATCGGGAAGCGCGTGGGCTCCCCGCTGGTCAACGCCTTCTCAGACCCCGGGCTGCCCGGCTACGGCCACTACAAGTACGACGACGAGGGCACCCCGGCCCGGCGCGTCACCCTCATCGAGGATGGCATCTTCCGCAACTTCATGAACAGCCGGGAGACGGCCGCCATCCTGGAAGTGGAGCCTAACGGCTCCTACAAAGCCACGGACGCCTCCCTGGTGCCGCTCATCCGCATGTCCAACACCTTCTTCGGCCCCGGCACCCAGGACCCCCAGGACATTATCCGGGAGGTGGACCGCGGCTACTACGTGGTGGGCCACCGTATCCCTTCCGTCTCCGAGTCCCGGGAGAACTTCCGCATCACCGCCCAGAAGGTGTACGAGATCCGCAACGGGGAGATTGGCAAGCTGTACCGGGACGGCGGCATCACGGCGGACAGCAAGGACTTCTTCCTGAGCATCGATGCGGTGGGCACGGACTTCCGCCTCTTCTCCATCCCCAACTGCGGCAAAGGCCAGCCCATGCAGACCAAGCGGCTGGGCAACGGCGGGCCCACCATGCGGGGCCGCGCCCGGCTGACGGGGGTGTAGCCGTGCAGGACCTGGAGCGGCTGCGGCGCGCCGTGGCGGAGGCGCTGGCGTACCTGCGGGAGCAGCCGGACGTGGAGGAGGCGGAGGTCTTCGCCTCCAGCAACGGCCAGCTCCTGACCCGCCTCCACTACACCTCCCACATCCCCTGCAACGGCGTGGAGGAGCCCAAGTCCACGGAGAGCTACGGCATCGGCGTGACGGCCGTCTTCCGGGGCGAAGGCGGCCCCCGGGTGGGCTTCGGCAGCGAGGCGGGGGACCTCACGCTGGAGGGCGTGAAGAGTGCCCTGGCCAAGGCCCGCGCCGGCGCCGTGCACGACCCCGAGTTCGAGTCCTTGCCGCGGCCCACAGGTGAGCAGCGGACCCTCTACGACTACCACGACCCAGCCCTCATGGAGGTGGCCGACGCGGACCTGACGGCCGCGGGCTGGACCACGGTGAACGGGGCGCTGCGCACCTTCCTCCGCTCGGAGGCGCTGGCCATCGCCGCCGGGGGGCAGGAGCGGCTGCCCGGCATGGGCCTCATTGTGGGCGGGGACGTCACCATCCTCCAGGAGCGGGTGGCCATCGCCTCCTCCGCCATGCCGGAGGTGCAGACGGACGAGACCACGGCCATCATGGGCTTCGTCACCGCCATGGTGGAGGAGGCGGACGCCAAGGGCTCCGGCTGGGCCTCCTCCACGCGGCTGGCCGGCTTCGACGACGAGGCGGGCCGCGAGGCGGCGGCGGGTGCCCTGGCGGCCATGGGCGGCGTGCGCGTGCCCTCCGGGGAGTACCGCGTGGTGCTGGGGAGGCAGGCCGTCACGGACCTCATGAACAACATCGTGCTGCCCAGCCTGAACCTGGGCACCTTCTACGCGGCGGGCTCCGCCTTCCAGGGCAAGCTAGGGCAGCAGGTGGCGGCGGACCTGGTCACCATCTACGACGACGGCGCCCGCCCCGGCTACGTGGGCTCCAAGGGCATCACGGACGAAGGGCTCCCCACGGGCCGCACGCGGCTCATCGAGCGGGGGCGGCTGGTGGGGCTGCTGGCCAACTGGTACGAGTCCCGCCGCATCCTGAAGGACCCGCAGGCGCGGGCCAAGCTGGGCGCGGATCCCCGGGAGTGGGCCGGGGCCTTCGTCCCGCGGTCCGGCTTCCGCTTCGCCCGCTCCGGCGGCCGCCACTTCGACGCGCAGCCCGGCATCGCCGCCACCAACGTCTTCATCGAGGGGCCGGACCCCAAGTCCCGGGAGGAGCTCCTGCACTTGGTGGGTAACGGGCTCTACATCGGCCGCATCTGGTACACCTACCCGGTGAACGGCCTCCGCACCGGCGACTTCTCCTGCACGGTGGTGGGTGACTCCTTCGTCATCCGGGACGGCCGCCTGGCGGAGCCCATCAAGCCCAACACCCTCCGCATCTCTGATAGCATCCACCGGGTGCTGCACGGCTGCCTGGGCATCGGCCGGGAGGCGAAGCCCACCATGGTCTGGGCCGCCGACGAGATCACGTACGCGCCGGAGCTGGCGGTGAGCGCCCTCCGGGTGCAGGAGATCGCCGGGTTCCTGGAGGGCGGCTGAGGCCCGGCGGCCCGTACGGCGGGCGGTTGAGGCCGGTTTTCCCCTCTGGTATGCTGCCTACCGGCCCGGGGCGCCCCTCCCGTCACACGGCCCGGACGCCGCACGCTGAGCCCAGAGGGAGGACGGTGCGCGCAGGGCGCGCCGTCCCGGCCCCACTACGCGCAGGAGAGGAGCGGCCATGCTGGAAGGGAAGCGAGCCCTGGTCATGGGGGTTGCCAACAACCGAAGCCTCGCCTGGGGCATCACCAGGGCCCTGGCCGGTGCCGGCGCCCAGGTGGCCCTGAGCTACGCCACGGAGCGGTTCAAGAAGAACGTCCAGGAGCTGGCGGCAGAGTTGGGGCCGCCGGACGCCGTGCCGCTCATCGAGTGCGACGTCACGTCGGACGAGTCCGTGGAGCGGCTGTTCCGGGAGCTGGGGGAGCGCTGGGGCGCGCTGGACATCCTGGTCCACTCCATCGCCTACGCCGAGCGGGAGGACCTGCTGGGCCGCGTCACGGACATCTCCCGGCACGGCTTCGCCACGGCGCTGGACGTCAGCGCGTACTCCCTCCTGGCCTGCGCCCGCGGCGCCCGGCCGCTCATGGAGGCGGCGGGCGGGGGGAGCGTCATCACCCTCACCTTCATGGCGTCCGAGAAGGTGTTCCCCGGCTACAACGTCATGGCCTTCGCCAAGGCGGCGCTGGAGTGCGAGGTGCGCTACCTGGCGGAGGAGCTGGGCCCCGCCAACATCCGGGTGAACGCCATCTCCGCCGGCGCCGTGCGGACGCTGGCCGCCAGCGCGGTGAAGGGGGTCAGCGAGCTGCGGCGGGTCACGGAGGAGCGGGCGCCGCTCCGCCGGGCCACCACGCAGGAGGACGTGGGCGGCGCCGCCCTCTTCCTGGCCAGCCCGCTGGCCAGCGGCGTCACCGGCCAGATCCTCTACGTGGACAGCGGTTTCCACATCCTGGCCGGCGTGGAGATGCCGGAACGGTAGCCCCGCGCCCCGTCGTTCCGGGGGCATCGGGACGCAGCAAGGCCCTGCCTTCACGGAAGGCAGGGCCTTGGGTGCGGGCGGGCCCGCGGCGACTCAGGCGGGCGGCTCCGCCAGGTACTTCTGGCCCCAGGCCTGGAGGCTCTTCATGGCCTCCCCCAGCTCACGGCCGCAGGGCGTGAGCTCGTACTCCACCCAGGGCGGCATGGTGGCCACAATGGTCCGCTGGACAATGCCCAGCTCCTCCAGGCTGCGCAGCCGGTCCCGCAGCGTGCGGGAGTTGCAGCCGCCCACCTTCTGGGCCAGCTCATTGAACCGGCGCTTGCCGCCGGAGAGCTCATGGACAATGTGCGGCACCCACTTCTGCCCCAGCAGCGCCAGCGTGGCGCGGGTGGGGCAGTAGGCCGCGTCCTCGTCCAGGATGAGCTTGCGGTCCAGTGCCATGGTGGATTCTCCCCGCGTGCGCAACGTACACTACACCATTGCCGGGCCCCGGTCAACGCGGCCGGCCCCGGCGCGACGCGCACGGTGGACGGAGGCTTCCATGTCGGCAGGTGGCGGGCAGGACCGGCCCGCACGGGTGGTGACGGTGTTCGGCGGCTCCCACGTCCAGGAGGGCTCGGCGGAGTACCGGGAGGCGGAGCGGCTGGGGCGGCTGCTGGCGGAGCAGGGCTTCACGGTGTGCAACGGCGGCTACCTGGGCGTCATGGCGGCGGTGAGCCGTGGTGCCCGGGACGCCGGCGGCCACGTGGTGGGCGTCACGCTGGCCGGTGCCACGTGGGAAGGGCCCAACACCTGGCTCTCTGAGGAGGTGCGGGCGGAGACCCTGTTCCTGCGCATCGAGAAGCTCATCACCGCCGCGGACGCCTTCGTGGTGCTGCGGGGCGGGCACGGCACCCTGGCGGAGCTGGCCATGACGTGGAACCTCATCGCCATCGGCGCGGTCCACCCACGACCGCTGGTGCTGGTGGGCCGCCACTGGCAGGCGCTGCTGGCGGCGTTCCGCCGGCACCTGACGGCGTCCGAGGAGGAACTGCGGTTGCTGACGCTGGTAGATTCGGCGGAGGCGGCCGTGGCGGCGGTGGCGGCGCTGGTCCCGCGGTAGGAGCGGGCCCCGGGGGCCCGGCGGGCGGGGCGTCCGGCCCGGCCCGCCGGCGGGCCTCAGTCCTCCTTCTCCCCCTTGCGGTGCTTGAGGTAGAGGTTGACGGCCACCGCAGAGCCGGCGATGACGCCCACGGCGCCCGCCGCGCTGATGAGCAGCGCCGCCCGGCCCTTGGTGAAGAGGTGAGGCTTCACCTTGCGGAGGGTGGCCTCCACTTTGTTGAAGTTGCCGTCCAGGGCGGTGACGGTGTGCGCCCCGTCGTTGGGGGGCAGGTGAGCCAGCCCGATGCCCGGGTCCTCCCCAACGGCCTGCTCCCAATCGTGGTCGTCCATACGCCGGCACCTCGTGGGCTAAGTTGATGCGCTGAGGGCCGGACAGCCGTCGTTCCAGGCTGTCCCCAGGGGTATAAGCGAACGAAGCCCGGCCGCCGTTACACCGGCGGCCGGAAGGGATGGGACGGCAGGCGGCGGGGCCTGCACAGGCCCCGCCGCCCGTGAAGTCACGCCCGGCGCGGCGCTTACCAGTCGTACTGCTCGCGCTGGAAGGCCACGCTGAGGCCCATGCCGCCGCCCATGCAGAGGGTGGCCAGGCCCCACTCGCCGTTGCGCCGCGCCAGCTCGAAGCCCAGGTGGCCCACCAGCCGGCCGCCGGAGGCGCCCAGCGGGTGCCCGATGGCCACGGCGCCGCCGTTCACGTTGAGCTGCTCGTCCTTCAGGCCCAGCTCCCGCTGCACGGCCACCACCTGGCAGGCGAACGCCTCGTTCACCTCCACCAGGTCGAAGTCGCTCACGCTCATCCCCATGCGCTGCATGAGCTTCTGGGTGGCGGGCACGGGGCCGATGCCCATGATGGTGGGGTCCACGCCCACCGTGGCCGCCTGGCGGTAGGTCATGAGCGGCTTCAGGCCCAGCTCCCGGGCCTTGTCCTTGGACATCACCAGCACCAGGGAGGCGCCGTCGTTGCGCGGGCAGGAGTTCCCGGCGGTCACCATTCCGCCCTCCACGAAGGCCGGCGGCAGGGTGGCCAGCACCTCCATGCTGGTGTCCGCCCGCGGGCACTGGTCCTGGTTCACGGTGACGGTGCTGCCGTCCGTGTACTCGATGGTGATGGGGACGATCTCCTGGTCGAAGGCGTGCCGCTGCTGGGCCTGGACGGTCTTCCGGTGGCTCTCCACGGCGAAGCGGTCCGCGTCCTCCCGGGAGACCTTGTACACCTTGGCCAGCTTCTCGGCGGTCATGCCCATGTTCATGATCCAGGGCTCCACCTTCTTCTGCCACGGCGGCAGCAGCTTGGCCTCCTTGGCCTGGGCCTGCTCCTGCTGGAGCGGCCGGCCGGTCTCCGTCTCCGTGGTCCGGCGGGCGGCCCGCGCCTCCTCCTGGGCCACCGGCCCCACGCGGCCCATGGTCTCCACGCCGCCCGCCAGGATGATGTCGGACATGCCGGTCATCACCGCCTGACAGGCCTGGAGGACGGCCTGGAGCGAGGAGCCGCACTGCTTGTTCAGGTCCGTGCCGGAGATGGTCTGGGGCATGTCGGCCTCAAAGAGGTAGTGACGGGCCCGGGTCAGCGCCCCCGCCAAGCCGACGGAGCCCATGATGATCTCGTCGATGCTGTTGGGGTCCAGGTTGTTCCGCTTCACGATCTCCCTGATGAGCGGAACCACCAGCTCCAGGTGGGTGATGTCCCGGAACACCCCTTTGGAGCCCGCCCGCCCGAACGGGGTCCGCACCATGTCTACGATGACTGCGTCTCGCATGCCGGTCCTCTCCTCCGTGGATACGTGCTTCCGGCCCGCTTGGGGCAGGCCCGATCCTCCCGTAACGCCGTCATCTTAGTGGACGGCGTGCCGCGCGCGCAAGTCGTGCGGGTTGGGGGCGGCGCTGCCCCGGCCCCGCCGGCCGGCTGCGGGGGTCCAGGCACCCGCCGCAACGGTACGCCTCCCCCACCCGCGGCGCAGGAAAGGGCACACGAGATGGAGGCGGCCCGCCCCCTCTGTCCTCCTGCGCTCCCTCCGGTCGCGCAGGGTCTGGCGGGGCGCCTCAACCGCAGGCTTGTCAGATGCTTCACCCTTCCTGACGGAAGGGCTCAGCATGACACAGGGGGCGGCGGGGCGGGACGGGTTGGCAACCGGCCCCGATGTACGGG
>DATCLE010000274.1:0-5217 GCA_036564075.1 Dehalococcoidia bacterium
GGGCAGGGCCTGGTGTCCGCCCGCGCTCCAACGCCGGTGCGTCACCCGGGCAACGGCGCGGGGTCCCACCCCGCGCTCTCCAGGGACGCCTGCCACGCCTGGTAGGCCACGGTGAGCGCCGTGAGCCCCGCTTCCCCCGGCACTTCCACGGGGGTGCCCCGGAGGACCGAGTCCAGGAAGGACTGGAGCTCCAGCCGGAGCGGTTCGTCCTGCTGGACGTGGACCTCCCGCTTGCGCGGGGTGCCGTAGTGGTTGACAAAGTCCTGGAAGTTGTCCGCCTCCCGCAGCGGGCTGCTCTCGTAGAGGTCCAGGCTTTGGGTTACATAGTTCAGCTCCGCATAGCCGTCGGTCCCCGTCAGGGCCAGCGTCCGGATCTTGATGGGGGTGACCCAGTTCACCTGGATGAAGCAGGAGATGTCGCCGTAGCACAGGGTCAGGTCCGCCCAGTCGTTGTGCTCCGTGGTCCAGGCCCGGCCGCTCATGACGCCCCGCAGCTCCGGCGGGCGGTCCAGCAGGTAGGTCACCACGTCGATGTCGTGGACCGCCAGGTCAATGATCACGTTGGTGTGGTTGAGGCGCGGCGGGACCACGCCCACCCTTCGCACCGCCACGGAGAGGACGCGGCCCAGCGTGCCCCGGGCCACCAGGTCCTTCAGCGCCCGTACGGCGGGGTTGAACCGCTCCACGTGGCCGACGGCCACGGGCACGCCCTGCCGCGCGGCCTCCTCCACAATGACGCGGCCTTCCTCCGGCGTGGCAGCGATGGGCTTCTCAATGAGCAGCGGGACGCCCCGGTGGATGACATCCCGGGCCACCTGGAGGTGGTGGCTGGTGGGAACAGCCACGGAGACGGCGTCCAGGCGCTCCCGGGCCAGCAGCTCCCGGTAGTCCGCGTACGGCCGGCAGCCGAACTCCCGGGCAACGCTCCTTGCCCGCGCCTCATCGGCATCGGCAACGGCCACCAGGTGCACACCGTCCAGGTCCCGGTAAATGCGGGCGTGGTGCCGCCCGATGTTACCAACGCCGATGACGGCTACGTTGGGGCGCTCTGAAGGCATGACGGCGGGTCCTCATACCTTATGTTGAACGGTCAGTACGGGTGGCGGCGGGGCGGTGAGGTACGCCTGTGGGGCCGCCGGGAGACGGGGGGCTCCGTTGCGTGGATCCCCCGGCGAATAGTATCATGCCCTCTGAGCCGAGGAAAAGTCTCCGCCCGCCTCCAGCGGTTCAGGTCAGGACCACCCGCATGGTAACGCGCCCCAGCCCCGCCGGTCCCGCCGCAGAGCCTGCCTCACGCCACTGCGACGTTTCCGTGGTCATCCCATGCCTCAACGAGGTCGCCACCGTGGGCCGCTGCGTCCAGAAGGCCCTCCAGTGGTTCCAGGCGGCGGGCGTTCAGGGCGAGGTCATTGTGGTGGACAACGGCTCCGACGACGGGTCCGCCGCCGTTGCGGCGGAGGCGGGCGCCACGGTCCTGTTCGAGAGCCGGCTGGGGTACGGCTACGCCTACCAGCGGGGGCTGGCGGCGGCCCGCGGCGACTACATTGTCATGGGCGACGCGGACGATACGTACGATTTCAGCGAGATCCCCGCGCTCCTGGCCCCGCTCCGCCAGGGGTACGACCTGGTCATTGGCAACCGGTTCTCCGGGGGCATCCAGCCGGGGGCCATGCCGTGGCTCCACCGGTACGTGGGCACGCCCGTCATCACCGCCCTGGTGCGCCTGTTCTCCAAGATCACCGTGGGCGATAGCCAGTCCGGCATGCGCGCCTTCACCCGGGAGGCGTACCAACGGATGCAGCCGCGCTCCGGCGGGATGGAGTTCGCCTCGGAGATGATCGTGAAGGCGGCGCGGCTGGGGCTGCGGGTGACGGAGGTGCCCATCACGTACCACCCGCGGGAGGGGGAGAGCAAGCTCCGCACCTTCCGCGACGGCTGGCGCCACCTCCGCTACCTGCTGTTGCACACGCCGGGCTACACGTTCACGGTGACGGGCGCCGTGTTGCTGCTCCTGGGGGTCCTGGCGCTGGCCTCGCAACTGCTCGGGCCGTCCCAGGGGCTGCACATCGGCTCCCTCCAGTGGCAGCCCGTCTTCCTGAGCACCATCCTGCTGGTCATCGGCGCCAACGCCGTGGTGCTGGGCACCACCGCCAAGCTCTACGCCGTGCGGCACGGCATCATCCCGGAGGACTGGGAGGTGCGGTTCGTCCGGCGCTGGCTGAACCTGGAGGTCCTGCTGGCCGCCGGCGCCGGCCTGCTGCTGACCGGCCTGCTCATTGACGGCTACATCTTCTACCAGTGGGCAACGCTGGGCTCGGAGGCGCCTGACCGCATCGGCCTGGCGTCGGCGGCCCAGGCGCTCATCATCACCGGGGCCAACGTGGCCTTCTCCAGCTTCCTCATCAGCCTCATCGACGCGGACTGACGGTGAAGGCGTCCGGCTCGTAGAAGTCGAACGGCGCCAGCACTGCCCCCTCCACCCGGACGACGCCCGGTCCCTCCAGCCGGACGGCCGCGCGGACGGCCACGGCGCCGGGAGGCGTCTGGCCGGTGACCACGTAGCCGGCGGGGGGCGTAGTGCCGCTCACGGAAGGTCCCCGGAATACGTCCCGCATCTGCCCCACCACCTGGATCACGCGCCCCCCGGCGTCCAGGAAGGCCAGCTCCAGGTACGCGCGGCCCGCCCCTTCCGTGGCGAACCGGGCGTGGAGCTCGTAGCCCGGCGCGGAGGCATCCACGGGCACCGCCTGCCAGAGGGCCGCCTCTTCGTCGGCCGGGGCGGCCAGGAGCGCCGCGCCGTCGATGGCCTCCGGGGTCGCGCCGTTCCAACGCCAGCCGGCGGTGCCTGCGCTGAAGTCCGCGTTCTGCAGCAGGTTCGGCGGCTCCGCCGTGCTCCGCTCCGTGATGCGGTAGAGCAGCAGCGTGGGGAAGCCGGCGGGGTCCGGCACCAAGTGCCGGTACGTATTGGCGCCGCGGTGGAGGAGTGCCGGGCGGTAGGCCGTCACCACGTAGTCGAAGTAGGGCCGGAAGCCGGCGTCCAGATCGTGCCACATGGCCAGGTAGAGCACGGGCCGCCC
Source organism: Dehalococcoidia bacterium (assembly GCA_036564075.1). GTDB lineage: Bacteria > Chloroflexota > Dehalococcoidia > DATCLE01 > DATCLE01 > DATCLE01. The sequence goes on from DATCLE010000274.1 coordinate 3,078, forward strand.
GGCCGCCAGTTCCGCGTCGATGACGGGCGCCAGGCCGTCGGGGCTGGGGGGCGGCGCGGCGGTGAGATCCAGGCCCCGCGGCTCATGGCCCAGCACGTGCAGGAGGGAGAGCACCGGCGTCACCACGTAGGCGTCCGGGTGCGCCGCCAGCGCGGCCTCCACGGCGGCCACGTCCTCCGGCCAGATGATGACGCTGTTCTCCGCGTAGGACCGCTCCGTGTCCCAACGCGCCAGCGCCCGGCCCACGTCCGTGAGGCCCACCCCGGCCGCAGCGGCCAGCCCCAGGAGCGCCGCCGCGGCTGCCACCCGCACGGCGACCCGCGAACCGGCCGCCAGGCGGTGTCCCAGATCGACGGCGCCGACCGTCACAAAGAAGAGGAGGACGGTCAGCGACGGGAGGACGTACCGGGTCTGGAACCCTTCGTACGGGACGAAGAAGGCGGCCAGCGCCACGGCCACGGCGGCCAGGAGCAGGGCCTCCGGTGCCCGCTGCCGCAGGAGCAGGAGGAACCCCCAGAGCCCCACGGCAGTCTGGAGGAGGACCAGGGGCCAGAGCCAGGGGGCGGGGCCCGGGTCGCCGGGGAAGAAGGTGGCGGTGGCGGGGGCGTTCAAAGGGCCGGCGAAGGCCTGGACGAAGGCCGCCGCATTGGTCACCAGCCGGTCCACGTCCGTGAAGGCGAAGGTACCGCCGCCCGCGGACAGCAGCTTGTGCCGGTCCGCGGGGGAACGAAGGAGGTAGGCGACGGCGGGCGCCAGCAGGAGGAGGGCGCCCGCGACAAACGGCGCAAGGTCCCGCAGCGCCAAGCGGCGGTACTTGAGGCGACCGGCGGGCCCCACCAGCAGGTAGAGGCAGCCCAGGGCTACCACCAGGACGTTGGGGATCTTCATCAGCATGAGAAAGCCCGCCAGCGGGAAGGAGGCCAGCACTAGGAGGGGACGGCGGCGCCCCCGGTCGGTGGCCAGCACCGCGGCCAGGTACAGCAGGACGAAGCAGGCCTGGAGGGTGTCCCAGAGGACCACGCGGGAGGTGAGGACAAGGGAGCCGTTCACGGCCACGGCCAGGGCGAAGAGGCCGGCGATCAGCGGTTGCCGCGGGACCAGGAGCCGCGCGACGAGGTACGCCAGCGCGATGAGCGCGATGTTGTAGGTCACAATGCCGGCCTGGGCGGACCAGAAGCTGTAGCCTCCCAGCACCAGGAACGGGCTCACCGCCAGTTCCGGACCCGGGGTGGTGTAGTGGCTGTAGATGTAGCCGTGGCCGGCCAGAAGCTGCTTGAGGCCATCGATGTGGGCGGTGGAGTCCAGGGCGTAGATGTAGTGGTCGTTGAGGCGTACGGTTCGTAGGAGGCCGCCGCCGGCCAGCGCCAGGCCCAGCAGGAGGCGGGGCGCCAGGGCACGGAGCCGGGACGTGGGCGGGGAGGCCGGGCGGCCCCCGAGTGCGGCGGTGCTCACTCCGGCTGCCCCAGGTTACGGGCCCGGAGGTAGAGGTGGTGGCTGAGGCGGGCCTTCAGGCGGAGGGGGAAGAAGCGGTGGAGCCGGCCCGCGGCCAGGCCAAGGAATTTGGTGGCCTCGTACACCATGGCGTAGGGAAGCCAGCGGGCGTACCCGTGCCGGACCAGGAAGCGTACCTCGCCCCGGAGGTAGCGGAGGCCGTAGCGGAACAGGTAAGCCAGACCGCCGCCGCCCTCCGGCAGGAAGCTGTCATGGGAGGACATACCGGAATCGAAGAAGCGGCGGAAAGCGCTCACCAGCGAGTAGTTGTGGGAGTGAAACACGGCCGCGTCCGGCACGTAGACTACACGGAAGCCGGCGGCCAGGACCTCCTTGGTCCAGACCTGGTCCTCACTCATGACCACCGTCTCCGAGAACGGGAAGCGCTGCCACACGTCCCGCCTCACCGCGCCGTTGACATTGGAGAACCACGTCACGTCGATATTGATGGGGCGGGCGCCGCGCTCCTGGACCCGAGGCTCCGAGCCGTACATGTAGGAGAGGAAGTACCGCTCCATGGGCGCGGCGTCCGGCCACGGAAGCTGGCCGCCGTAGGATCCCGCCACCATGGGATCAGCCAGGGGCGCCAAGAGGGTGGCCAGCCAGTCCTCCCGAACGGGGATAGCGTGGTCCGTGAGGAACACCAGGA
>DATCLE010000275.1:0-3999 GCA_036564075.1 Dehalococcoidia bacterium
CACGTACACCGTCCGGCCCGCCAGCCCCTGCTCCTCCAGGTACCGGCGCATCCACTCCACGGACTCCCCCTTCTCGAAGAACGCCCGGTACTCCGCCACGGACGCCCGGCCCGCCAGCAGCGCCGCCGCGTTCTCATAGTACGGCGTGCTGATCTGCGGGTAGCGGGTCATCCAGCTGCTGATGAAGGTCATCCCCATCAGCGCCCCCAGGACCCCCGCCGCCGCCGCGCTCGCCAGGCCCGGACGCTGCAACCGCCGGAGGGGCAGCGGCCGCACCGCCGCCAGGGCCGCCGGCGGCAGCGCCTGGAGCAGGTAGTGGGGGTAGTCCCGCCCGGACATCACCGTCCCCACCGCCGCAAAGACCAGCCACAGGCTCACCAGCGTCTCCGTCCGCAGCCCGCCGGCCCGACGCCGCGCCAGGACGACGCCCGCCGCCAACAGCGGCGCAACCGCCCGCAGCGGCGAGGCCCAGGCCGGCAGCCGTGACTCCGCCCCCAGGTACCCCTGGTCTACGTAGTAACCCAGGATGGCGTACAGGTACGCGCCCAGCGCCCCCGACGCCGCGAAGTAGGCCGTCACCGCCGCCCACGGCGCCAGCCAGCCGGCCGCCAGCGCCGCCACCTGCCGCCACGGCCGGGGCTCCGCCGCCAGCACGAAGAGCCCCAGCGCCGCCGCCTCCAGGGCCGCTACCTGCTTGAACTGGAACGCCAGCCCCAGCAGCAGCCCCGCCGCCGCCGTGTACCCCAGCGGCGTCCCGCCCCCCGCCGACCGCTCCCGGCCCAGCACGTACGCCAGCATCCCCGCGGCGGCGGGGAGCACCAGGAACGTCTCCGTGAAGGAGCCGTTGCCCTGGAAGAACGGCGTGGAGGCCAGCACCCCGTAGAGCAGCGCTGCCGCCAGCCCGCGGCCCGTCCCCCACAGCCGCCACCCCAGCCCGAAGACCGCCAGCTGCGTGCCCACCACCGCCAGCGCCGTCAGGACCCGCAGCGCCGGGACATCGTACCCGAAGAGACCGTACCACGCCGCGAAGACCAGGTAGACCAGCGGCGGCTTGTTGTCCCACGCGTCCACGTACAGGACGCCGCCTTCCACCACCCGCTTGCCCAGCGCCGCGAAGATCCCCTCGTCGTCGTGCCAGGCCGGCTCCAGCAGCGACGGCGCCCGTAACAGCGCCGTCAGCGCCAGCACCAGCGCCAGCCCCAGGAGCCACGGGGGCACCCACCCCCGCCGCAGGCGGCGCACCGCCGCCGGTTGTGTGGTGACTGTCCGTTCCATATGTGCGGAAGGATACCCCATGCCGCGCCGGGTCGCATCCCCCGGTCGGGCGCCGGTCCGTCCACACCTGTCCACATAGCACGGCCTCGCCGCAACCTAGGGGCACGGTTATCCACATCGCTCCACATCGCCCCTGGCATAGCGCAAGATCGCCCCGGCACGACGTATCATCCACGTATCGAGCCGGCGGGCTGACGTTGCAACTGTCTATCGTTCCGCCGGGTGGGATTGACAGCCCGCCTTGGGGGTGACCTAGGATGGAGGTAGCCACGCCATAGCCTTGGCATAGCCTCCTCCATCGCCGTGATCCCGCCAGCTGGAGCCGTGGGGACGTGGGGTGATACCGGTGGGAGCAGAGTCCGAACGTTGCAGGAATGGAGGCAGGCCGATGTCCGCTCTGGAGGACCTGGTTATCGATACCCGGGAGGCTGACCCGGACCTCATCGCCTCCCTGCTGGCGCCCTTCCTCCGCATCGACCGCGCCAGCGCGCACATCGTTCCCCAGGAGGCGTGGAACCGGATCCCCAACGACGTCCGCGTCCTCCTCTTCCTCATCGCGCGCAAGGCCATGCTGGCCCTGGCGCTGCCGCTGCCCAGGGAGGCCGCCACGGCCGTGGAGATCGAGCGCGGCGCCGACTTGCCCGCCGGCGCCGCCCGGCCCATCATGAAACGGCTGCTGCGCCAGCGCCTGGTACAGCGCGCGCCGGACGGCGGCTACGCCGTGCCCAACTACGCCCTGATCCGGATCCGGGGACTGGTGAAGGACTGGCTGGAGGAGCCGTCCCCATGAACGACGAGGATATCCTGTCCGCCTTGGAGCGGGCCCGGGCCCTGGCGGAGACCCAGCCGGAGCCTTACCGCACGGAGGCCTACCGTGCCCTGCTTCGCCACTTCCTGAGCGCGCCGCCCGCCCGCAACGGCCGCGAGGCCCGCCCCGCCGCAGACCTGGCCGCCGGCCTCACAGAGCTCCTGGCCTCCCGCAACCTGGACAGCCACCCCGCCCGCGTCACGGCCATCGCCTACTTCTACTTCCACCACGCCGGCGGCGCCGGCATCACCGCCCGCGACGTCATCGAGGCCTACACCCGCGCCCGCCTCCGCCGCCCCCAGAACATCCCGGACGTCATCGCCACCTGCGTCCGGCGCGGCCACCTGGTGGACAAGGGCCGCAAGGACGGCCTCAAGGCCTGGGTCATCACCAAGACCGGAGACCAGTTCATGGAGGGCCTCCTGGCGGGCTGAACCCCGCCCCCGGCCCCCCGGCGCCCTCCGGACCCGTACGCACCGCCCGTTGCCCCTGAGGGGCGCCCCGGCGCACGGGCCCGGCCGCGGAAACTGCGGGGGGCGGGGTGTGCTCCGCCCCACCCCCCGGCTCCCGACCGATGGCGCAGCACAGCCCCCCTGCACCCCTCCCCCAAACGCGGGGGAGAGCCGGGGGTGGGGGCCACGTCCCTGCCGCTTCGCTCAGCCCCTTCCGCCCACGCCGGACACCCGGCCCTCCCGCCCCTCCCTAACCAACGCCGTGAACAACCCTCCCCACAACGCAAAGAGGCGGGCGCTTCGCCCGCCTGCTCCGTGCCCTCCGGCCCGCCCGCCTCAGCCCGATGTCTGGCGCAGCTCGTCGTCCGCCAGCCGGGCGCCCCAGCCCAGCACGCCCCCCAGCAGCGTCAGGTTGCCCGCGTTTGCCGCGTAGGGAAGGAACCCGTACCAGCGGATGTCCACCCCGCCCGCCGCCTCCGCCGCCAGTGCCACCGCCACCAGCCCCAGCGCCAGCGCGCAGCCCGCCGCCGGCCCGTACCACCACGTCCGCACCGCGAAGCCGCCGGCCGCCGATGGGAATAGCACCGCCGCCGTCCCCAGCGCCGACCGCCACGCCGGCGGCAGCCCCAACGCCGCCCCGACCACCAGCGTGGCCGCGAAGACGGCGGCGCAGCAGGCCGCCGCCAGGGCCGCCCGCGCCACCTGTTCGCCCCGCGCCTCGGGACCGTCTATCACCGCGCTACCCCCGCAGGCCCGCGCCGCGGGCCGCCGTCTCCCCGTATCCTACCATAGAAGCGGACGCCGGGCGCTCCACCCCTTCCTCCCACACCTCCGGCCGTCGTACCATCGTCTGGGACCGCCCCGGCGCGGAATCCGCCCGTTTTCACGTGGAACATCTCCGGAAGGTGTCCTCCATGGCCTCAACCGCACCTCACGCTCCCATCCTGGCCGTGGCCGCCGTCATCCGCCGCCGCGGCCGCGTCCTGCTGGTCCGCCAGCAGGGGCCCGCGGACCCCGCGCCGTCCTGGGCCCTCCCCGGCGGCGTGGCGGAGCCGGGCGAATCCCTGCCGGAGGCCCTCCGCCGGGAGGTGGCGGAGGAGACCGGCCTCCGGGTCCTGGACCCCGGCCGCCTCCTCTACGCCGCCCAGTGGCGGCGGCCGCCCCAGGCCCCGGCCCTGGCCTTCGTCTTCCAGGTGGCCCGCTGGGACGGCGACCCCGCGCCGCACGACCCGGACGGCCTGGTCCTGGAGGCCCGCTTCGTCCCGCTCCGGGAGGCGGTGCGGCTCCTGGCAGCCCACCCTCTCCCCGTCATGGGCGAACCCGCCGCGGCCCACCTGGCCGGCCGCGCCACGCCCGGCACCCTCTGGTGCTACGGCCGCCTGCCCAACGGCACCGACCTGCTGGAGGCGTGCCTGCCGCCCCTGCCCGAAGCACCGCCCGCCCCCTGACCGAACGGGCAGCGCC
>DATCLE010000276.1:0-12822 GCA_036564075.1 Dehalococcoidia bacterium
GCCCGCCGACGCCAGGCCCAGGATCTGCGCCTGACGGTGCAGGGTGAGCCACACCGGGATGATCCGGTGGATGGTGTGTTCGTCCCGGCAGAGCTCGTACTCCTCCTTCAGGCACACATCGGCGGCGGTCTGCGCCAGCGACCGCAGCGTATCGTCCCCCACGTTGGCGGCGCCTCCCAAGATCTGGCTCTGGCGCTCCAGCGCCAGCACCGTCTGGATGGCCAGCCGGGCGGCGGCGCAGCTTTCTCCCGCGGCGGCCAGGCGTGGCCGGAGCACCTGCTCCCGGTAGCGCCGGAGCCACCCGTCCATGTCGAAGTCCCCGGCCTCGCCGCCCAGGAGCTGGGCCTGGCGCGCCTGGATGAGGTGCGCGGCCAGCTCGCTCTGGAGGCGGGATTCGGCCTCACCGCCCAGGCGGGCGCGGACGGGCTCGATCTCCGCCAGCAGCCCCTTGGTGACGCCGTAGCCGCTGAAGCCCAGCAGCCGGACCTGGATCTGCCGCGAGTCCACCACGGGCAGCGCCAGCGCCAGGTTCTGGCCGGTACCCTTGTAGCTGAAGGGGATCTGCTGATCGACGGGGATCTCCTGCGACGGGGTGATGGTCAGCGTGGCGAAGTCATAGAACTGCAGGCCGTCCGGCTCCAGCTGCACGGCGTACGGCGCGCTGCCGAAGGGCATCCCGTCCAGTCGGCTGACAGGGGTCATGCGGATGAGCGTGTCGACGGCGAGGGCGCCTGCGGGGACGTCCAGTTGGAACGTGGTCCCGTCTGCGCCGGTGGCGCGGAGCGATCCGCCCGACGCTGGGATGACCCCTTCGGCGCGACGGCTCTCGTCCAGGACCGGCGTGACGGTGATGGGGTCGCCGGAGGCGGGGCCCTCCGACCGCCAGCAGGCGGCGGACAGCAGGACGCCGGCCAGCAGGAGGAGGGGCAGCGTGCGTGTCATGGTCCGGGCTCTCCTCAGGGTATCAGGGCACCGGCGGCGGTCCGACGATGTCGATCTCGTGCTGGGCGGCGACGGCAGCCAGCCGCGCCGGGTCCGGCGCGGGCGGGACGGCGCCGGCCGCGGGTTCGCCCGCCGCCTGCACGAACCGCCCGAAGCCCGGCGGCGTGATGATGAGCATGCGGGCCGGGGTGGCGCTCCGGTTGATGAGCACGTGGGGCACGCCCCGCGGCGCGAAGACGAAGTCGCCGGGTCCGGCGGTCAGGGTCGCGCCGCCGCACTGGAACTCGACCTGCCCTTCCAGGACGTACCAGGTCTCGTCCTCGTGCCGGTGCACGTGGACGGGCGTGGCGTAGGACGGGGGCACCACCTGCTCCAGGACGGATGGGGAGCAGCCGTCGGCGGCGCCGGGCGCCTTGACCGTCACCCGCGCCCCGGCGAACCAGAGGGCTTCGCCCTCCGCCTGCTTCAGGACGTACGCGGACCCGGTGGACTGCATGGCATGCACCTCCACAGCAGGGTTGAGCGGGAGCGCCTCTCACTATGCCGTGCCCCGGGGCCCCAGGCCATACCAGATTTCTGGTACTCCTTGCCGGGGGGCGGTCCTCGCCTCACCAAGGCCAGTTCACGTGGCGAAGAGGGGATCTTGCTCATTGGCTGGGCGAACTATGAGGCGTCGGGGCCTTTCGATGGCGTATCCTTTCGGCTCTCCAGCATCTCCAGCACCTCCTCCCGTGTACGCGCACTCTCCACCGTGCCAAGCTCCCGGATAGTGACCAGGCATTTTCCGGCTGCAAACTCGGTCTCCCACCATTCGATCCGGTAGACCAGGGAGCGGACGATGTCGCGGAAGATGTTGGACATGGAGCCCTTCGATCTCCGTGGGAGGCGGATGCGAAGGACCTTGATACCACCTTCAATAAGCGCGCGGTTTACCGCCAGCCACTCCGCTTCCTGGCGGTGCAGGTCCAAGGTCACGAATACGTCAAACTCACGAGCGAACTCGACCAGGACAAAGTCAGTGCTGCTGCGGTGCCCCGCCTCGTTGACGTGCACCGCCTCATGACCCAGCGCAGTGAGGATCATGACCAGGGTTTCTGGGAGATTTTCGTCGAGCAGGAGACGCACAGGCGGGTTACGGACCAGCCTGGTCCCTAGGCAACTTCCCGGACGAACGCCAGGGCCGACTCAACCGTATCTTGCGGGATGCCATAGGCGGCTGCGATTTCTTCTGCGGGCACCTGTCGTGCCACCAGGGACGCAAGGAAGGAAGTCTCAATCCTGGTCCCCTTGATCACAGGATTTCCTGAGGCCACGGCCGGATGCATGTCGATGCTGTGGGAGTAGCGCTGCATGGCCCCAAGGGGTCCCTCTTCCCGCAATTCCCACAAGAGCTCAAAGAGGTAGGGGAAGGCCAGTTGAGGAGGATGATTTGCTGTCATGACCCGGTGTTCCAACTCAATGAGGACTTTCCCAGCGTACCCGTGCAGCGGCATCATGTGCCAGTCCGGCACCGATTCCTCTAGATACTCGATGTGTGCCCGGATCTGGCGGGTATGCAAGCCTTCACGCAAGAGCTTCCTGGCCGCTCGGACTTTCATGTAGTCCACCCAAGAGTACAGCCGGGGATAGCCGCGGGCCCCCGGGACCGTATGGGCGGTGATGAGCCCCGTTTGGTGCCAGTACTGGAGCTGACGGAGCGTGACGCCAGCGAGCCGTGCAACCACGCGGGACCGGATCGCGCCGTAGAACGGTTGGCGGTCCTGTCGCATAGGCATGACTGGCCTCCCGCTGCTGGTGAGATATCTCTGGGGGCATGCCGCTTGTAGTTTGGAGATTCTAGCGTATGGCCCGCGATTCAGTCCAGCAGCTTTACTGCACCGTCCTCTGGCGCTGGGCCGCTTCTCGTGCGTCGTGCTACCGTGCCCCACGAACCGAAGGTCAGTGGCCGGTTACTGCGATCTTATCAGGAACTGAACTGCTGGCAGGTGCCTTCTGGTACTCCTTGCCGGGGGCGCGGGCCGGGCATAGAATAGCCGAACCATGGTGGTTGCGGACCTCCAACAGCGCACCCGTTCCGAGATCGTCCGGCTCTGCCAGGCGGGCCTCTCCGTGGAGGAGCTCAGCCGGCGGGTGCTGGCCTGCCTGCGGGCGGCCGTGCCGTTTGACGCGTGGTGCTGGTCCACGGCGGACCCGGCGACGCTGCTCATCACCAGCTCCCTGGGCGAAGGGATCCCCGGGGAGCTGGCGCGGCGCTTCTTCGAGATCGAGTACGGGGAGCCGGACGTGCAGAAGCTGGCGTCGCTGGTCACGCGCCGGCCGCCTGTGGGCACGCTCCAGGAGGCGACGGGCGGTACGCTCTCCCTCAGCACCCGCTGGCGGGAGCTCTTCGGGCCGTGCGGGATGGGCGACGAGCTCCGTGCGGCGCTGGTGGAGGACGGCGCCTGCTGGGGCTACCTCTCGCTGCACCGGCGGCGGGACGCGCCGCCCTTCGCGCCGCGGGAGGTGGCTTACGTGGCTGCGCTCCTGGGTCACCTGGCACACGGGCTGCGGACGTCCCTGCTGCTGGGCGGCGGCGCGGCGGACGGCGCCGCGCCCGCCGTGATCCTGCTGGCGGCCGACCTTACGGTCCTGGCCGTGACCCCGGCGGCGGAGCGGTGGCTGGCGGAGGCCGTGGAGGGCGATCGGATCAGTGACGGCGCGCTGCCCAACGCGGTGTACGCGGTGGCCTCTTCCCTCCGGGCCGCCGGACCCGGCGGCCCGGAGGCCGCCCCACGGGCCCGGATCCGCCTCCGGAACGGCCGGTGGTTGACCGCCCACGCCTTGCGGCTGGCGGGACGAACGGACGGGCAGATTGCGGTGGTGCTGGAGCCCGCGCAGCCGGGGGACCTGGCGCCGCTGGCCCTGGAGGCGTACGGCCTGACGGCACGGGAGAGCCAGGTGGTGGGCCTGGTGATGCAGGGTCGCTCCACGGCGGAGATCGCGGAGGCCCTGGTGGTCTCGCCGCTGACGGTCCAGCAGCACCTGAAGTCGGTGTTCGAGAAGGTGGGCGTGCGGAGCCGGCGGGAGCTGGTGGCGCGGATCTTCGCCCAGCAGTACTGGCCGCGCATTGAAGCGGGGGTCCCGCCCGGCGCCGATGGCTGGTTCGCGGAGGGGTCCCGTCAGGAGCGGGGTGGGGCGTAGGGGCTACGACGCGGGGCCGGTGCCCTCGTGCTCCCGCTGCCGCGCCTCCGCCGCCTGCCGGTAGAGGTCCGTGACCCCCATGCGCCGGACCACCCACTCCCCCAGGGAGGGCGCCGCCTCCCGCAGGGTGGTGAGGACGCGGGGCGGCACGCCCGGGTTCACCAGCACTTCCGGCAGGTCGTCCCGGACGGCGCGCACCACGGCGCGGGCCACCGCTTCCGGCGACGACGTGCCCAGCGACCGGGGCGCCGCCAGCCCGGTACGCCGCCGGTTCTCCTCGTACATGCCCACGCTGTGGACGAAGCCGGGGCAGACGGCGGAGGCGCTGACCCCCATCTCCCGGTAGGTGGCCCGGAACGACTGGGTGAAGCCGATGAGCCCCGCCTTGGTGGCGGCGTACGGCTCGCTGTAGGCGGGGCCGGACTTGCCCGCCAGCGATGCCATGTTGACCACGTGCCCCCGGCCGCGCTCCAGCATCCCCGGCAGCACCAGCCGGGCCAGCAGCATGGCCGCCGTCAGGTTCACCTGGATCACCTGCTGGATCTCGTCCAGGGAGAGGCGATGGTAGGGCCGCGTGAGCTCGATGCCGGCGTTGTTCACCAGCACGTCCACACCGCCGAACTCCCGTTCCGCCGCCTCCACCAGCGCCGCCAGCGCCGCCCGGTCCGAGACGTCCGCGGGCACGGCCGCGGCGCGGACGCCCATGCCGCGCAGCTCCGCCGCCACGGCCTCCAGCTCCCCGGCGGAGCGCGCCGCCAGCACCAAGTTCATGCGCTCCCGCGCCAGGGCCCGCGCCACGTACGGCCCGATGCCGCGGGACGCGCCGGTCACCACGGCCGTCCGTCCGGCCAGGTCACGCATGCTCTGCCTCCTTCCGGCGGCGGGACCACCTACGGGTCGATCCCGCCATGGCGCCGCCTCCGTGCCGGTGCCCGGCCCTACCGCAGGTGCCGCTGGAGCGGCAGCTCCCGCACCCGCGTCCCCGTGCGGTCGAACACAGCGTTGGCAATGGCCGCGGCAATGGGCACGATGCCCGGCTCGCCCGCGCCGGTGGAGGGCGTCTCCGGGTCGCCCACCAGCGCCACGGTGATGGCCGGGGCGTTGTTGATGCGCGGCACCCGGTACCGGGCGAAGCCGGCCGTCTGCAACCGGCCCGCGGTGAAGTCCACCGCCTCGTACAGGGCGGTGCCCAGGCCCATGACAATGGAGCCTTCCATCTGGTTCCGGGCGCCCTCCGGGTTCACGGTGAGGCCGCAGTCCAGGGCGGCGGCCACCCGCTCCACCTTCACCTCGCTCCCCTGCACGTCCACCTGCACGCACTCCGCCACGTAGCTGCCCACGTCCAGGCCGATGGCGGCGCCCACGCCGCGGCCGCTGGGAGCCTTGCCGGGGCTCCAGCCGAACTCCCGCGCCGCCGCCTCCAGCACCCGCCGGAACCGGGGGTGGGTCAGGTTGCGCAGCCGCAGCTCCACCGGGTCCATGCCCACCGCCGCCGCGATCTCGTCCACATGGGACTCGCGGGCGAAGTGGTTGACGGCGCCGCCCAGGGAGCGGTAGGACCCCGTGCGCAGGGGGCTCTCGGCGGCGTAGACGGTGACGTTCACGTGGGGCACGTGGTAGGGGCACTCAGAGCCCCGCCGGCCGATGAAGGGTCGCTCGCCCGCATGGTAGGCGGTGAACTGCCACGCCAGGATGGTCCCGTCCGCCGTGAAGCCGCTCTTCACCTGGATGAGGGCGGCCGGGCGGAAGGTGGCCCACATCATCTCCTCCGTCCGGGTCAGGGCCACGCGGACCGGGCGGCCGGCGGCCCTGGCCAGCCGCGCGGCCTCCAGGCCCACGGTGTAGATGCTCTTGCCGCCGAAGCCCCCGCCGATCTCCGGCGCGATGACCCGCACGTCCGCCTCGTCCATGCCGAAGTGCTGCGCCAGCTCCGCCCGCAGGCCGAAGGGCCGCTGGGTGCCGGCCCAGACGGTGAGGCGGCCGTCCTCCCAGCGGGCGACGGCGGCGCGGGGCTCCATGGGGGCGTTGGAGACGTAGGGGACGTAGTAGACCGTCTCCAGGACGTGGTCCGCGGCGGCGAACCCCTCTTCCAGGGAGCCGGCCTCCTGGGTGGTGTAGCCCTCCCGCGCGGTGCGGGCCAGCAGGTCCGGCACGTCCAGGTGTGAGGGCTGGTCCGCCCGCTCCTCCCAGCGGGCCTGGAGCAGCCGGGCGGCCTGCTCCGCCTGGGCGTCGCTCTCCGCCAGCACGGCCACCAGGCCGTCCTCCTGCACCACCTGGACCACGCCCGGCAGCCGTTCCGCCACGGAGGCGTCCACCTCCAGCAGCCTGGCGCCGTAGGAGGGCGGGCGCAGCACCTTGGCGAAGAGCATGCCGGGCAGCAGCACGTCGTAGGAGTAGACGGCGGCGCCGGTGACGCGGGCCACGGCGTCCACCCGCTGGGCGGGCCGGCCCATGATGGAGAACTCCGCGGCGGGCGTCAGGGGCGCGTCGTCCAGGAGGTCCCGGGCGAGCTGCTGGCCGGCCAGCAGCTCGCCGTAGGAGACGGAGCGGCTGGCGTCGCGGCGGGACCAGACGCGGCCGTCCCGCGCCTCCAGGTCGCCCACCGGCAGGTCCAGGCGGGCGGCGGCCAGCTCCAGCAGCGCCTCCCGCGCCGTGGCCGCCGCCTTGCGGAGCTGGAGCCCCACGCGGGCGGTGGACTGGCTGCCGAAGGTGCCCATGTCCCACGGCACGAGCTCCGTGTCCCCCAGGACCACCTCTACGGCGCCTAGAGGCAGGCGCAGCTCGTCCGCCACCTCCACGGCCAGGCCGGAGCGAATGCCCTGGCCGTACTCCACCTTGCCGGCGTAGGCCACCGCCGTGCCGTCCGGCCGCACCAGCAGCCACGTGGCCTCCTGCACGTCCGGCCGGGCGTTGTTGTACGCCACGCTGGCGTAGCTGCCCGGCCGCGGTGGGAAGCCCATGGCCACCTGCCCGATGATCCGCAGCCCTTCCTGGTCCGTTCGCACCGCCTCCGTCATGACGCTCCTCCGGCCAGCCGCTCGGCGGCGCGTTCCACCGCCCGCTGGATCCGCTGGTACGTGCCGCACCGGCACATGTTCTCCGCCAGGGCCTCCCGGATCTGGGCGGCGCTGGGCCGGGCCTCCCGGTTCAGCAGGCCGGTCGCCGCCATGATGAAGCCGGGGATGCAGTAGCCGCACTGCATGGCGGACTCCGCCACGAAGGCCTCCTGCACCGGATGCAGCCGGCCGCCCTCCGCCAGGCCTTCGATGGTGGTGAGGGCGCCGCCGGCCACGGAGCCCACGGTGGCCATGCAGGACCGCAGCGGCTGGCCGTCCACCAGGACGGTGCAGGCGCCGCAGAGGCCCTCGCCGCAGCCGTACTTGGTGCCGGTGAGCCCCAGGTCATACCGGAGGTAGCTGAGCAGGTTGCGGTCCGGGTCCGGCGCCTCCCGGGCCTCGCCGTTGACGCGGATGGTGATCATGGGCGTGCGTGTATCCTCCCCCTCGCGCTCCGATTCGCCTTCACGTGAGCGTTAGGAATGGTCTCCCACAGGCCCGCCGTTGTCAATGCCTGCGGTCGGAGGTCGGGCTTAGGGGCGGGCGCCGGCCCGTTGCGCCGCCTCCCGCAGGCGCGGCAGCACGTGCCGGCCGTACGCCTCCAGGAATGGGCGCTGGTCCGGGTCCGGGCAGAAGAGGATGAGGGTGGTGAAGCCGGCCTGGAGGAAGGGCTCCAGGTAGGCCACGTGGGCGTCCGGGTCCGGAGAGATGAAGACCTTCCGGGCCACGGCCTCCACGCCCACCATCTGCCCCAGGGTCTCCGCTTCCGTGGGATCGTAGATCTCCCGGTTGAACATGATGGGGAAGAGGGAACTGCCCCACCACTGCCGCACCACCGGCACGGCCTCCTCCGGCGTGCCCAGCATCACCTTGATCTCCACGCAGCGGGGCAGGGCCTCGGGGTCACGGCCGGCGGCTTGGGCTGCCTCCCGGAACGCCCCCAGCACCGGCTCGTACTGCTGGGGTGTTGTGGAGGTGGTGATGAGGCCGTCGGCGGCGCGGCCGGCCAGCCGGGCGGAGCGCGGGCCGTCCGCCGCCAGGTAGATGGGCGGCGGCGTCTCCGGCACGGTGTACAGCTTCGCGCTGTAGGTATCGTAGAACTCGCCGTGGAAGGTCACGGAGCGGCCGGTCCAGAGGCGGCGGATGAGGTCCACCGCCTCCGCCAGGCGGTCGCGCCGCTCAGCGTAGGCGGGCCAGAGGCCGGTGAGGGGCGTCTCGTTCAGCGACTCGCCGCTGCCCACGGAGAGGAAGGCGCGCCCCGGGTACATGGCGCCCAGGGTGGCCGCCGCCTGGGCCACCAGGGCGGGGTGGTACCGCAGGGTGGGGCAGGTGACCTCCGTGCCCAGCCGCAGGCGCTCTGTGCGCTCGCCCAGCGCCCCCAGCCACGTCCAGACGAAGGTGGAAGCGCCGCGGTCCATCCACGGGTGGAAGTGGTCGCTGGCCCAGACGCTATCGAAGCCCGCCGCCTCCGCCTGGACCGCGTACTCCAGCAGGTCCCGCGGCTGGATCTGCTCCGTGGCCGCCTTGTAGCCCAGCTCCAGCACTGCCCCTACCTCCGCGGCCCCCGCTCCGCCGGGGCCTCTGCGGCGAGTGTGCGGCGCGCCCCGGTGCTGCCGCACCACCCGTTCGCGGTATCAGGCGGGAGGGGCCCGTGGAGGATGCTGGAGGCGCGGGCACACCGGCCGTCCCGTATACTGGTGGGGCCTGTGCGGCAGGCGTGGAGGTGGGAGCATGGCCGGACCCCCTGTGGCCGGCAGCGTGCCGGCGCCCGAGTTCCCGGAGGGCCTGGACTGGCTGAACGTGGAGCGGCCCCTGCGGCTGGCGGACCTGCGCGGCAAGGTGGTGTTACTGGACTTCTGGACCTACGGCTGAATCAACTGCATGCACACGCTCCCGCAGTTGCGGGAGCTGGAGCGGCGGTACCCCTCGGAGCTGGCCGTGGTGGGAGTCCACGCCGGGAAGTTCTGGAACGAGCGCCGCACGGAGGGGATCCGCAAGGCGGTCCAGCGGCTGGGCCTGACCCATCCGGTGGTGAACGACCGCTACTTCCGCATCTGGCGCGCGTACGACGTGAACGCGTGGCCCACGGTGGTGCTCATCGACCCCGAGGGCCGGTACGTGGGCTCCCAGCCGGGCGAGATCACGGCGGACCTCTTCGACCCCATCATCGGCGGCGTGGTGGCGGAGTTCCAGCGGCGGGGGACGCTGGACCGGCGGCCGCTGCCCTTCCGGCCGGAGCCGGAGCCCGCGGGCCCGCTGGCGTTCCCTCAGAAGGTGCTGGCCGCCGGCGGCCGGCTGTTTGTGGCGGACACCAACCATCACCGGGTCCTCCTGGCGCGGCTCTCCGAGGACGGCGGGACGGCGCGGGTGGAGGCGGTCGCCGGCGGCGGGGAGGGGTTCCGGGACGGCCCCCTGGAGACGGCGGCCTTCCGGCACCCCCACGGGCTCTCGCTGGCGGGGGACGTGCTGTACGTGGCGGATACGGGGAACCACGCCGTCCGCGCGGTGGACCTGGCGGCGGGCACGGTGCGGACGGTGGCCGGCACGGGGGAGCTGGCGCGGGGGCTCATGGCGCCGGGGCTGGGCCCGGAGGTGGCGCTGCGTTCGCCGTGGGACGTGCTGGCCGTGGACGGGGCGGTCTACATTGCCATGGCGGGCTCGCACCAGATCTGGCGGTACGACCCGCAGGACGGCTGGCTGGAGCCGTTCGCCGGGAGCGGCTGGGAGGACATCGTGGACGGGACGCGGCTGGAGGCGGCGCTGGCGCAGCCCAGCGGGCTGGCGGCGGCGGGCGGCCGCCTCTTCTTCGCCGATAGCGAGGCCAGCGGCGTCCGGTGGACGGAGCTCCGCGCCGACGGCGATGTGCACACGGTGGTGGGCAGGGGCCTGTTCGAGTTCGGCGATACGGACGGCCGGGGCGACGAGGTCCGGCTCCAGCACCCGCTGGGCGTGGCGTGGCTGGACGGCCGCCTCTACGTGGCGGACACGTACAACCACAAGGTGAAGGTCATCGACCCCGACGCGCGCACGGCGGCGACGTTCCTGGGCACGGGGGAGGCGGGCCTGCGGGACGGGGAGGCGCCCCAGTTCGACGAGCCGGGCGGCCTCAGCGCGGCGGAGGGGCGGCTCTACGTGGCCGATACGAACAACCACGCCGTGCGGGTAGTGGACGCGGGCACGCGGACCGTGCGGACGGTGGCGTTCACGGGGCTGTGAGCGGGGGGACGCGGCCGCAGGGGCTGTTCTTCAGATCATCTGTCTTCATGCGTGAACCGATGCAACTCCAGTTACACTTTGCCGGTCAAATTATACTTTAAGTATAGTTTTCTCCCAGATTGGCCGAGAGGGCCCGGTCCCGCCCCATCCCCCTCCCTTGCGCGACGGTTGTAGAATCGCAGCACGGGGCGGCGCCCGGCAACGGCGAGGGGCGCCCGCCGCGGGAGGGAGAGCGTGCGCCCGGTTGCCATCGTCAACCCCGTGGCCGGCGGCGGCAAGAGCCGCAAGCGCTGGCCGGCCATCCACCAGTTGCTCCTGGACCGCGGCCTGGACGTGGAGGTCCGCGTCACCGCCGGCCCCGGCGACGGCATCCGCCTGGCACGGGAGGCGGCGGCGGCCGGCGCGCCGTTGGTCATCGCCGTGGGGGGCGACGGCACGGTGAACGAGGTGGGCAACGGCCTGCTCCAGGCCGGGGCCGGGGCGCGATTGGGCATCATCCCCACCGGCACCGGCCGTGACCTGGCCCGCTGCGCCGGGCTGGCGGACGCCCGCCACGCGGTGGTCTGCCTGGCAGCCGGGCAGGAGCGGCCGCTGGACGCCGGCCTGGCAACGTGGACCAACGGCACCGAACGCTGCCAGCGCTACTTCTTCCTGGAGTGCGGCACCGGCTTTGTGACGGACGTGAACCGCTCCGTGACGGCAGGCCACCGCGCGTGGAAGCGCCTGGGCCGTACGCTGCCGTACGTGGCCCACACGCTCATCAAGTTGCGCGGCCCGGTGAACCGTCCGTTCCGTTGGAGCCTGGACGGCCGGGAGGAGGAGGCCGCCGCCATGGCCCTCACCGTCTTCAACGGGGAGTACTTCGGCGGCGGGATGCACGCGGCGCCCGGCGCCGCCCTGGACGATGGGCTCCTGGACGTGGTGGGCGTCCGGGCGGTGACCCGCCGGAAGCTGCTGCTGCTCCTGGGCCTGGTCTACCGCGGCAAGCACCTGGGCCGGCCGGAGGTCTGGCGGGAGAGCGCCCGGACGGTCCGCATTGATGGGGAGGGCGCCTGGTTCGACCTGGACGGCGAGGTCATGGGGCCGACGCCGGTGGAGGTGTCCGTGGTGCCGGGCGCGCTGAGGCTGGCCCAGTAGGGGAGGAGCCCGCACGGCCCGCGGGGCAGCCGCTGTCCGGAGGAAGAGATGGCGACGGTCGAGACGGTGCAGGGGCCCGTGGACACGGCCGACCTGGGCGTCACTCTCATGCACGAGCACGTCTTCGTCCTCTCAGAGGGGGTGCGGCAGAACTTCCCCTCCGTCTGGGACGAGGAGGCGCAGGTCAGGGCGGCGGTGGAGCGGCTGCGGGCCCTGGCGTCCCGCGGCGTGCGCACCATGGTGGACCTCACGGTCTTGGGACTGGGGCGGGACGTCCCGCTGGTGCAGCGGGTGGCCTCCCAGGTGGACCTCAACATCATTGTGGCCACCGGGCTCTACACCTACGACGAACTGCCCCGCTACTTCCAGACCCGCGACGCGGACCACATGGCGGAGCTCTTCGTCCGGGACATTCGGGAGGGGGTCCAGGGCACCGGCGTGAAGGCCGCCATCCTCAAGTGCGCCACGGACGAGCCGGGCGTCACGCCGGGGGTGGAGAAGGTGCTGCGCGCCGTGGCCCGTGCCCACCGGCAGACCGGCGTGCCCATCTCCACCCACACCCACGCGGCCTCCCGACAGGGGCTCCGGCAGCAGGAGATCTTCGAACAGGAAGGGGTGGACCTACGGCGCGTGGTCATCGGCCACAGCGGCGATACGGAGGACATCGACTACCTGGTGACGCTGGCGGAGCGCGGCTCCTACCTGGGGATGGACCGCTTCGGCATCGACCGGTTCCTGCCCACGGACCGGCGGGTGGCGGTCATCGCGCGGCTGTGCGAGCTGGGCTACGCGGACCGCATGGTCCTCTCCCACGACGCCTCCTGCTACATCGACTGGTACCAGCCGGAGCTGATCCGCCAGTACGTGCCCAACTGGCACTACACCCACATTAGCGACGACGTGCTCCCGGCGCTCCGCCGGGCCGGGGTCACGGAGGAGCAGATCCACGCCATGCTGGTGGAGAACCCCCGCCGCATCTTCGAGGGCCGGTGACGGCGTATGGAGGTGGAGCCGTGGCGGAGCATCCCCTGGACATGACCCTCTGCGAGCTGAGCGAGGCCATTGCCGCCCGGCGGCTCTCGCCGGTGGAGCTGATGGAGGCCACGCTGGCGCGCATCCAGCGGCTGAACCCGAAGCTGAACGCCGTGGTGGCACTACGGGACCCGGACCGGCTGCGGGCAGAGGCGCGGGAGGCAGAGGCGCGGGTCATGCGCGGCGAGGCGCGACCGCTGGAGGGGATCCCCCTGGGCGTGAAGGACCTGGAGGACGTGGCGGGCATGCCCACCACCCA
>DATCLE010000277.1:0-5000 GCA_036564075.1 Dehalococcoidia bacterium
GCTGGGGACGTCCGTGATGGCCGTGGCGGCGCTCTTGGCGGCGGCCTGTAGCGGTGGGGACGGCGGGAGCGCCGGCGGCAACGGCGGCAGCGGCGGCGGCGAGCGCATCGTCATCACGGCCAGGGACAGCACCTTCGAGCCAGCGCAGGTCACCGTGCCGCAGGGGAAGACGGTCACGCTGGTGCTGAAGAACGAGGGTGCCGCCGTCCATAACTTGAGGCTGGAGACGAAGGAGGCGGCGGGCAAGGACTTCGCCAGCGACCCGATGGTGAACCCCGGCGCATCTAGCGAGATCCAGGTCAAGATCGATAGGCCCGGCACGTACCGCTTCGTCTGCGACTACCACCTGCCGGGAATGGTGGGCGAACTGACGGTCCGCTGAGTGCGGGGCCCGGCGCCACGGGGAGCCGGCGGCCCCGGAGCGGCCCACCCGGTCGCCCGCTCAGGGCGGGCCGCCGCTCCGTTCCACCTCGGGCGGACAGGGCCGTCGGGGTACGATGAGCGGCGCAGGGTCGCCCGGCAGGTTGACGACGGCGGCCTCCACCTTGAAGACCGTGCGCAGCACGTCCGGACGCAGGACCTCCGCCGGCGGCCCCTGGCAGTGGATCCGCCCGTCTTGCAGGACCACGACGCGCGTAGCGAAACGCGCCGCGTGATTCAGGTCCTGGAGGGAGAGCACCGTGGTGAGGCCCTGCTCACGGTTCAGCCTGCGCAGGAGGTGTAGCACCTCCAGTTGGTGGCCGATGTCCAGGAACGTGGTGGGCTCGTCCAGCAGCAGGACATCCGGCTGCTGCGCCAGCGCCATGGCGATCCACACCCGCTGGCGCTCGCCGCCGGAGAGCGAGGAGACCGGCCGGTCCAGGAACGGCGCCAGGCCCGTGGCGCGGACGGCCCACCCCACGGCTTCGCGGTCCGGCCGGCGGGCAAGGCCCAGGAAACCCAGGTGCGGGTACCGCCCGCGCCAGACCAGGTCCGCCACCGTCACATCGTCGGGGGCCACCGGCGACTGCGGCAGGAGGGCCAACCGCCGCGCTAGCTCGCGGGAGCCGAACCGGGCCAACGCCTTCCCGTCTAGGTAGACCGTCCCCGCCTGGGGTCGCAACACCCGTGCCACGCCCTTCAGGAGCGTGGACTTCCCAGAGCCGTTGGGCCCCACCAGCGCCACCAGCTCTCCCCGCTCAACGTGAAGCTCGACCCCGTGGACGGCCACGCGGCCGTGGTACCCCAGGCGGAGGTCACGGGCATCGAGCATCAGGTTCGCCTCCGGACAAGGTACAGGAGGAACGGCACGCCCAGCGCAGCGGTGAGCACGCCCACCGGCAACTCCCGGGGATCCAGGACCGTCCGGGCGGCCGTGTCCCCCGCCACCAGGAGCGACGCGCCAAGGAGCCCGGCCAGCGGCACCTGGACCCGGTAGTCGGGGCCGGCCAGCAGCCGGGCGATGTGCGGGACCACCAGCCCGAAGAAGCCGATGAGGCCGGAGACGCTCACGGCGCTCCCCGCCAGCAGCGCCGCCACGGCGATGAGCGCCGCCCGCACCGGCTCCACCCGCTGGCCCAGGCTGGTGGCTACATCATCCCCCAGGACCAGGATGTTCGCCTCCCGGGCCAGGAGCAGCGCGGCCAGGAGGCCGGCCGCCGCGTAGGGCCAGAGCCACTGGAGGTCGTTCCAGCCCCGGCCCAGGAAGCCGCCGATGAGCCAGCTCACGGCGACCTGCGCGGACGCCGTGGAGGTGACCAGCAGCGCCGAGGTGAACGCCGTGAGGAGGGAGGTGAGGGCCACGCCGGCCAGCACCAGCCGCACGGGCGCCACGCCGCCCCGCCACGCCAGCACGTACGTCACGGCGCCCGCCGCCAGCGCCCCGCCGAATGCGATGGCCGGCCGGTAACCGGGGTCGAGCGCCGGGACGAGCGTGATGCTGGCCACGGCGGCCAGGACGCCGCCGCCCGAGATGCCGAAGAGGTAGGGGTCCGCCAGCGGGTTGCGGGAGACGGCCTGGAGCAGGCAGCCCGCCACCGCCAGGTTCGCGCCCACCAGCGCCGCCAGGAGCACGCGCGGCAGCCGCAGGTTCCAGATGACCTGGTGCGCCAGGCCCTGATCCTCCACGAAGAGCGCGCGCAGCACCTCCCGCGGCGTGAAGAGGAGCGGCCCCGTGGCGACGGCAGCGATGCCCACTCCCACCAGGAGCACCGCGGCTGCCGCCAGCCACGGGAGCCGCGCCATCAGCGCCGCCGGCGGCGCCGCACCCTCAACGCTGGCCCGGGTAGAGGAGCCGGCTGAGCTCATCGATGGCCTGCACCACGCGGGGACCGGCCGCCTGCACGTACACGGCGGGGTCGGCGTCCAGCACCCGTCCCTCCCGCAGCGCCCGCAGGTTGGCCCACGCGGGATCACCCGCCAGGGTGCGCGAGAGCGGCGGGGCCCCCGGCACCGGGTTGACGAAGACAATGACGTCCGGATCGGCCTCCGCCAGGCGCTCCTGGCTCAGCGCCGTGTAGCCCGCAATGCGGCCCACCGGCTCCTCCTCCCGCACGATGTTCCGGGCGCCCAGCCGGTCCAGGATGCTGCCCACGTAGGAGCTGGGCTTGGCGGCGAAGTACTGCCCCTGCCCGGCGGCAATGATGGCCACCACGGTGGGCCGCTGGTCCGGCAGGTTCCGCGTGGCCGCATCGATGGCCTCCTCCACGCGGCGGGCCGCCGCGTCGCCGGCCTCCGTCCGGCCCGTCAGCTCTCCGGCCTCCCGGAGGCTCGCCACCACCCGGTCCACGGAGCCGAAGTCCATGGCATAGACCGGTACGCCCAGGGCCTCCAGGCGTGGCACCAGGTCGGCGTGGAGCGCGGCGTCCGCCAGGATCAGGTCCGGCGTCAGCGCGGCGATCCGCTCCAGGTTCGGCTGGTAGGCCGTCCCGACGCTCTCCACCGCCCGCGCCTCCGGCGGCTCAGTGGCCGACTCAGGCCGGCCCACCGGCGTGACCCCGATGGCGAAGAGGGTCTCCACG
Source organism: Dehalococcoidia bacterium (assembly GCA_036564075.1). Classification (GTDB taxonomy): domain Bacteria; phylum Chloroflexota; class Dehalococcoidia; order DATCLE01; family DATCLE01; genus DATCLE01. The sequence goes on from DATCLE010000277.1 coordinate 3,000, forward strand.
CCGGACGGGCTGAGCGCCACCACGCGCTCGGCCGGTTCGGGCACGGTCACCGTCCTGCCCAGGCCATCGGTGAACGTCCGCGGTTCCGCGGGAACGCCCTCCCCGCCGCTATCGCCGCCGCCGCACGCCGGCGCCAGCACGAGCAGGAGCGCCGCCGCCAGCGCTCCCCACAGCCACCACGTCCGGCACGCCGCCACCCTCCGGACGGCGTGCCACCGCGGCGCGGGTGTTCCGGTCCGCTTCATCCTCAGCAAGGTCCTCCTTCCGGCAGTCTTGCCCGGCTCCGGCCAGGGGCCGGGCTCCTTATCCCTCCACGATGAGCGCGGTGACCATGCCGAACATGCCCGCTCTGCTCTCGGCGTGCGGGAGCACGTGGCAGTGGAAGGCCCACACGCCGGGGTTGTCGCACGTCACAACCACGTCCACCCGCGTCCCGGGGGCCAGGTCTATGGTATCGCACTTGTACGGTTGGGGCAGCGGCCAGCCATCCCGCGCCACCACCTCCATGGGCATCCCGTGCAGGTGCATGGGGTGGTGCAGCGTGCCGGCGTTCATGAAGCGGATGAGGACCCGTTCACCCAACCGGGCGGTGAGCGCCTGCGTGGCGGGGAACCCCTTCCCGTTGAGCGTGAACCCCAGCGGTCCATCGTTCAAGATCAGGGTGTACTCGTGGTCGACGACAGGGCGGGCCGCCGGATCACGGGGCTCCACGATGAACGCTCCCAGGAGCCCCTTGGCTACCTGCTCCGCTGCGTTGTGGTGGGAGTGGTACATGTGGCTCCCCGCGGGCAGGGCCACGAACTCGTACGTGAAGGTGTCACCGGGCTTCACGGGCTCCTGCGTGACGTACGGCACCCCGTCCATGGCGTTGGGCGTCACCACGCCGTGCCAGTGGATGCTGCTGGACTCCGGCAGGTCGTTCCGGAAGAGGATGCGGACTCGGTCCCCTTCCGTCACCCGGATCTCCGGACCCGGCACGACGCCGTTGTAGCCCCACGCCTCCTTCCGAACGCCGGGCTCCAGCTCCCACTGGACGGGTTGCGCCGTGAGCTCGAAGACCTTCACGTCGCCCTCCATCCGGAAGGCCAGCGGCTGCCCGCCCAAACCCTCCGTCTTGGCCGGGAACGCCCGCATGCGCTCGGCGTGGTGCCGGTCCATCTCCTCGGCCGTGGACGCCCCGGCCGTGGCGCCGTGCCCTTCGCCGGCGGCCGGCGTTCCGGGCTCGGCGTTGGCCGTCCGTGAGCCTGTACAGGCAGGGAGCGCCGCCAGGCCGAGTCCGGCCAGGCCAAGGCCCGCCACGAACCGGCGGCGCGGTACGAGCTCCTTAAGCATGGTGGATGACCTCCCATCCGGCGGCCTCTCTGCCGCCCTCAGGCTACAGCGTATCCGCCGTGAGCGCCGCCATCTGTCGGGCAGGGTCCCATGGCGCCGTCCGGAATTCCCCGCACCGCGCGGGGAGCCACATCCGCGGCGGGTTCCCTCTCCCCCCGCAACCGGCCGGACCATGCCGGCGGGGACGCGACGCAGGGCCCGGGGGTACCCCGGGCCCTGCTCTCGTGCCTACCCTCGACGTTCGGTCACGTCCCGGCCGGGGCCGTGCCGCCTCCGGGCCGGCGTCCGAAGGGCCAGATGGCCCCGGGCCGCCACGGCGTGCCGACCGCCGGGAGCAGCCACCGGTCCAGGCCGATGTAGCCCGCCACCTTCCAGGCCAGGATGATGCCCAGTGCCAGGAGGAAGAGGACCGGGTTGCTGCTGGCGGAGCCGGCCAGCATGAAGTTGAAGTTCATGAAGGCGCCGAAGAAGGCGGCGATGCCGGTGAAGGCGCCCAGGATGAGGGCAATGCCCACGGCCACCTCGCCCACGGCCACAAGCTTGGCGAACCACGTGTACCACTCATGGTCCAGCATGAACTGGAGGAAGTCGCGGTACCAGTCGTAGTAGATGAGCGGCCGGGCAGGCGGCTCCGGCACCGCCACGGCCCGCTCCCAGAATCCCTTGAGC
>DATCLE010000278.1:0-7278 GCA_036564075.1 Dehalococcoidia bacterium
GGCATGCCCACCACCCACGGCTGCCTGCCCCTGAAGGACCACGTGGCGGCGGAGGATTCCGTCCAGGTGCGCCGGCTCCGAGCGGCCGGGGCCGTTGTGGTGGGGAAGACCAACACGCCGGAGTTCGGCTACACGGCCATCACCAAGAACCTGCTGTTCGGCGTGACGCGCTCCCCCTGGGACCCGGAGCGGACGCCCGGCGGCTCCAGCGGCGGCTCTGCGGCGGCGGTGGCCGGCCGGATGCTGCCGCTGGTCACCGCCAGCGACGGCGGCGGCTCCATCCGGCTGCCCGCGGCCTTCAGCGGCTGCTTCGGCCTGAAGACCTCCTTCGGCCGCATCCCCCACGGACCATCGACGTCCTGGGAGTACGTGGAGACGGCGGTCTACGGCCCCCTGACCAAGACGGTGGAGGACGCCGCCTTCTTCCTGGATGTCACGGCGGGCCCCGCGCCGGAGGACCCGCGCTCGCTGCCGCCGCCGGGCCTCTCCTACCGGGAGGCGCTGCGGGAGCCGCTGCCGCGCCTGCGCATCGCCTACGCGCGGGACTTCGGCTACGTGCCGGTGCAACGGGACGTGGCGGAGGCGGTGGAGGAGGCGGTCGGGGTCTTCCGCGCCCTGGGGCACCAGGTGTTCGAGGTGGCGGACGGGCCGGAGCCCGCGGGCGCGGCGTGGGCCATGACGGGCAACTTCGACATCGCGGGCCGCTGGCACGAGGTCATCACGCGCCACGGGGAGGACCTGCCGCGGAGCTACGTGCAGGGGCTGCGGGCGGCGTGGGAGATGACGCCGGAGCGCTGGGGGGAGCTGGCCCGGGCCCGCATGCGGGTGGCCCGCTGGAGCGCGGAGCTCTTCCAGCGGGTGGACCTGCTGATCACCCCCACCACGCCCTTTGAGGCGCCGCCCGCCAAGGGCCCGTTCCCGGTCGAGATCGACGGCCGGCGGCTGCCGCCCGCGGGGGTGGCGGCGTTCACCATCCCCTTCAACCTGACCTGGCAGCCCGCTGCCTCGGTGCGGGTAGGGCTCTCCCGCGCCGGGCTGCCCATCGGCATGCAGATCGTGGGGCCGTGGCACCGGGACGACCTGGTGCTCCGCGCCGCCGCGGCCTTCCAGCGGGAGCGGCCGTGGCACCCCCGCTGGCCGGAGGTCCCGTAGGAAAGGAGCCCGTGCCATGGCCATGCGGACCCACACCTACGCCCGGGACACGGACCTGCGGCAGCGGGCGAAGCGCGTGGTGCCCGGCGGCGTCTACGGCCACCAGGCCGCGGACCGGCTGCCGGAGGGCTTCCCGCAGTTCTTCGCCCAAGGGCGCGGCTGCCGCGTCTGGGACGTGGACGGCAACGAGTACATCGACTACCTCTGCTCCTACGGGCCCATTGTGCTGGGGCACCGGCACCCGGCTGTGGAGCGGGCGGCGGCGGAGCAGGCGGCCCGGGGCGACTGCTTCAACGGCCCCACGGAGCGCTGGGTGGAGCTGGCGGAGCTGCTGGTGGAGATCACGCCCCACGCGGACTGGGCGTGGTTTGCCAAGAACGGGACGGACGCCACCACCTTCGCCGTGACGCTGGCGCGGGCCCACACCGGCCGCAAGACCATCCTGCGGGCGGAGGGCGCCTACCACGGGGCGGCGCCCTGGTGCACGCCGGTCCCCACGGGCGTCACGCCGGAGGACACCGCCAACCAGCTCACCTACGTTTTCAACGATCTAGAGAGCGTCCGGCGCGCGGCGGACCGCGCGGGGGACGACCTGGCTGCGGTCCTGGTCTCACCCTTCCGCCACGACGCCTTCCACGACCAGGAGGACGTGGACCCCGCCTTCGCCCGCGGCCTGCGGGCCCTCTGCGACGAGGCGGGCGCCGTGCTCATCCTGGACGACGTGCGGGCCGGCTTCCGGCTGAGCCTGGGCGGGAGTTGGGAGCCGCTGGGGGTGCCGCCGGACGTCTCCGCCTACTGCAAGGCCATCGCCAACGGCTACCCCATCGCCGCGGCCGTCGGGCGGGAGTTCCTGCGGGAGGCGGCGTCACGGGTCTACGCCACCGGCTCCTACTGGTTCTCCGGCGTCCCCATGGCGGCGGCCATCGCCACCATCACCGTCCTGCGGGAGACGGACGCCCTGGCCCGCATGGAGCGCGCGGGGCGGCTGCTACGGGAGGGGCTGGCGGCGCAGGCGGCGTCCCACGGGCTGCGGATCCGGCAGACGGGGCCCGTGCAGGTGCCCTTCCTGAGCTTTGAGGCGGACCGCAAGTTTGAGCGGGCGTTCACCTTCACGGGGGAGGCGGCCCGGCGCGGGGTCTACCTGCACCCGTGGCACAACTGGTTCCTCTCCGCCGCCCACACGGAGGAGGATATCCGCGCCACGCTGGAGGTGACGGACGCCGCCTTCCGGAAGGTGCGGGAGGTGCACGGGGAGGGGTAGGCCGCGGCGGCCGGCGGCGCTACGCCGCCTCGAAGCGGACGCGGAAGGACTTGGGCCCGCCGGGGCGGAGCAACTGCCCGGCCTCCGTCTCCGTCACGTGGACGCGGCGGATGCGCGGCAGCAGCGTCCCCAGCGCCACCTGCGCCTCCAGCCGCGCCAGCGGCGCCCCCACGCAGTAGTGGATCCCCATGCCGAAGGAGACGTGCCGGTTGGGCTCCCGGGTGATGTCGAACTCGTCCGGCCGGGGGAAGACCGTCTCGTCCCGGTTGGCGGAGGCCAGCAGCACCAGGAGCCGCTCGTTGGCGCGGATGAGCTGGCCGGCCACCTCCACGTCCCGCGTGGCGCGGCGGAAGGTGGCCTGGAACGGCGCGTAGTAGCGCAGCGCCTCCTCGATGGCGCCGGGCAGGAGGCGCAGGTCCGAGCGCACACGGTCCAGCGCCTCCGGGAACTCTGCGAAGGCGCGCACCGCGTTGACGATGAGCCCGGTGGTGGTCTCGTTCCCGGCCACCAGGAGGAGGCGGCAGAACATGAGCAGCTCGTCCTCCGTGAGCCGGCCGTCCTCCGTCTCCACGTGGACCAGCTCGCTGAGCAGGTTGTCCTCCGGCTCCCGCCGCAGCTTGGCCAGCCGCTCCCGGAAGTAGGCGTCCATGTCCCGGTTCACGTCCGCCAGGGCGCTGTCGTCGCCGGTGACGATGAGCACGCCCAGGTGCTCGATGATGGCGTCGGACCAGCGCTTGAAGGTGGCCAGGTCGCCGTCGGCCACGCCCAGCATGGTGGCGATGACCTGCACCGGCAGGGGGTAGGCCAGGTCCGCCACCACGTCCGCCTCGTCCCGGGCCAGCATGGCGTCGATGAGGCGGTTGCTGTAGGCCTGGACGGCGGGACGCTGGAGCTCCACCACGCGCGGGGTGAAGGCCTTGGCCACCAGGCCGCGTAGGCGCGTGTGGATAGGCGGGTCGCTGAACAGCATGGAGGGCTGGACCTGCTCCCCGCTGAGCTGCTTGGCGCCCACCACGGAGGAGAAGGTCTCCGGGTCCCGCAGGATGCGCACCACGTCCTGGTAGCGGGCCACCGCCCACAGCCCCGCGCTACCGATGCGGGAGACGGGCGCCTCCCGTCGCAGGCGGGCGTAGGTGGGGTAGGGGTTCTGCGCCGTCGCCTCGTCGAAGAGGGTGAAGGCCGGGGTCCCGCCGGCCGTGGCCGCCTCGCTCATGGTCGCGCCCTCCCGGGATTGCCGTTGAGGTTGCTGCCAGTGTACGCCGATCCGCCGCGTTGAACAACCGTCCGGTAAGGTCCCGGCTTCCATGGCTGGCCCCGCCGGTGGTACCATGCCCTCCGAACCTCCGGCGAGCCCGGAACGTGCAGGGGGAGCGTATGGTCCCGGAACGCCTGGAATTCGGCATCTTCATGGCCCCGTTCCACCGGGCGGGCGAGAACCCCACCCTGGCGCTGCGCCGTGATCTGGAGCTCATCCAGTGGCTGGATGAGCTGGGCTACGATGAGGTCTGGGTGGGGGAGCACCACTCCGGCGGCTGGGAGATCATCGCCAGCCCGGAGGTCTTCCTGGCGGCGGCGGGGGAGCGCACGCGGCGGATCCGGCTGGGTACCGGCGTGGTCAGCCTGCCGTACCACCACCCGTTCCACGTGGCGGACCGGATCGTCCTGCTGGACCACCTGACGCGGGGCCGTGCCATGCTGGGCGTGGGGCCCGGCGCCCTCCCGGGCGATGCGCGCTTCCTGGGCCTGGACCCCGCCCGCCAGCGGGCCATGATGGACGAGGCGCTGGGCGTCATCATCCGCCTGCTGACGGAGGAGGAGCCCGTCACCTACCAGAGCGACTGGTTCCAGCTGCATGAGGCGCAGCTCCAGCTCAAGCCGTACCAGCGGCCCACCATGCCCCTGGCGGTGGCCTCCACCATCAGCCCCGCGGGGATGACGTGCGCCGGCAAGTACGGCACCGGCGTGCTCTCGGTGGCGTCGTACACGCGGGAGGGGCTGGCGGCGCTGCCCACCCAGTGGTCCTTCTGTGAGGAGGCGGCGGCCGCCGCCGGCCGGCCCGCGCCGGACCGGCGGACCTGGCGCGTGGTGGTGCCGTTCCACCTGGCGGAGTCCCGGGAGGAGGCCCTGCGGGACGTGGAGGAGGGCCTCCTGCGCTGGAACAACGACTACTTCGTCCGCACCCTGGGCACGCCCAACCGGCAGGAGGCGGCGTCCGGCCGAGAGCTGGCGGAGCGGATGAACGAGATGGGCGTGGCGGTCATCGGCACGCCGGAGGACGCGGTGGAGCGCATCCGCACCCTCCAGGAGATCTCCGGCGGGTTCGGCTGCGTGCTGGGGCTGGCGCACGAGTGGGCCGGCCGGGAGCAGACGCTGCGCAGCTACGAGCTGATGGCGCGGTACGTGATGCCGGAGGTGCAGGACCTCACCTCCTGGATCCGGCGCTCCGCGGCGTGGACGGAAGCCAACAAGGCGCAGCTCATGGGCGGGGCCCAGCAGGCGGTGCTGAAGGCCATCCAGGACCACGGCTCCGCCGCCAGGGCGGCGGCGCAGGGCCACACGTCCGATAACCCCGTCTCCCACCAGGGGTGAGACGGCGGCCCTCGCGCCGCCCGCCGTCGCCGTCTCTGCTAGAATGCCAGGGGGCCCGCGGGGCGCGGAGGCCCGGCGGGCCCGGAGGGGGAGACCATGGTCTGGCAACCGGAGATCGAAGAGCTGGGCCGCCGGCTGGCGCTGGCGCAGGAGATGGGCGGCCCGGAAGGCGTCCGGCGCCAGCACGAGAACGGGCGGCTCACGGTGCGGGAGCGGATCCAGCGCCTGCTGGACCCCGGCTCGTTCCATGAGGTGGGGGCGCTGGCCGGCTCCGCCGAGTACGAAGGGACGCAGCTCAAGGCGTTCCGGCCGGCCAACTTCGTCATGGGCTGGGGGCGCATCAACGGCCGCCGCGTGGTGGTGGGCGGCGACGACTTCACCGTCCGCGGCGGCGCCGCCGACGGCTCCATCGGCGGCAAGCAGGCCTACAGCGAGCGGATGGCCCGGGAGCTGCGGGTGCCCATGGTCCGGCTGGTGGACGGCACGGGCGGCGGCGGCAGCGTCCGCACGCTGGGCACGCTGGGCCGCACCTACGTGCCCGCCAACCCTGCCTGGGACACGGTGGTGGCCTCCCTCAGCGAGATCCCGGTGGTGGCCGCGGCGCTGGGTCCCGTGGCCGGACTGGGCGCCGCGCGGGTGGTGACCTCCCACTTCTCCGTGATGGTGAAGGACACCTCCCAGCTCTTCGTGGCCGGGCCGCCGGTGGTGGCGCGCGGCATGGGCCAGGAGGTGACCAAGGAGGAGCTGGGCGGCTCCCACATCCACGTGCGGGAGAGCGGCGCCGTGGACAACGAGGCGGAGGACGAGGACGACGCCTTCCGCCAGATCCGGGCGTTCCTCTCCTACCTGCCCCAGAACGTCTGGCAGCTCCCGCCCCGCGCGGAACCGGCGGACGACCCCTGCCGCCGGGAGGAGGAGCTGCTCTCTATCATCCCCCGGGACCGGCGACGGCCGTACCGCGTGCGCAGGCTGCTGGCCGCCGTGCTGGACCGTGACTCCTTCTTCGAGATCGCGCCCTTCTACGGGCGGTCGGTGGTGACGGGGCTGGGCCGGCTGAACGGGTACCCCGTGGCCGTGCTGGCCAACGACCCGTACTTCTACGGCGGCGGCCTGGACGCGGACGGCTCCGAGAAGCTGACCCGCATGGTGGACCTGGCGGATACCTTCCACCTGCCCGTGGTGAACGTGGTGGACCAGCCGGGGTTCGTCATTGGCACGGCGGCGGAGCGGGCCGGCACCATTCGCAAGGGCGCGCGGGCGCTGGCAGCCGTCTACCAGGCCACCGTGCCCTTGGCGGCGGTGCTGGTGCGGCGCGTCTACGGCGTGGCGGGCGCCGGCCACATGAACCACGCGCGGTACAACTTCCGCGTGGCCTGGCCCTCCGGCGACTGGGGCTCCCTGCCGCTGGAGGGCGGCATTGAGGCGGCGTACCGGCGGGACCTGGAGAACGCGGAGGACCCGGAGGCGCTGCGGCGGGAGATCGAGGAACGGATGAACCTGGTGCGCTCACCCTTCCGCACGGCGGAGGCCTTCGGCATCGAGGAGATCATCGACCCGCGGGATACGCGGCCCCTGCTCTGCCAGTGGGTGGAGCACGCGTACGAGCTGGAGGCCACCCGGCTGGGCCCCAAAGCCCGCGGCATGCGGAGCTAGGTCCGCCGCCGGAACGGACGGGAGGGGGAGCGGTGCCGCTCCCCCTCCCGTCTCTGTGCGCGGACCCTCAGGCCGTCCGGCGCCAGCCGCCCAGCGGCACGCCCAGCAGCGCCAGCACCGCCAGGCCCAGCAGGAAGTAGACCACGAAGGCGATGAGCGACGCCGGCTCAAAGACGCCGCCCGTCTCGTTCACCGCCTCGTTGCTGAGGTTCAGGATGCCGAAGAACGGCTGTACCCAGAATTCGCTCCAGTCGTAGAGCCGCTGGATGATCTCGCTGTCCCGGTTGGCGTTGGCCAGGAGCGCCAGGAAGCGCCCGCCCACCAGCACCAGGACCACGGCCCAGATCACGCCGAAGACCGTCCTCACCAGACCCAGCAGCACCGTCTCCTCCCTCTCCGTCAGGCCGCGGCGTCAGTACCAGCGGCCGCGCGTGACGGCCGTGATGAGGTTCAGCACCAGGATGACCACCGCCGCCACCAGCAGGAGCCAGATGAACGCCCCCCAGTTCACGGAGAACCCCACCAGCCAGAGGACCAGCAGCACGAAGAACAGCAACCACAGCAGTCCGACCACGGCTCCTCCCTTCCGCATCGGCGTGGCCGGGCCCCGTGACCCGGCCCCC
>DATCLE010000279.1:0-2832 GCA_036564075.1 Dehalococcoidia bacterium
GTCCGCGCCGCCCTCTGCCACGACACGTTCTCCGCGCGGCGGGCCCGCCAGCACACGGACGCCAACGTCCTCTGCCTGGGGGCGTGGGCCATCGGCCCGGGGCTGGCGGAGGAGCTGGTCCGGGCGTTCCTGGAGGCGGAGTTCGAGGGCGGGCGCCACGCGCGCCGCGTGGGGAAGATCGGCGAGATCGAGGCCGCCGCCGGAGAGGAGCCGTCCCGCTGCCGCTGACCGCGCGGTCCGGCGGCCCGGAGCCTGCCATGTACGGAGGCCGCAGCCCCTTCCCCGCGTCCCGCTCGCTCCGGCGGGCGGCCCTGGCCGTGCTGGCCACCGCCGTCCTGGCGGCTGCCTGCGGCGGCGGCAGCGAGACCCCGGAGCCCGCCGTGACGGCGGCGCCGCCGGGGAGCGGCCCGGCCGCCCAGGCCACGGCGGCGCCGCCGCCGGAGGCGGTGGAGGTGGAGGCGTCCGGCACGGCCTTCAACGTGGACGCCGTCACCGTGGAGGCCGGCCGGGAGGTCACCGTGGTCTTCCGCAACCGGGACGCCGTGCCGCACCAACTGGCCTTCTACCGCTCGGCGGAGGGCGGGCTCATCGCCCAGGGCGACGTCATCGCCGGGGGACAGTCGGACCGGCTGACCTTCGAGGCGCCGTCCCAGCCGGGCACCTACCACTTCCGGTGCGAGCTCCACCCCGCGCAGATGCAGGGCCGGCTGGAGGTCCGGTAGCCCGGCGGCCCCTCTGCTAGAATGGACGGGGGAGGTCCACCCAGGAGGCAGCCGTGGAGGCACCGGCGGCCCTGAGCCGCTACCGAGACCGAGTCCTGGCGGAGATGCGCGCCGCGCTGGAGGACCGCCCGCTGCCGCTCTACGGCATGATGCGGTACCACCTGGGCTGGGAGGACCAGCGCGGCAACCCGGCCCCGGCGGTCGGCGGCAAGATGCTCCGGCCCGCCCTCTGCCTCCTGGTGTGCGAGGCCTTCGGCGGCGAGGCGGACCAGGCCGCGCCCGCCGCCGCCGCGGTGGAGCTGCTCCACAACTTCACCCTCATCCACGACGACATCGAAGACGCCAGCGAGGAGCGCCACGGCCGCCCCACCGTCTGGCGCCTCTGGGGGGTGCCCCACGCCGTCAACGCCGGCGACGGCCTGTTCTCCCTGGCCCGCTACACCCTGTACCGGCTGCGGGAGGAGGGCGTGGACGCGGAGACGGTGCTCTCCGCCGCCCGCCTGTTCGACGCGGCATGCCTCCGCCTCTGCGAGGGCCAGTACCGGGACCTGGCCTTCCAGGACCGGCTGGACGTAGACGTCCAGGAGTACCTGGCCATGGTGGAGGGCAAGACGGGCGCCCTCATGGGCGCCGCCGCCGGCATCGGCGGGCTGCTGGCGGGGCTGGCGCCGCCGGCCGTGGCGCGGGTGCAGGCCTTCGGCACCAAGCTGGGACTGGCCTTCCAGATCCGGGACGATGTGCTGGGCATCTGGGGCGAACCCGGCACCGGCAAGCCCGTGGGCCAGGACATCACGGACCGCAAGAAGTCCTACCCCGTGGTGTACGCCTTCGCGGCGGCGCAGGGCGCGGACCGGGACCGGCTGCGGGCCATCTACCGGCAGGAGCGGGTGGCGCCGCAGGAGGCGGCGGAGGTGCTGGCGGTGCTGGAGCGCACCGGCGCCCGCCGGGAGGCGGAGGCGCTGGCGTCGCGGCTCATGGAGGAGGCGTACGGCGATCTGGAGGGGCTCCACCCCCGGCCGGAGGCGCTGGCGGAGCTGCGGCAACTGGGCGCCTTCGTGGTAGGGCGCCGGGTCTGAGGCGGGCGACTGGCCCGTAACGCCGTCCGCCCCCTATAATGCCCCCGAGCAACCCTCCGCAGGAGACGTCACGCCTTGCCCGCGTCCGCGCCTCCCGCCCCCGACGTCGAGCCCGTCCTCCGCGCCGAGCGCCTCACCAAGCGGTACGGCCGGATCACCGCCGTCAAGGACGTCTCCTTCGCCGTCCGGCCCGGGGAGGTCTTCGGCTTCCTGGGGCCCAACGGCGCGGGCAAGTCCACCACCGTGGGCATGCTGCTGGGCTTGGTGCGGCCCACCTCCGGCCGCATCCACGGCTTCGGCGCGGACCTGGCCACGGACCCCTGGGGCGTGCTGCGGCACGTGGGCGCCATCATCGAAGGCCCGGCCTTCTACCCCTACCTCTCCGGGCGCGACAACCTGCGGATCCTGGCGCGGGCCATCGGCGGCGTGCCGGACCGCCGCATCGACGAGCTCCTGGAGCTGGTGGGCCTGGCGGACCGCGACCGCGACCGGTACGGCACCTACTCCCTGGGCATGAAGCAGCGCCTGGGCATCGCCTTCACGCTGCTGCGGGACCCCCGGCTGGTGATCCTGGACGAGCCCACCAACGGACTGGACCCCTCCGGCCAACGGGAGGTGCGGGAGCTCATCCCCCGCCTGGCGGCGGAGGGCCGCGCCGTCTTCCTCTGCTCCCACCTCTTGCACGAGGTCCAGCAGGTCTGCCACCGCGTGGCCATCCTCCAGCGCGGCGAACTGGTGGCGGAGGGCGACGTGGCGGCCCTCCTGGGCCGCGGCCGCGCCCTGCGGCTGCGGGCGGAGGACCCGGAGGCCCTGGAGCGGGCGCTCCGCTCCATCCCGTGGGTGGAAGGCCTCTCCCGCACCGGCGACGCCGTGGACGTGGCGCTCCCCGGCTCCGAGGCGGCGCGGCTGAACCGGGCCCTGGCGGAGCAGGGCGTCTACCTCGCAGAGCTGCGGCCCGTGGAGGCCTCCCTGGAGGAGGTCTTCCTGGAGTTGACCCGGGAGGAAGCCGGTGCGTAGCCTGGTGGGCATCGAGG
>DATCLE010000280.1:0-4571 GCA_036564075.1 Dehalococcoidia bacterium
CCACTCCTCCAGGCGTACACCCGTGGATGGGCCGCCTGCCCAAAATACCCCGTCCAGGCAGGGATCCCTCCGCCCGCCGGTCTGGTATCCTAAGGACCACCCAGGAGGAACGCCATGCAACGCCCTGAACCCGTCGACTTCCTGCTGGTGGGCGGAGGGCTCGCCTCCGCCACCGCCGCCGAGACCCTCCGCCGCCACGGCGCCCGCGGCCGTATCGCCGTCGTCGGCGCGGAGCCGGAGCTGCCCTACAACCGGCCGCCCCTCTCCAAAGACTTCCTCCGCGGCGAGACGCCCAAGGAGGAGATCGCCGTCCAGCCGGCAGCCTTCTACCGGGACCAGGACATCGAGCTCCTGACCGGCCACACCGTAGAGGCCGTGGACCCGGAGGCCCGGACCGTACGCCTGCACACCGGGGAGGTCCTCCCTTACCGGCGGCTCCTCCTGGCCACCGGCGCCTCCCTCCGGCTCCTGCCCGTCCCCGGCGCGGAACTGGGCGAAGTCTTCTACCTGCGCACCGTGGCGGACTCCCAGCGCATACAGGCCGCCGCCCGAGCCCACCGCACCGCCGTGGTGGTGGGCGGCGGCTTCATCGGCGCGGAGGTGGCCGCCTCCCTCACCCAGATGGGCCTGCGCGTCACCATCGTCGAGCTGCAGTCCATCCTCTGGGCCCACCTCTTCGGCGACGAGATGGGCCGCTACTTCCACCAGGCCCTGGCGGACCGCGGCGTCACCATCGTCACGGAGGACGAGGTGGCCGGCCTGGAGAGCCAGGACGGCACCGTCTCCACGGGGGAGCGCGTCTCCGCCGTCATCACCAAGAAGGGCAAGGTCCTCCCCGCGGAGATGGTGGTCATCGGCATCGGCGTGGACCCGGAGACGAGCCTCGCCATCGATGCCGGGCTCCAGGTGGACCGCGGCGTCCTGGTGGACGAGCACATGCGCACCAGCCGGCCGGACGTCTACGCCGCGGGGGACTGCATCAACTTCTACCACCCCCTCTACAACCAGCGCCTCCACGTGGAGCACTGGCAGAACGCCATCGATACCGGCGAGGTGGCGGCCCTCAACATGCTGGGCCAGGAGACGCCCATCCGTCGCGCGCCGTACTTCTACTCGGACCTGTTCGACGTGGGGATGGAGTACCTGGGCCACGCCCCGCAGTGGGAGGACCTCATCCTGCGGGGGCGCCCGGAGGAGGGCTCCTTCGGCGCCTACTACGTGCACGAAGGCCGCATCGTGGCGGCGCTCCACGTCAACAACTTCGACGAGACGGACGCCGCCCGCGCCCTGGTGGAGGCGAAGGTCCCCGCCGCCGGCATCGCCGGTCGCCTGGCGGACCGCTCGGTGCCGCTGGCGTCGCTGGCGCCCGCCGCCTCCTGACGTCCGCCGTCAGAAGGCCAGCCGTGTCAGCACGCCGATGGCTCCGCCCCCGGCGATGAGCCACGCGGAGTTCACGCGGAACCGGATCAGCAGGACCCCCGCCGCCACGGCCAGCGCCCCCGTCAGCGGGTCCACCACCGCGTCCCGCGCCAGCGTCCACGTCACGGCCGCCATGAGGCCCAGGGCGGCCACGTTCACGCCGTCCAGGAACGCCCCCGTCCACGGCGAGGCCCGCAGCCGCGGCACCAGCGGCTTCAGCGCCGCCACGAAGAGGAACGACGGCAGGAAGATCCCAACGGTGGCCACCACGGCCCCCGGCAGCCCGCCCACCAGGTACCCCACGAAGGTAGCCGTGGTGAAGACCGGCCCCGGCGTGAACTGCCCCACGGCCACCGCGTCCAGCAGCTGCTGGTCCGTCAGCCAGCCCAGCCGCACCACGAAGTCGTTGCGCAGGAACGCCAGCAGCACGTAGCCGGAGCCGTACAGCACCGCGCCGATCTTGAGGAACGTCAGGAACAGGGTGAGCAGGCTGTAGGGCGCCGGCGCCGCCGCCAGCACCGTCGGGGCCGGCAGCGCCAGCAGCGGGACGGCGGCGGCTGCGCCCGTCCCCGGCCGGAGGCGCCGCGCCACGGTCAGCGCCATGGCCACCAGCCCCCCGCCGAACAGCAGCGCGATCTCGTTGAAGCCCAGCAGGTAGAGCGCCAGCACCAGCAGGCCCACCGCCGCCGCCAGCGGGCCCCGCACCGCCGTGCGGGCCAGGCCCCACAGCGCCTGCGCCACCACCGCGATGATCACCGGCTTGATGCCGTACAGCAGCCACGTCACCTCCGGCGTGGAGCCGTACTCCACGTACGCCCACGCGAAGCCCAGCACCAGCAGCATGGCCGGGAGGATGAAGCAGGTCCCGGCGGCAAGGAGACCCCGCCAGCCCGCCCGCAGGTAGCCCAGGTGGATGGCCAGCTCTGTGGAGTTGGGGCCGGGGATGAGGTTGGTGGCGCCCAGCAGGTCCAGGAAGTGCTGGTCCGTCACCCAGCGACGGCGCCCCACCACCTCCTGGCGCATGAGGGCGATGTGCGCCGCCGGACCGCCGAACGCGATGGTCCCCAGCTTCAGGAAGAGGGCCGCCACCTCCCGCACGGAGCCCGGCGCCGGGGCGGGCCCGGCGGCCGGCACCTGTCCCGTCTGCGTCCCTTCGCCCTGCATCCCGCTCCCGTCTCGGCGGGCCCTCCCGCCGCTTGCCCCCAGCCCGCCGGCGTCCTATGCTGGCCTCGCAACTCCCCCGGAGGTGGTGCCATGCCCGAGGAGCCCGGCGGCGACTGGCTCCTAGCCTCGTTCGTAGGCGGCGTCAACATGGGCAGCCTGGAGATGGGCGTGACCCTCCTGGTGCACGGCGCCGTCGTCTCCGGCCGGCTCATGCCTGCCCGGGAGTACCTGACCCGTCTGGGCGACGACCTCTCGGCGGCGGCCTCCCAGGCGGGCACGCCGGAGGTGGGCGAACAGATCCGCACCCAGCTCCACGCCGTGGCCGATGAGCTCTACCCCCAGGGTGCACCGTCCCAGGAGCCCGGCGACGAGGCCGAAGGGCCGGCCTTCATCCACCTGAAGGACGTGGTCCTGGTCCCGGCCGACGGCCGCGCCGGCTTCCGCCTGCCCTACTGGCGCGGGCGGGTGGACGCCGTGGACGGCTGGTTCTTCGGGCAGATCAGCCCCGGCCAGGCCTAACGGCCCCTACGGCCCGCCGTCCTCTCCGTCCGCGCCGCCGCCCGGCCGCAGCCGCCGGTACAACCCCGGGCCCGCCCGCCCGCCGAAGAGCCGCTCGTAGGCCGGGCCGCGCGGCCCCCACTCGGCGGCGGCGCGGCCCAGCAACCCCGTCAGCGCGGCGCGGTCGCCGGGGTCCGTGGCCGCGCGGTCCAGCAGCCACAGCAGCCGCGCGCAGTCGGCCGCCGCCTCGCCGGCCTCCCGGACCAGCGCCTCGCCCTCTGCGCCGCCTGTGCCCGCCGCCTCCGGGAGGCCCGCTAGATCGTCCAGCCAGCTTCCCAGGAGCTCGGCGCCCGGCAGATCCGGCCCGGCCCCGGCGGCCGCCAGCCCCATGGCCCTGGCCAGCCGGCCGGTGGCCCGGGCGTGCCGTCGCAGGGGGACCCGCGTCTCCGTCACCGCCCGTAGCGGCCCCTCGCCGGCGCCCTCCAGCGCCAGGTCCCGCAGCAGCGTCAGCAGCGCCCCCGCCTCCTGGCCCAGCAGGGCGGCGTGGTACGCCAGCGCCCTGCCCCGGCCCGCCGTGACATCCCGCTCCACCATCCGTGCCAGCAGGTCCGCCGCCAGCTTCGGCCCGGACGGCATCCTGTCCAGGTACCCGGCCACCCACGCGTCCACGGCACAGCCCCCACGTCACCGGCTCTCCTCCACCCTACGACGAGCCGGCCCCGCCGCGCCAGCCCCCGCCTTGCCCCCGGCGCCGGCGCACGCTAAGGTGGGCACAGGAGCACCGGGAGGCCGTGCCATGACCACCGCCCACGCGGCGGGCGGCGCCTGCCGCGCCTGCACCGCCGTCGCCCAGGCCGCCTCGCTGCCCGGCGGCGTCATCCTGGACGCCGGCGGCTGGCGACTGGTCCACAACGAAGACACGCCCCTCCCCGGCCACCTGCTCCTCTACGCCGTCCGCCACGTGGAGCGCCCCGCGGACCTCACGCCGGAGGAGGCCGCCGCCCTGGGCGGCCTGGCGGCGCGCGTGGACGCCGCCCTGCGGGACGTGCTGGGCGCCGGCCAGACCTACGTGGTGAGCATCACCGAGGGGGCCACCCACCTCCACGTCCACTTCCTGCCCATCCAGCCCCACGTCCCCGCCATCGGCCGGGGCGTGGGCATCTTCCGCTTCCTGGAGCGCGGCGAGCCCGTGGAGCCGGGCCGCATCGAGGAGCTGGCGGCCCGTCTGCGCGCGGCCCTGGCCACCTGACCCGTTCCCGGCGCGGGCACCACCCCCGCCCGTGGGGGCGGGTTTGAAACCCGCCCCACCTACGGTCCTCCTGTCGTCCTTCGTCCTTCCCGGGAAGGACGAAGGATCTAACGTCGCCCTGCCAGATCCTTCGCTCCCTCTCCTTCCACCGCTTCCACCGCGGTGGAAGGGCGCAGCATGATCACGGCCCCCCTCCCCTGCACCCCTCCCCCGAATTCGGGGGAGGGGCCGGGGGTGGGGG
>DATCLE010000281.1:0-33618 GCA_036564075.1 Dehalococcoidia bacterium
GCGCGCGCTCCAGGCACCGCCGCGTCATCACGCGCACCAGCTCCCGCCGGAACTCTGCGGAGCCGCGCACGTCGGAGATGGGCCGCGCCTCGCCCGCCGCCGTGCGGCCGGCCTCCTCCAGCAGCTCCGGCTCCGGCGCCCGGCCCCGCAGGACCTCCTCCGCCCGGACCGCCCGGACCGGCGTGGGCGCCACCGCCCCCAGGGCGATGCGCACGTCCCCGATCCGTCCGTCCTCCGTCAGCGAGAGCTGCACCCCCACGCCCACCACTGCAATGTCCATCTCCTTGCGCGGTGTGTGGCGCTCGTAGTAGCCGCCGGAGCGGGCGGGTTGCGGCGGCACCACAATGTCCGCCAGGAGCTCGTCCGGCCCCAGCACGGTCTGCCCCGGGCCCGTCCAGAACTCCGCCAGGGGGACGGTGCGCTCCGCCGTGGCGCCGTTGGCCCCCGCGCCGGCAATGCGGACCGAGGCGTCCAGCGCCAGCAGCGGCGGCGCCGTGTCCGCGGAGGGCGCGGCGTTGCACAGGTTGCCCCCCACGGTGGCCATGTTGCGGGTCTGCACGGAGCCCACCACCCCGGCGCCATCGGCGATGATGGGGTACCGCCCGCCTACCTCCGGGTGGGTGACGGCCTCCGCCATGCTCACCAGCGGGCCGATGTGCAGCGTCCCGTCCGGGTCCGTGCGGACGGCGCGCAGCGCCTCCAGCCGCCGCAGGCTGACCACGTAGGCGGGCCGCAGCCCGGCCTCCTTCATGTGCACCACCAGGTCTGTGCCGCCGGCCAGGACCTTCCCGCCCTGTCCTTTGGTCCGGAGCAGCGTCACCGCCTCCTGGAGCGTCTCCGGCGCGTAGTAGTCGAACCGTCGCACCGCGGTCCTCCTCCTTGCTCCCGGCGCTCGGCCCCCGGGATGTGCCCATTCTATGCCCTTGACGTACACGGCAGCAACGGGTGCGGGGGCGGGCCGCCGTGACGCGGCGCGTTGGGGCGGGCAGGCGGCGGTGACGCCGCCAGGTCCGCCCTCCCCGCCCGTGCCCGCCCGCCGCCCCGTTCCGCCCGTTCGACCGTACCGGCGCCGCGGCCTATAATGCGGCGGGCGGGTTGAGGATGAGGAGGCGTCCCCGTTGGCCATCGACTACGTGGTGAACTACCCCTGCGACGCCAAGCAGGTGGTAGGTACGGTTGGGTTGCTGGAGATGCTGCGCGCCCGCATTGCCTACGGCATCGCCCGGGAGCGGGCCCGCCGGGGCGAGACGGGGCCCTTCTGGGTGCAGGTGGTGCGGCGGGAGGACGGCGAGGAGGTCCGGGAGTCCACGGAGCACGACCTGCGCCAGCGCAGCAACCGGCTGGTGGAGTTCACCTCCGGCTGCGGGGCGTGCCCCGCCAACGTCCGGGGCGGACCCGTGGGCTGCTACGGCCGTATCAACTACCCCATCGACGCGGCCACGGAGGAGTTCGTGGCGCAGCGTCTGGCCGGCGCGGACGACCGCCTCCGGGAGACGCCGGCCGCCCTCTTCTTCCAGTGGATCGCTGAGGGGCCGGTGGACGGACGCGGCGTGCGCTACCTGCGGGCGTCCCAGCTCCACGGCGTGCGGTTCTTCGAGCGGGAGGAGCCGCTGGCCATCCAGGCGTGCGGCCCCGGCCTGGGCGGGCTCACCACGGACCACGTCTTCGAGCTGCTGTTCTTCGGCTTCCCCATCCGGCAGGAGGGGTTCGCTTACACGCTCCCCGCCGTGGCGCTGCCGGGCCACGAGGCGGTGCTGCGCCACGTGCTGGAGGGCGAAGGGGAGGCGGAGCCGCCGGACGCCCGCACAGCCCGGCAGCTGGCCGTCTACCTCCGCGCCGTGGAGACGGCCCGCGCCCTGGAGGTGGACCTCCTGCTGGACTAGCGCCGCCCGACAGGGGAGCGGCCGGAAGGCGACAGAACCTCAGCTACCCTGCCTCCGCCAGGCCCAGCGCCGCGAAGATCTCCTGGAACTGCTGGAGGTTGGAGGGGTTGTAGTAGGGGACGGCGTGCCGGACCGTCCCGTCCTGCCCGATGACGAACACCGCCCGGCGCGTCCGCTTGCCCGTATCGTCCACCACGCCGTACTGCCGCGCCACCGACAGGTCTGCGTCCGAGAGCAGCGGGAACGGCAGGCCGCCCAGCTCCTGGTCGAACCGCTGGTGGGACTCCACGGGGTCGGCGCTGACGGCCACCACCTGGGCGTCCAGCTCCCGGATGAGGTCGAAGTCGCCCTTGAAGTTGGAGAGCTGCGTCCGGCACAGGGGGGTGCTGTCCTCCTGGTAGAAGACCAGCACCACCGGGCCGCGGGCCAGCAGGTCGCGCAGGCGCACCTCGCCGTGGGTGCCCGGCAGCGTGAAGTCCGGCGCGGGCTGGCCTGCCTGGGGACCGTCCATGGGGCGCCTCCTTTCGTCGGGTGCTCGCCCCCATGGTAGCGGGCGGCGCCGCGGCGTGTCACCGGCCGCCGGGGCCGGCCAGGCCGGTGAGGCGGACGGGGCCGGTGCCCTTGGCCTGTACCAGCACCCGGATGCGCCCCAGGCCCGCGGGGTCGATGAGGTCTGCCACGGCGCGCCGCCGGGCGAAGAACTCCTCCAGCTCCAGCCCCGGCGACCGCAGCGCCTCACCGATGCCCAGGGCGGAGAGGAACGCCGCCTGGGTGGTCAGCCCCAGCGGCTCCAACCCGGCCTCCCGCCCCGCCAGCGTGAGGGCCGTGAAGTCCACGTGGGCCGTGATGTCCTGCCGCCCCACCCGCCGGTACGGGTCGTCCGTGGCGGCGTGGCGGTAGAAGCAGAGCAGTGTCCCGGCGCGGCGCCACGGCGCGTACAGCTCCGCCGCCTCGTACCCGTAGTCGAAGGTCAGCACGAAGCCCCGGGCCAGCAGCCCGCCGGCCCACCGCATCCAGCGCGGCGCCGCCAGGTTCACCTCCGCGCGGTTCCCCTCCGCCGGGCGGACGCCCACCCACCGGAAGTACGCCTCCAGCTCCGGCGTGGACGGCTCCCCCAGCGTCTCCCGGAAGCGACCGCCCTCCCACGTGACGTAGACCTCCTGCAGGCGGCCGCCGTGGACCTCCACCAGGTGGACGGGGAAGGCGTCCACCAGCTCGTTGGAGAGGATGCAGCCGGTCACGGACCCCGGCGCCAGCGTCTCCTCCGCCTCCCAGACGGCGCGGTCCGGGTCCGGCTCCGCCTCCGCCACCGTTCGCCGCTGCCGCTCCCGCAGCGGGGCGCTGCGCTCCACCAGCCGGTAGCGCAGCGCCGCCAGGAAGTCCGGCCGGGCGCGGGCCCAGCGGAGGAGGTCCCGCGCCAGCGCCCCGGTGCCGGGCCCCAGCTCCACCACATCGAAGCGGGGCGGGCGGCCCAGCGCCTCCCACATCTCCGCCGCCTGGCGGCCCACCAGCGCCCCGAAGATGGGGTGCAGCTCCGGGCTGGTCACGTAGTCGGCGTGGCGGCCCATGGGCGCGCGATCCCCGCTGTAGTAGCCGTGCTGAGGGTGGTAGAGGGCCAGCTCCATGAAGCGGCGGAAGGGGATGGGGCCGCCCGTCCGGATCTCCTGCCGGATGGCGTCCACCAGCGCCGGGCTCTCCGTGGTGGGTGCGAACTCGTCCGGTGCTGCCACGGTGCGCGCTCCTCGCGTTCCATGGTATCGCAGGGGGCGGCCCCGGGCGAGCGCGCTGACCGGGCGGGGCGGTGCGGTCCTCCCGGTGCCCGTTCTCACCTACGTTTCGTCCTCGCTTCGGGGCTGCATCCCCAGGCCGGTTCAGGTATCATGGCGGAGACAGGTGGGGGGTGCGTCATGACCACCGAACCGGCAGTGCGTCTCAAGGCGACCGTGGTCTCCCACGCCCACTGGGACCGGGAGTGGTACCTCCCGTTCCAGGAGTTCCGCATGCGGCTGGTCCGCATGATGGACCAGCTCCTGGAGATCCTGGACACCAACCCGGACTACCGCTCCTTCATGCTGGACGGACACACGCTCCTGGTGGACGACTACCTGGAGGTCCGGCCGGAGCGCCGGGACGACATCCTCCGGCACGTACGGACCGGCCGTCTGCTCATGGGGCCGTGGTACGTGCTGGCGGACGAGTTCCTGCCCAGCGGCGAGGCCCACATCCGCAACCTGCTGACGGGCCTGCGCGCCGCCCGCCGCTTCGGCGAGCCGATGATGGTGGGCTACCTGCCGGACGCCTTTGGCCAGATCGCCGCCATGCCGCAGATCCTCCGCGGCTTCGGCATCGATGCCGCCGTCATGTGGCGGGGCGTCGGCCGGGAGGCGGTGCAGTGCGAGTTCTTCTGGCGCTCCCCGGACGGCAGCGAGGTGCTCACCGTCCACCTGCCGTACGGCTACGGCGTCATGGCGGGCTGCCCCAGCACGCCGGAGCGGCTGCGGGAACGCATCCGGGACGTCCTGGCCCGCCTGGAGCCGTACGTGGCCACCGGCCACCTCCTCCTCATGAACGGGGCGGACCACCTGATGCCGCTGGCGGACCTGCCGCGCCGCCTGGCCATGGCCGGGAGGCTGGTGCCCGGCCTGGAGGTGGAGCACGGCACGCTGCCGGAGTTCGTCCGGCGGGTGCGGGAGGCCATCGGCGAGCGGGCGGACCAGTGGCCCCGCCTGGAGGGCGAGTTCCGCTCCGGCGAGCGTGCCCACCTGCTGCCGGGCGTCCTCTCCGCCCGGATGTGGATCAAGCAGCGGAACCGTGCCACGGAGATCCGGCTGAGCCGCTGGGCGGAGCCCTTCACCGCCTGGGCCTCCGCCGCCACCGGCGCCGGCGCCCGGCTGGCCTGGGCGCCGCTCCTCCGCCAGTCCTGGCGGTACCTCCTCCAGAACCAACCGCACGACTCCATCTGCGGCTGCAGCGTGGACCAGGTCCACGAGGAGATGAAGACCCGCTACGACTGGGCGGACCAGATCGCGGAGCGGGCCGCGCGGGAGGCGCTGGAGGTCCTGGCCTCCCGCGTGGGGGCCGGGCCCGCCGGCCGACTGGTGGTGTTCAACCCGGCCCGCGGCCCCCGGACGGACTACGTGGAGGCCGCCGTCCGCGTCCCGGCCGGGACGCCCGCCGTCCGGCTGCTGGACCCGGAGGGCGGGGAGGTGCCGGTCCAGGTGCTCCGCCGCCGTGACGCCTTCCTCCTCAACGAGGGCGTGCCGGTGGCTCCGGATCCGGAGCATGAGGTGCTGGAGATCGGCCTGGTGGCCCGGGACGTGCCGTCGTTGGGCTACCGGGCGCTGACGGTGGAGCCCGCCTCCCGCCCTGCGGCGGAGGGCCCGCGGGGCGCTGCCGGCCCCGGCACCATTGAGAACGAGCACTTCGCCGTGCAGGCGGACCCCACGGACGGGACGGTGGTGGTGCGGGACAAGGCCACGGGCCGCGTCTACCGCGGGCTGAACCGCCTGGTGGACGGCGGCGACCGGGGCGACGAGTACACCTACTGCGCGCCGGAGGAGGACCGCCTGGTGGCTGCCCCGGCGGGGCCGCCCTCCGTGCGGGTGGCGGAGGCGGGCCCGGCGCGCCTGACGCTGGAGATAGGCGCCGTGTACCGGCTGCCGCGGGGGCTGGAGCCGGACCGCCGCCGTCGCAGCGCCGCCACGGTGGACTGCCCCGTCACCACGCGGGTCAGCCTCTACCCCGGCGTCCGGCGGGTGGACTTCCAGACCACGGTGGAGAACTGGGCGGAGGACCACCGCCTGCGGGTCCACTTCCCCACCGGCCTCTTCGCGGAGGAGTCCCACGCGGAGGCCCACTTCGGCGTGCTGCGCCGCGCCGTGAGCCTGCCCGACGGCTGCGACGGCTGGCCGGAGCCGCCCGTGGGTACGCAGCCGCAGAAGGCCTTCGTGGACGTCTGCGACGGCGAGCGCGGCGTGGCGGTGGCCAACCGCGGCCTGCCGGAGTACGAGGCCCTGGCGGAGGGCGACGGCATCACCCTGGCGCTGACGCTGCTGCGGTGCGTGGGCTGGCTCTCCCGGGACGACCTGGCCTCCCGCAAGGGCCACGCCGGCCCCATGATCGAGACGCCGGGCGCCCAGTGCCTGGGGCGCCACACCTTTGAGTACGCCTTCATCCCCCACGCCGGGGACTGGCGCGCCGTCCTCCACGAGGCGCACCGCTTCGAGGCGCCCATGCGGGCCGTGGTGGCCGCGGGTGAGGGCGACGGCTGGCCCGCCGCCCGCTCCCTGGTCCACGCGGAGCCGGAGGCGCTGGTGGTCTCCGCGGTGAAGCCCGCCGAGGACGACGACGGCGTGGTGGTCCGCCTCTACAACGCCACCCTGGAGCCGGTGCGCGGGCGCCTGGAGGTGGGCTTCCCCTACGCCCGCGCCCTCCGCACCAACCTGGACGAAGGGGAGGAGCGGGGGCTAGCGCCGGAGGAGCTCTCGGACCTGGCCTTCGGGCCCAACGAGCTGGTCACGCTGAAGTTCCTCCCGTAGCCGCCCGCCACGGAGGAGGCCATGCCGGCAGGGCAGCGCACCACGGACCTGGAGGCGGGGGTGGCGCCCCGCCTCAAGCTCTGGCTGGAGCGGGACGGCGCGCTGGTGTGCAGCGCGTACCGCGTCCGGCTGCTGGAGCACGTGCAGGAGACGGGCTCCCTGGCGGAGGCCGCCGCCCGCATGGGGCTGTCCTACCGGCGCGCCTGGGGCAAGGTGCGGGAGATCGAGCGGAACCTGGGGGTGACGCTGGTGGAGAGCGAGGCCGGCGGCCGGGGCGGCGGCGGCAGCCGGCTCACGGAAGCCGGCCGGCTGCTGGTGGCACGCTTCCGGGAGTTCGAGCGGCGCGTGCAGGGGGACCTGGCGCGGGAGTTCCGGGAGGTGTTCGGGCAGGAGGGGCCGTAGGGCGTCCCCGGGGCGCACTCGCCTGTTTCTCCCGCATACGTTATGCTGGCGCCAGCATAACGTATGGAGGTGCCCCGTGCGACGGTTGCTCCCCGCCCTGTTCCCGGTCCTGCTGCTGGTGGTGGTGGCGGCGTGCGGCGGCGGCGGGCCGGACCGGGATGAGCTCATCCTGGCCACCACCACCAGCACCATGGACAGCGGCCTCCTGGACGTGCTCATCCCCGCCTTTGAGGAGGAGAGCGGCTACCGGGTGACGCCCGTGGCCGTGGGGAGCGGCCAGGCGCTGGAACTGGGCCGCCGCGGCGAAGCGGACGTGCTGCTGGTCCACGCACCGGAGGCTGAGGAGCGCTTCATGGCGGAGGGGCACGGGGTGGACCGCCGCCTGGTCATGCACAACGACTTCGTCATTGTGGGGCCGCCGGAGGACCCGGCAGGCGCCCGCGCCGCCGCCGCCACCCGGGAGGTCCTGTCCCGCATTGCGGCGGCGGGCGCCCGCTTCATCAGCCGCGGCGACGACTCCGGCACCCACCAGCTGGAGCGTGCCCTCTGGCAGGCGGCCGGGATCGACCCCGAAGGCGAGGCGTGGTACGTGGTCTCCGGCCAGGGCATGGGCGCCACCCTGGGCGTGGCCAACGAGCGCCGCGGCTACACCCTGACGGACCGTGCCACCTACCTGGCCCTGCGCGACCGCCTGGACCTGGAGATCCTCCACCAGGGCGACCCAGTGCTGCGCAACGTCTACCACGTGATCCAGGTGGACCCGTCCAAGAACGACCGCGTCAACGCCGAGGGGGCGCAGGCCTTCGCGGAGTTCCTGGTGGGGGAGCGGGCCCAGGAGATCATCGGCGAGTTCGGCCGCGACCGGTTCGGCGAGCCGCTCTTCACGCCGGACGCTGGGAAGGACGAGGCGGACCTCCGGTAGCGCCGCGGGGAGGCGGGCCATGGACCTCATCTGGGACGGGCTGCGGCAATCCTTCTGGCTGCTGGTGCGGGGCGACGCCCGCGTCTACGAGATCATGCTGCGGTCGCTCCTGGCCTCCGGCGCGGCCACGCTCCTGGCGCTGCTCATCGGCGTGCCCGCCGGGACGTTCCTGGCGCTGCGGCGGTTCCCGGGCCGCGCCCTGGTGCTCAGCGCCGTCCACAGCGGCATGGGCCTGCCGCCCGTGGTGGTGGGGCTGGTCCTCAGCGTCCTCTTCTGGCGGACCGGCCCCCTGGGGGACCTGGGCCTCCTCTACACCGTCCGGGCCATCGTCATTGCGCAGACGGTCATCGCCACGCCCATCGTCACCGGCTTCACCGTGGCGGGCATCCAGGCGCTGGACCCGCGGCTGCGGCTCCAGATCCTGGCGCTGGGGGCCTCCCGGCTCCAGTTGCTGTGGCTGCTGCTGAAGGAGGCACGCCTGCCCCTCATGGCCGCCGTCATCGCCGCGTTCGGCGCCGTCATCTCGGAGGTAGGCGCCGCCATCCAGGTGGGGAGCATCATCCGCGGGGAGACGGAGCTGCTCACCACCGCCACGGTGCTGGCCACCCAGCGGGGTGACTTCGGGCTGGCCTTCGCGCTCTCCGTCATCCTCCTGGCGCTGGTGTTCTGCGTGAACGCCGTCTTCACCCTCATCCAGCAGCGGGGGCCCCGGCCGTGACCGCCCGGCTGACTGCCACCGGCCTCCGCGTGGTGCGGAGCGGCCGCACGGTGCTGGAGGTGGACCGCCTGGAGGTCCACGAGGGCGAGGTGCTGGGGATCATCGGCCCCAACGGCGCGGGGAAGAGCACGCTGCTCCAGGCGCTGGCCCTGCTGGAGCGGCCGGCGTCCGGCGAGATCGCCTTTGAAGGCGCGCCGGTCCGCGGCCGGGAGCTGGCGTACCGCCGGCGCATGGCGGTGGTGTTCCAGGACCCGCTGCTGCTGGACGGCGGGGTGGAGCACAACGTCACCCTGGGCCTGCGGCTGCGGGGCGTGCCTGCTAAGGAACGCCGGGCACGCGCCCGCCGCTGGCTGGAGCGCTTCGGCGTGGCGGGGCTGGCGGGCCGGCACGTGCGCGCCCTCTCCGGCGGCGAGGCGCAGCGCGTCTCCCTGGCCCGCGCCTTCGCCCTGGAGCCGGAGGTGCTGTTCCTGGACGAACCCTTCTCCTCCCTGGACGCGCCCACCCGTGAGGCGCTCCTCTCTGACCTGGACGGCGTCCTGCGGGAGACCCGCACCGCCACGGTCTTCGTCACCCATGACCGGGACGAGGCGCTGCGCCTCTCGGACCGGGTGGCGGTGCTCATGGCGGGCCGGGTCCGGCAGGTGGGGCCTGCGTGGGAGGTATTCGCCGCGCCGGCCGACGGCGAGGTGGCGGCCTTCGTGGGAGTGGAGACGGTGGTGCCCGGCCGCGTGGCCGGGGTGAGCGACGGCCTGGCCCGCGTAGCGGTGGGCGAAGGGATCACGGTCTGGGCGCCGGCGCCGCCCGTCCCGGCGGCGGAGGTGCTGGTATGTCTCCGGCCGGAGAACGTGGCCATTGCGCCCGCCGGCGAGCCGGCGGAGGCCGGCAGCGTGCGCAACCGTCTGCCGGGCACGGTGGTGCGGGTGGTGCCCGCGGGCTTTCAGGCGCGGGTGGAGCTGGACTGCGGTTTCCGGCTCTCCGCCCTCATCACCGGCCAGTCGCTACGGGAGCTGGCGCTGCGCCCCGGCGACCGGGTCACGGCGGCCTTCAAGGCCACGGCCGTGCACCTGATCCCCCACGCGCGCTAGGAGGCCGCCGTTGCCGGCTGCGCCGCGGCGGACCGCAGCCCCGTCAGCAGCCGGAGGTTGTTGCTGGTGATGCCGTCCACCCCCCAGGCCAGGAGGCGGGCCGCCCGTGCCGGGTCGTCCACGGTCCAGGCGTAGACGCGCACCGCGTAGCCCTTGATCTCCTCCACCGTCTCCCTGGTGAGGAGCCGGTGGTTGATGGAGACGGCGTGGAAGTCCGGGTCGCGGCGGAGGCGGTCCCAGAGCCGCGGCAACTGCTCCGCGTAGCCCACGGAGTAGGAGACCGCCACCTCCGGCGCCAGCCGGGCGATCTCGTCCAGCGGGCCCCAGACTTGGGAGCAGACGCCGGCCCCCGCCAGGGCGTCGTGGCGGCGCAGTGTCTCCACCACCGCCTGGGCAATGCGGGGGTCCTGGCCCTTGAGGTCCAGGAAGAGGCGCGGCCCGGCCCCGCGGGTGTGGTGGATGAGGTCGTCCAGGGTGAGGAGGCGCCGGAGGGCGGGCTTCACGTACCAGCGGTCGTAGTGGATGGGGAGGGGGCCCAGGGCCTTGGCGTGGCGGGCCACCAGGCGGCCGCGGTGGAGCCAGATATCGGCCTCGATGAGGTCGACGCCGGCCCGGATGGCCGAGGTCAGGACGCTGCGACGGTTGCCGGCCCGGTGGGCGATGGTGACTGCGGGCCCTTTGGGGTCCGGCTCGGACATCTCCGGCTCCGGCGACGACGGATCCATGGGCGGGGACCTCCCGGGCGCGGCGTGCGCCCCTGTGTGAGTATCGTACCAGGCCCTTTATTCCATGAGCGAACGAGGAGAGCGGATGTGACCGCCGCTGACCCGCCGGGAAGCGGCGCGAGGGCGGCCGGAGCCGCCCTCGCCGCGAGATCCGCCGGCTGTCGCCTAGGCTTCCACGCCCAGGACGGTGACCATCACCCGCCGGGGCCGGGGGTGGTCCAGTTCCACCAGGAAGATCCGCTGCCAGGTGCCCAGCGCCATGGCCCCGTTGAGGACCGGCAGCGTCTCGCTGGTGGAGAGGAAGAGGTGCTGGCAGTGGGAGTGGCCGTTGGCGCACTCGTCCGGCGCTACGGAGTCCCGCCGGTCCAGGTCGTTGTGCTCGTAGTAGGCGCTCTGCGGCGCAATCTGGCGCAGGATGCGCGCCAGGTCCCGCAGGAGGAGGGGTTCGTTCTCGTTGATCTTGATGGCGGCGGTGGTGTGTTGGGAGAAGACCGTCACCTGTCCGGCCGCCACGCCGGACCGGCGGACCACCTCCGCCACGTCGTCCGTGATGTCGATGAACTCGGGCGCAGCGGAGGTCTCGTACTCCAGCACCTCCGTCACCACAGCCATGAGGGCGCGGTCTCTGGTGGAGGGGCCTACAGGTTTCCCAAGGCCTTCACGCACCAACTCCATAGTCTGGACCTTCCTGTCTCTCCGTCATCGGGTTCCTTCAGGGCATGGTGAGGAGGCGCACGCCCGCCTCCGGCCGCACCCCGGGCCTGCATCGACCTTCGTTATAGCACCTCCGCCCGTTAAGGGGAAGCGCCCGCCGGGTACCGCGCTCATACCAGGGGGTCCACGCCGATGAGCCTGCGCAGGGCGTCCACGTTGCGGCGGACGCGGCCGGCGTCCCGGGCCTCCGGCGCGTACTCCAGGTAGACCTCCAGGTCCGCCAGGGCGTCCTCGTAGGCGCAGCGCTCCACCTGCACCATGCCGCGGTCCCGGATCTCCTCCAGGTTCCACGGGCTGATGGTGAGCAGCAGGTTGATGGTCTCCAGGGCGGCGTCGTAGGCGCGGCGCTGGAGGTACACGCCCTTGAGGTTGTGGAGCATGCGCGTGAGGATCTGCCGCTTGGTGACGGTGGCCAGGTAGTGGTCCAGGCGGCGTTCGGAGGCGCCGTAGTGGCGGGCCAGGCCGTCCCGCAGGTCCTCCTCCGTGAGCACCATGCCCTGGTTGAATGGGTCGATGAAGATGGCCCCTTCGCCGGTGAGGTACTTCACCAGGAAGTGGCCGGGGAAGCCCACCCCCGCCAGGGGGAGGCCCAGCCGCCGCGTCACCTCCAGGTAGATCACGGAGAGGGTGATGGGGATGCCCCGCTTGCGGTCCAGCACCTCGTTCAGGAGGGAGTTCCGCGGGTCGTAGTAGTGGTCGTGGTCGCCGCGAAAGCCCTGCTGACCGAAGAGGTAGCGGTTCACGTCCGCAATGACCAGCAGCGGCTCCTGACGGCGGTCCAGCCCCTGGCCCAGCTCCGCCGCCATGGCGTCCAGCCGCGCCGCGTACGGCTCCACGTCCAGGTCCGGCGAGAAGTGGGCGGCCAGGAGCAGCGCGGCCCGGCCGAGGTCTAGCTCCTCGTCCCGCCGCCGTACCATATCGGCGAAGGCGCGCCGCGCCGCCTGCCGGTCCATCGCTCCGCGGGTCCCCCTGGCAACGAGTTGCCTCCATGGTAGCACATCCCGCGGGTGGGGGCGTCCAGGGGGAGGGGGCGGCAGCCGGCGCTACGCCTTCTGGGCCACCACGTTCAGCCAGTTGCGGGGGACCACCTTCATCTGGAGCGCCTTGAGCGCCTCCGAGACGGCGGAGGCCATAGCCTCGCACGCCTTGTCCACCGGGTAGCCGTGCAGCCCGCCCCGGGCGAACTCCGAGTAGCTGCCGATGGCCTCCAAGCTCTCCCGCGTCAGCTTCACCGTGTGCTCAAAGAGGTGGATCACCTTGAAGCCGTTGCGCTCCAGCAGCTCCCGGTAGCCCTCCGCCGTCAGCCAGTCGCGCGCGGGGGGCTTCCCCTCCTTGGAGCGGCGCACGTCCGGCGCCGTGCGGCGGATGAACCGTACCGCCTCGTCGATCCACTTCCGGTAGAAGACGTCGGTGCCTTCGCAGTAGGTGCCCTGGTAGAAGGCGGTGTTGAAGGCGAAGATGCCGCCGGGCTCCAGGGCGTCCCGCACCGCCTGGACCAACTCCTCCTTGGCGTCCAGGTTGTGGATGGCGTTCCCCAGGACCACGGCGTGGAAGGTGCGGGGCTCCACCGGCAGCTCGTCCGCCGTGCCCTGCACGAAGTCCACCGCGGGGTCCGCCACCTCCCGCCGCGCGATCTTCAGCGCCACGGCGGAGAGGTCCAGGCACAGCACCCGGCCGGAGGTGCCCTCCTTGGTGCGAAGCTGCTCCAGGATGAGCTTGGTCATGGCGCCGGTGCCGGAGGCCAGGTCCAGGATCCGCTGCCCCGGCTTGATCTGGAGCACCTTGATCAGTTGCCGGTTGATCCGCTCGTACAGCGGCAGCTTGGCGAACGGGTCGTAGTTGTAGGTCTCCTCAATGCTGGGCGTGGTGGCCATTGGTCCCCTCCCACGGAGCGAGCTGCCGTCCGGTGCGCGGCGCTTCCCGGCGCGGCCGCGCCCGGCCCCACCGGCAACGGTACGCATTGTAGCATCAAGGTCCGGCCTTGTACTATCCCGAAGGGCGTACCGGGTGCGTCCCAGCCCGGTCCAGGAGGTGAGCCGTGACCCACACCGCGCCGGAGGGCGTCTTCCGCTTCCTTCCCCTGGAGCGCGTGATCTTCGGTCCGGGCGCCGCCGGGCGGCTGGCGGAGGAGGTGGCGCGGCTGGGCGCCCGCCGGGCCTTCATCGTCACCGGCCGCAGCCTCTCGGAGCGGACGGGCCTGGCGGACCGGCTGGCGGCGGCCCTGGGCCCGGCCCACGCCGGCACCTTCGGCGGGGTGGTGCAGCACGCCCACGGCGGCACGGTGGTGGCGGCGGCGCAGGCGGCGCGCGCCGCCGGGGCGGACTGTCTGGTGGCCTTCGGCGGGGGCAGCCCCATCGACGCGGCGAAGGCGGTGGCGCTGGCCCTGGCCATGCCGGACCCCGGCCCGGCCTCCTTCGCGGAGCTCATCCGCGCCCCGCGCCTGGCCACCGGGGCGGTGCCGCCCATTGTGGCCGTGCCCACCACCCTCTCCGCCGCCGAGTTCGGGGGGACGGCCGGCCTGACGGATGAGCGGACGCGGCTGAAGACGGGCTTCGCGGACCCGCGGGCGGTGCCGCGGACCGTGATCCTGGACCCGGAGCTGACGCTGGCCACGCCGCGGGAGCTGTGGGCCGCCAGCGGGGTCAAGGCGCTGGACCACGCGGTGGAGGGCATCGCCTGTACGCGGGGGCAGCCCGCCGTCCACGCCCTCTGTGCCGAGGCGATCCGTCGGCTCTTCGCCTGGCTGCCACGGTCCGTGGAGGAGCCGGAGGACGTGGCCGCCCGCGGGGAGTGCCAGGTGGCGGCGTGGCTCTCCTTCTTCGCGCCGGGGACGCAGCGGGTGGGGTTGAGCCACGCGCTGGGCCACCAGATTGGCGCCCGCTGCGACGTGCCTCACGGCGTGACCTCCTGCATCACCCTGCCCCACGTCATGCGCTACCTGGCGCCGCACGTGGCAGAGGGCCTGGCGTCCGCGGCGGCGGCCATGGGCGTGGAGGCCGGGGGGCGTCCGCCGGAGGAGGCGGCGCGCGCCGGCGCCGACGCCGTGGCCGGCCTGGTGGCGCGGCTGGGGGTACCCTCCCGCCTGCGGGACGCGGGGGTGGCGGAGGAGGACCTGCGGGAGATTGCCCACGCGGCGTTCCTGGAGGTGCGCGCCCGGGAGGTGCCGGGGCTGGACTCCCCGGCCGCGGTGGAGGCGCTGCTCAGGCAGATGTGGTAGGGGGTGGGGCGCCCGACGGCGGCAGGTCCACCGGCGGCGGCCCATAGCCGTGGAAGACGTACTCCCGCTCCGGCCCGGCCGGGCCCAGGAAGGCGGTGACCATGATCTCCCCCAGCCCGCCGCCGTCCAGCTTCAGGCCCAGGGTCCGGTTCACGCCGTGGAAGCGCCGCTCCAGCTCCTCCGGCCGGTCCAGGCCGGTCAGCACGCCCTCCCACACGGGGGGACGGTCCGGCTCCGCCGGCACCGTCACCTGGATGCGCACCCGGCCCCGGGTGATGACGTCCGCCTCCCGGTCCAGGAGGGAGCACGTGCCCCGCACCAGGTAGCGTTCCGGCTCCGGCGCCGCCGCCCGGCCACCGCCGGACCGGGGGAGCGCACGTCGCAGCCGCTCCCGCATCCGGCGCACCAGCCCTGCCATGCCGCCGCCTCCCGTCCGCGTCCTCTCCCGTCCAGTATAGCGGACGGCACCGCGGTCACTTGATGGCCAGGGCGTTGGGTGGGCTCCCCACGCCGCCGGGCACGTGGAGCGGTGCGGAGGTCAGCAGGAACTCGTACACCCCGTCACGGGCGCAGTCCTCCGCCAGCTCCGAGAGGTACCACAGCTCCCCGATGGGCATGCCCAGGAGGGGGATGAGCTGGAAGTGGAGGAAGCCCAGCTCCGGCGTGGGCGGCCACGGCTCCGTGGACGGCCCGTCCGAGGCGATGGCGGCCACGTGGTGATCCCACAGCCACGCGGCCGTGCCCTTGCCCGGCTGGATGCCCGGCGCCCGCAGCTCCCGCGCCAGCCGCTCCCGGACCTCCGTCGGGGCCTCCATGTAGAAGGAGAGCCAGCCGTAGTGGAGCAGGAGGATGTCGCCCCGGCGGAACTCCACCCCTTCCCAGCGGGCCACCTCCTCCAGCGTCTCCACGGGGATGGGCGTGGAGGAGAGGGGGTCCAGCGGCTGGCCCCGCTCCCGCAGGAAGCGGGCCACGTCCAGCAGCACGCCGCGGCCGGCGATGCCCCGCCGCGCCCAGTGCTCGATGCCCAGGCGTGAGCCGGGCTCCCGGCTCACGTCCTGGTCCGGGGTGCCGTTGTAGAAGCCGTCCCGCGGGTGCCGGATGTGCCGCAGCCCGTCCCACTGGGAGGAGGCCTGCGGCCAGAAGTTGTCCAGGTAGTCGTCCCGGGAGTTCTGTCCCTCCACCAGGGTGTGCCGGGGCGCGCCGCGACCGTACAGCGGCGGGTTCAGCAGGTCCACCGGCGCGTTCAGCGCGAAGACCCGCCCCTGGCGCACCAGCCCGGCGGCGTGGCGCACCACGTCCGGGGTCAGCAGGTTGACGGTGCCCACCTGGTCGTCGTCGCCGAAGACGCCCCACGCGGAGCCGGCGGGCGCCCCCTCCCGGACGGGGAGTTGGTGGTAGGCGGGCAGGTTCTGGAGCTGGCCGTCCGACATGCCGTCCTCCTGGCGATGGGAGTGGTGAGGGGGTGCGGAGCCTGGCGCCATCATACGCCCGCCCGGCCCGGTGTCAATGCGGCGCCCCCTTCCCGCCGCCCCCTGGCGTGCTGTGCCCTTCCGCCGGGAAGGGCGCAGGATCTGACGGGGTTCCCTCGGCTGCTTCGGGCCGTTGCGGAGCCCTCAGCATGACCGTGAGCCCTCTCCCCGCGCTCCCCTCCCCCGAACTTGGGGGGGCGGGGGTGGGGGCGTGTTGTCATCCTGAGCCCTCCATCAAGCGGGCGAAGGATCCGACGGGGCGGCGTCGGATCCTTCGCTCCCTGTCCCGCCGCTGCTGGGGAAGGACGCAGCATCGGCCGGGGCGGGCGGTTGACGGTCTGGGCGCCCCGGCGGTACGCTTCATCTCCGGCCTGCCCCGACGCGGGCCCGGGAGTCGCGCGCGAAGGAGGAGACCCATGGCCCTGGATCCCAAGGTGAAGGCGGTCCTGGACATGCTGGCCGCCGCCGGGGCGCCGCCCCTCAACACGCTGGCGCCGGAGGAGGCCCGCCGGCTGATGAAGGCGGGCCGGCTCATGCCGCCGCAGCCGGACCCGGTGGCCCGTGTGGAGGACCGCACCATCCCCGGTCCCGCGGGGGAGATCCCCGTCCGCGTCTACACCCCGGCGGGCTCGCCGCCGTTCCCCCTGGTGGTCTTCTTCCACGGCGGCGGCTGGGTGATCTGCGACCTGGACACCCACGACCCCGTCTGCCGCGCGCTGGCCAACGCCGCCGGTGCGGTGGTGATGTCCGTGGACTACCGCCTGGCGCCGGAGCACCGGTTCCCGGCGGCCGCGGAGGATGCCTACGCCGCCGTCTGCTGGGCGGGGGCGCACGCGGCGGAACTGGGCGGCGACGCGGCGCGCCTGGCCGTGGCGGGCGATAGCGCAGGGGGCAACCTGGCCACCGTGGCCGCGCTGATGGTGCGGGACCGGGGCGGCCCGCCCCTCCGCTTCCAGGCGTTGGTCTACCCGGTGACGGACTGCAACTTCGAGACGCCGTCCTACCGCGAGAACGCGGAGGGCTACATGCTGACGCGGGACGCCATGCGGTGGTTCTGGTCCCACTACGCGCCCGGCGAGGCGGACGCCGCCAGCCCGTACGCCTCGCCGTTGCGGGCGCCGGACCTCCGCGGCCTGCCCCCGGCGCTGGTGATCACCGCCGAGTTCGATCCGCTGCGGGACGAAGGGGAGGCCTACGCGCGGCGGCTCCAGGAGGCGGGGGTGCCGACCGTCCTCACCCGGTACGACGGGGTGATCCACGGCTTCTTCACCATGCTGGACATCCTGGACCAGGCGCGGCAGGCCGTGGACCAGGTGGGCGCCGCCCTCCGCCGTGCCTTCAGCGAGTGAGCCCGCTCAGCCCGGGACCGCCCCCCACGCCGTCACGCGCTCCGGCGTCAGGCGGATCATGGGCGCCCGCTCCAGCGCCATGGCCCGGTACTGGGGGTACCGTTCCCGCAGCGCCGTCACGGCCCGCGCGTGCTCCCGGCCTCCCGGCTCCAGCAGCGCCGCCGGTCCGCGCACCAGCAGGTACGCCAGGCGGGACCACTCCTCGTCCCACCGGTCGATGACCAGCGCCGCGGCCGGGTTCTCCAGCACGTTCCGCACCCGGCGCAGGCGCCGCACCTCCGTGACCTTGGGCTTCTCGTCCAGCGGCAGGTAGAACGCGCCGTCCACGTAGGCGTAGCACACGGGCACCGCGTGCGGGCGGCCCGCGGCGTCGGCCGTGGCCAAGCGGCCCACGCGCTGCTCCCGGGCGAAGCGCTCTTGCGGGGGCGTCAGCACCGGCACGGGTCCTCAGCCGACACAGGCCCTGCCCTCCTGCTCCCGCCGGAGCCCCAGGCTCATGAGCAGGTCCTCGTGCAGCTCGAACCAGAGGGTGTGGTAGGACTCCACGTGGAGGCCGGTGAAGTACCGGATGTCCCCCGCCCGGAGCCGGTGCAGCGCCTCGCTCAGGCGCACCTCGTACAGCCCGAAGCGGGGCACCGCGCAGCGGGCCGGCTGGAGCGCCGGCACCGCCCGGCGGTGCACCTGCTCCAGCCCCGCCACGCAGCGGCGGTCATAGTCCGGGTCCGCGTGGTCGTTGGGCACCTCCCGGCCGTCCTCGGTGCGGACCTGCCAGCGGCTGGCCAGCTCCAGCACGCGGGGGTTGAGGCGGAGGAAGCGGCGGTACGTGGCCAGCACGCCGCGCTGGCGGGCCTCGTCACGCATCTCGGCCCGGAGGGCCGCGGCGTGGGCGTCCCGGCCCTCGGGCGTCGCCACCAGCTCCCCGTCCGGCTGCGCGTGGACCAGGCCCCGCTCCGCCAGCAGGGCCACCGTGGCGCGCAGCGCGTCCGGCTCCAGCCGCGTGGCCGCCGCCAGCAGCCCCTCTGAGGCCGTGCGCTTCAGCATCAGCGCGTGCAGGACGTGGAACTCGGGGCCGGGGATCGGATGTGCAAGCATGGGTCCGGGCCTCGGGGGGAGAGCGGGCGGACCGGTGGCACCGTTGATCTCGTGCGTTATGATACACTCATCGGACCGGCGTGCCAACGCGCAGAGCCGGACGGATGGGTCGGCGGGCCTCTACCGAATTCAGACGGACCGTAGATGAAAACTTTGTGAAATTTGTGGTAAACTGCGGGACAAAGTCCGCGGCTTCTGCTACACTGCTGGAAGCAGGTCTGGGCTCTCACCGGAGCCAGGGCGAGCGAGACGCGGTACCGGTACCGCGTCTCGTTGGCCTTTACCTCGTTCCCCCTGGGGGGAGGAGGATCGGGCGCCGCCCCGCCCGCCTCCGGCGGGTAACCCGACGTGAAGGAGCGACGTGACGGATCCCATGGAAGGACTGCGCGACACCCTGTACCGGCCCGAGTACGAGCATGACGCCTGCGGCGTGGGGTTCGTAGCGGAGACCAGCGGCCAAGCGAAGCGCCGCGTGCTCTCCGTGGCGCTGGAGTCCGTCACCAACCTTACCCATCGCGGCGCTGTGGACGCCGACGCCAAGACGGGCGACGGCGCCGGGGTGACGACGCAGATCCCGTACCGCCTCTTCCGCCGCGAGCTGGAGCGCCTGGGCGCCCGCGTGGAGAGCGACGAGGACCTGGCCGTGGGCGTGATCTTCCTCCCCCTGCCGGAGGAGGAGGCGGCCCGCTCCCGGACCATCCTGGAGGAGGCGCTCCGCGGGCAGGGCCTGCACGTCCTGGCCTGGCGGCCCGTGCCCGTGGACCTGGACGCCCTGGGCACCGTGGCCCGCAACTCCCGGCCGCAGATCGAGCACGTGCTGGTGGGCCGGCCCGCCGGGCTGCCGGCGGACGACTACGCCCGCCGCCTCTACCTGGCCCGTAAGGACGCGGAGCGCCGCGCCCTGGCGGAGGGGCTGGACCGCCTCTACGTGGCCTCCCTCTCCAACCGCACGCTGGTCTACAAGGGGATGATGGTGGCCCCGCAGTTGGACCGCTTCTACCTGGACCTGCGGGACGAGGCGTACGAGACGGCCCTGGCCGTCTTCCACCAGCGGTACAGCACCAACACCTTCCCCAACTGGTACCTGGCGCAGCCGTTCCGCTTCCTGGCCCACAACGGGGAGATCAACACCCTCCAGGGCAACCGCAACTGGATGCGCGCCCGGGAGGCGGAGCTCCGCTCCGCCGTCTGGGGCGATGACGTGGAGCGGCTGAAGCCCGTCATCTGGGCGGACGGCTCAGACTCCGCCAGCCTGGACAACGTCCTGGAGCTGCTGGTCCTCTCCGGCCGCGGCCTCCTCCACAGCATGATGATGCTGGTGCCGGAGGCGTGGGAGAACATGCCCAACATGCCGGAGGACGTGCGCGCCTTCTACGAGTACCACGCCTGCCTCAGCGAGCCGTGGGACGGCCCCGCCTCCCTGGCCTTCACCGACGGCGTGCTGGCCGGCGCCTGCCTGGACCGCAACGGTCTCCGCCCCGCCCGCTACAAGGTCATGGACAACGGCCTGGTGGTCATGGGCTCAGAGGTGGGCATGGCGGACCTGGACGACCGCCACGTGGTGGAGAAGGGCCGCCTGGGCCCCGGCCAGATGATCGCCGTGGACACGCGGGCCCGCCGCTTCCTCCACAACGACGACATCAAGCGGGAGGTGGCCAACCGCGCCCCCTACGGGGAGTGGGTGCGCCGCCGCCTCTTCTACCTGGACGAGCACCTGGGCGGCCGCGACCGCACGGAGCGCCGGCCGGACCGGCTGGACACACGCCGCCAGCACGTGGCCTTCGGCTACACCAGCGAGGAGCTCCAGTTCATCCTCAAGCCCATGACCAACGAGGGCAAGGAGCCCGTGGGCTCTATGGGGGACGATACGCCCCTCTCCGTGCTGGCCGCCCGGCCGCGCCTGCTCTACACGTACTTCAAGCAGAAGTTCGCCCAGGTCACCAACCCTCCCATTGACCCCATCCGGGAGGAGCTGGTGATGTCCCTGGACGTCTACCTGGGCGCCCGGGGCAGCTTCCTGGAGGAGTCCCCGGAGCACGCCCGGCTGGTGCACCTGGTGAGCCCCCTCCTCATCAACGAGGAGCTGGCCGCCCTGCGGGACCTGGACGACCCGGCCTTCGCCACGGAGACGCTGGACTGCCGCTTCCGCGCGGCCGAGGGCCCAAAGGGGCTCCGCGGGGCCCTGGAGCGCCTCTGCTGCGCCGCCGAGGAGGCCGTGGACGCGGGCAAGACCATCCTGATCCTCAGCGACCGCGGTGTGGACGCGGAGTACGCGCCCGTGCCCATGGCCCTGGCCGTGGGCGCCGTCCACCACCACCTCATCCGCGCCGGCAAGCGCATGCGGGCCAGCATCATTGCGGAGACGGCGGAGGCGCGGGATGTCCACCACATCGCCGTGCTGGTGGGCTACGGGGCCAGCGCCGTGAACCCGTACCTGGCCTACGCCACGGTGCAGGAGATGGTGGAGTCCGGCGAGATCAAGGACATGCCGCTGGACCAGGCCCTGGCCAACTACGAGAAGGCGGTGGACGCCGGCATCCTCAAGATCATGTCCAAGATGGGCATCTCCACCGTCTCCGCCTACCAGGGCGCCCAGATCTTCGAGGCCATCGGCCTGAGCGGGGAGGTCGTTGACCTGGCGTTCACCGGGACGGTCTCCCGCATCGGCGGCATCGGCCTGGAGGAGATCGCCCAGGACGTGCTGCACCGGCACGCCACGGCGTTCCTCAACGGGCAGCCCAAGCTGGAGGATGGGAGCTTCTACCGGTTCCGCCGGGAGGGGGAGTACCACGCCTTCAACCCGGAGGTCATCAAGGCGCTGCACCAGGCCGCCCGCAACGGCGACCGCGAGGAGTACGAGGCCTACGCCCGGCTGGTGCAGGGCCGGCCGCCCACCGCCCTGCGGGACCTGCTGGACTTCCGCCGCGTGCGGGAGCCCGTGCCGCTGGAGGAGGTGGAGCCCGCGGAGGAGATCGCCAAGCGGTTCGCCGCCTCGGCCATGTCCCTGGGGGCGCTGAGCCCGGAGGCCCACACCACCATCACCATCGCCATGAACCGGATCGGCGCCAAGAGCAACACCGGCGAGGGCGGCGAGGACGCCACCCACTACCGGGTGGAGCTGGACGGCGATTCGCCCAACAGCAAGATCAAGCAGGTGGCGTCCGGCCGGTTCGGCGTGACGCCGGAGTACCTGGCGCTGGCGGAGGAACTGGAGATCAAGATGGCCCAGGGCTCCAAGCCCGGCGAAGGCGGCCAGCTCCCGGGCCACAAGGTCTCGGCGTACATCGCGTCGCTGCGGCACACCCTGCCCGGCACGCCGCTCATCTCGCCGCCGCCGCACCACGACATCTACAGCATCGAGGACCTGGCGCAGCTCATCTACGACCTGAAGACGGTGAACCCCCGCGCCCGGGTGGCCGTGAAGCTGGTCTCAGAGGAGGGCGTCGGCACCATCGCCGCGGGCGTGGCCAAGGGCTACGCGGACACCATCCAGATCTCCGGGCATGACGGCGGCACCGGCGCCTCTCCCTGGAGCTCCATCAAGTACGCGGGCTCACCCTGGGAGCTGGGTCTGGCGGAGACGCAGCAGACCCTGGTCATGAACGACCTGCGCGGCCGCGTGCGCATCCGGGCGGACGGCGGCATGAAGACGGGGCGGGACGTGGTGGTGGCCGCCATGCTGGGCGCCGACGAGTTCGGCTTCGGCACGGCGTCGCTGGTGGCCGTGGGCTGTAAGATGGCCCGGCAGTGCCACCTGAACACCTGCCCGGTGGGTGTGGCCACCCAGCGGGAGGACCTGCGGGCCAAGTTCGCCGGCAAGCCGGAGCACCTGGTCAACTTCATGCTCCACGTGGCGGAGGAGGTGCGGGAGATCCTGGCGGAGCTGGGCTTCCGCCGCCTGGAGGAGGTCATCGGCCGTTCGGACCTGTTGCAGCAGGTCATCTCCGGGGAGGACCCCCGCTCCCAGAAGCTGGACCTGACGCCGGTGCTGGCCCCCGCGGACCCCACCGGCACGCGCCCCATCCGCTGCGTGCAGGCCCGCAACGACCGGCACGACGACGAGCGCCTGGACGACCTGATCCTCCGGGACGCCCGCCGCGCCCTGGACGGCGAGACCCGCGTGCTGCTCTCCTACCCCATCCGGAACATCCACCGCACGGTGGGTGCCCGGGTGGCCGGCGAGATCGCCTACCGCTACGGGAACCAGGGGCTGCCGGAGGGCACGGTGGAGGTCCACTTCCGCGGCAGCGCCGGCCAGAGCTTCGGGGCCTTCTGCGTCCGCGGCCTGCGGCTGGTGCTCACCGGCGAGGCCAACGACTACGTGGCCAAGGGCATGGGCGGCGGCGAGGTGGTGGTCCGCCCGCCGGGAGATGCGCCCTTCGCCAGCCACGAGAACGTCATTGTAGGCAACACGGTCCTCTACGGCGCCACCGGCGGCACCCTCTTCGTGGCGGGCCGGGCCGGCGAGCGCTTCGCCGTCCGCAACAGCGGCGCCCGGGCCGTGGTGGAGGGCGTGGGCGACCACGGCTGCGAGTACATGACCGAGGGCGTGGTGGTGATCCTGGGCGAGACGGGCCGCAACTTCGGCGCCGGCATGTCTAACGGCGTGGCCTACGTCCTGGACGAGAAGCGCACCTTCCCCTCCAAGCTCAACCCGGAGCTGGTGGGGTTGCACCAGGTCACGGCGGAGGAGGATACGGAGATCCTGCTAGAGCTGCTGCGCCGCCACTACCAGGCCACCGGCAGCCGCCGCGCGTACGAGGTGCTGAAGGACTGGCCGCGCTTCCAGCCGCTCTTCTGGAAGGTGGTCCCCCACGCCGCCATGATCACGGAGGACGGCCCCATGGCCGTGGTGCGGCGGCACCTGGAGAGCCTGCGGGCGCCGGCCCGCTAGCCGCCGGGCGCGGGCAGCGTCACCGTCCAAGGGCGGGGTCCACGAACCCCGCCCTTGTTGGTTCCCGCGGCCCAGTTACGGGTTGCCCGTGGGCGGCGTGCCGGAGGGCAGCGTGGGGATGGCCAGCGGCGTGGGCGTGCGGGTGGGCGTGGGGCTGGGGGTGGGCGTCTCCGTGGGCTCCGGCGTCGGCGTCGGCGTGGGGCTGGGCGTGGGCGTGATGGTGGGCGTGGGCGTGGGCGCCGCCCCCACGTTCAGCCCGTTCTGGAGCAGCGCGTCCCGGCCGTCCGGGTTCACCACCCGCACGTCGTAGGTGCCGGGCCGGAGGCCCCCGCCGGGCAGCACGCCCGTCAGCACGCGCACGTTCACCCACGTCACGTCCTGGACCTGGGTCCCGCCCACCTCCACGCGGGCGCCCTCCTGGAAGCCGCCGCCGGTGACGATGAGGAAGTACTCCTGCCCTCCCGCCTGGAGGGAGCGCGGCCGCACGCCCTCCACCCGCAGCGGCGCCGTGCCGTCCTGGCAGGCGGCCAGGAGCAGCGCCGCGACCAGGGGCAGCAGGAGCCCGAGCCCCAGGGGCGGGAGGGCTCGGGCGGCGCGCCGGCGGGGCGTGCTCTGGTGGGACTCCTGCATGCACCGGCGGGCCTGCCCCTCCGCCAGCGGAAGGACGGCCCTTTCCTCCTTGCGCGTGTGGTTCATCCGGCTGCGGCTAGTTGCGGCCGCTGGGCTCCCGCCCCGGCGGGGAGACGTTGCCGGCGCCCGGCGGGGTCAGGCCGGGCAGCCCGGAGCGCAGCCGGTCCAGCAGATCCAGCAGGTCATCCAGGTCGAACGTCGGGACGGGGAGGCCGCCGTCCCGGCCGCCGCCGTCCCTGGACGGGGGCTGGGGCCGCGGCGGCGCCTCCAGCACCATGGCGGCCGGCATGACCGCCGTGCTGCCGTCCGGGTTGGTGACCCGGACCTCCCGCTCACCGGGGTCCAGCGGCGGGCTCAGCACGGCGGTCACCGTCTGCGCGTTGACCCACGTGGCCCGTCCTGCCGTGCGGTCACCCACCTGGACCGTGGCGCCCGGCTGGAAGCCGTCGCCCCGGATCACCAGGAACACCTGGCCGTCCGTCCGGGCGCGCTCCGGCAGCACCTGGCGGATCACCGGCGCGGGCGCCGGGGGCTCCGCACCGCCGCCGGTGCAGGCCGCCATCACTATAGCACAGAGCGCGGCCAGGGCCACGGACAGAAGGCCCGCGCCCTGCGCCGGACCGCGGGGACCCGGCACGCGGGGCGTCCGTCCCGCCATGGCTACAGCCCTCCGGCAAGCGCATGCAGCTTGGTCACCGTGGCCCAGTTGCGCATGGTCACGGCGTCGCCGAGGGCGGATTCGACGGCCTCCCGAAGCCGGCTGGCCATGAAGCCATCTGGGCACCAGAGGTACGCCGCCCGCCGGCCGAGGGCCAGGGCCTCCGGGCTCCAGTCCTGCGCGGTCAGCGGCTCCAGCCGCGGGCGGTCCGCTGGGTCGGCCAGCACCGCCACCAGCAGGCGGGCGGGGTCGTCTGCCACGGGGAGCAGCGGGTTCTCACCCACCACGGCGCTGAGCTCCGCCGCGGAGATGACCGTGACCCGGGCGGAGACCCCCAGCCGCGCCGCCATAGCCTGGCCAATGCGGGCCGCCGCGCCGTCCGGCGTCCCGTCCGGGGCGGTGAACACCACGTTGCCGCTGTTCAGCAGGGTACGCACGTCGGCGTAGCCCAGGTCTTGGAGCAGCCCGCGCAGGTCCGCCATGGCCACCCGCTTTGCCCGGCCAACGTTGATGCCGCGGAGCAGCGCCACGTACCGATGGTCCATCTTCCTCGTCCCCGCCGGGCCCCTCACTGGGACGTGGGGCCCAGGCTCACGGTCAGCTCGATGTCGCTCCCGCGCGGCGCCTCGGGCTGTGCCCCCGGGTCCGGCCGCTGCTCGATCACCGAGCCGAAGGGTGCCGGGTTGTTGGTGAACGTAATGTTGCCCACGTCGAAGCCGGCCTGCTGGAGCGTCACCGCCGCCTCGTCCAGCCGCTGCTGTCGCACATCCGGCAGGGCGACCGGCGGGCCGCCCCCGTCCACGTTGCCCGTCAGCAGCGACGCCGCGAACACGGCCGCGATGGCGGCCACCAGCAGCACCAGGGCTCCGCCCAGGACCCAGAGCGGCCACGTGGGTCGCGACGGTTCCGCGGCCGCCGACTCCCGCGGTGGGGCCGCCGTGGCG
Source organism: Dehalococcoidia bacterium (assembly GCA_036564075.1). Taxonomy (GTDB): domain Bacteria; phylum Chloroflexota; class Dehalococcoidia; order DATCLE01; family DATCLE01; genus DATCLE01. The sequence goes on from DATCLE010000281.1 coordinate 25,241, forward strand.
TAGGCCTGCGCGGCGCGGGCGCGTGCCGCTGCCACCCGCTGGGTGGCTTGGGCGGCGGCCCCGGCCACGAACTCCCGCAGCGCCGCGGCGAACTCGCCCGCCGTGGGGAAGCGCTGGTTCACGTCCCGGGCCAGCGCCGTCATGACGATGGCCTCCAGCTCCGGGGAGAGGGCCGGGTTCCGCTGCCGCAGCGGGACGGGGTCGCGCACCAGGCGCTGGGTGGCCAGCGCTGCCACGTTGTCCGCTTGGAAGGGCAGCGTCCCCGTGAGCAGCTCGTACAGCACCAGGCCCAGGGCGTAGACGTCCGTCCGGCCGTCCAGCCGCGCCCCCTCCACCTGCTCCGGCGCCAGGTAGGCGGGGGTGCCCATCACCGTGGCCGTGTGGGCCATGGTGGCCGTCACCACGCGGGAGATGCCGAAGTCCACCAGCTTGGGCTTCCCGCTCTGGTCCAGCAGGATGTTCTGCGGCTTCACATCGCAGTGGACTATGCCGTGCCGGTGGCCGTAGTCCAGGGCGTCCGCCACCTGGGCCACCACGTCAATGGCGCGGGCCGGCGTCAGCGGCCCCTGCCGGTCCAGCAGCTCCCGCAGGCTGCCGCCGGGCACGTACTCCATGATGATGTAGCGGAGGTCGCCGTGGGTGCCTGCGTCGTACACGGCGGCGATGTTGGGGTGGGAGAGGGCGGCGGCCGCCTGCGCCTCCTCCACGAAGCGGCGCTGCGCCTTCTCATCCGTGAGGGCGTCGCCCAGGACCTTCACCGCCACGGTGCGACGCAGCAGCGTGTCTTCGCCCCGGTAGACCCGCGCCATGCCGCCGCTGCCGATGATGACGTCCAGCCGGTACCGGCCGGCCAGCACCGTCCCCACGCCCACGGCGCCCGTGGCACGCTCCTCCTGCTCCTGCGGCTCCGACGCCTGCTCCCGCGGTTCGAAGGTCATGCGCTCCCCCCAGGTCCGGCGCCGGCCCGTGGACCGGGCCGGGCACGGTGGTACAATGATACCCGGCTTCGGCCGCAATCTCCACCGCCGGGAGGGAGCGTCCGCCCATGCCCGTGTTCCGCCAGCCGGAGCTACCCCTCCTCCTGCCCGTGTTCGGTTTCGTGTGGCTGGCCTACGTGGCGCTCACGGGCGCCGGCCACCAGCTCCCCTTCGATGCCTGGCTGGTGCCGGCCGCCTTCACCGTCCTCTTCCTGCTGCTCCACTTCGTCCTGGCGGCCGTCCTGCCGGACCGGGACCAGCTCCTGCTGCCGCTCACCGCCATGCTGGTGGCCGTGGGGCTGGTGGAGGTGGCCCGGCTGGAGCCGGACCTGGCCCTCACCCAGCTCCTCTGGGCCACGCTGGGCGTGGCTGTGCTGGCGGGGGTCTGCATCTTCATGCGCAGCTACCTCTTCCTGCGGGACTACAAGTACCTGGCGGCGGCCGCGGGCATCGGGCTGCTGGGGTTGACGGCGCTGGTGGGCCGGGAGGTGAACGGCGCGCGGCTCTGGCTGGGGGTGGGCCCCTACACCTTCCAGACCACGGAGGTCATGAAGGTGCTGCTGGTCCTCTTCCTGGCGGGCTACCTGGCGGAGAAACGGCAGCTCTTGGCCCGCCTCACGGTGAACGCCGGCCCGGTGCGGCTGCCCAACGTCTCCTACCTGGTGCCTGTGGGCGTCATCTGGGCCTTCACCCTCCTCATGCTCCTCTGGCAGCGGGACCTGGGCTCCGTGCTGCTCCTCACCGGCGTCACGCTGCTCCTGCTGTACGTGGCCACCGGCCGCGCCTCCCTGGTGGCCGGCGGCGCGGCCATGTTCGCCGTGAACGCCTTCCTGGCGTACCACCTTTTCGACCACGTCCGGCGGCGCATCGAGATCTGGCTGGACCCGTTCCAGGACCCGCGGGACGCCGGCTTCCAGACGGTGCAGGGCCTGTACGCCGTGGCCGCGGGGGGTATCTCCGGCACCGGCCTGGGCCGCGGTTTCCCGGAGTACATCCCCTACGTCCACACGGACCTGGTCTTCGCGGCCATCAGCGAGGAGCTGGGGGCGGCGGGCGCCCTGGCGGTGGTGGCGGTGTACCTGCTGCTGGCCTTCCGGGGGCTGCGGGTGGCACTGGCGGAGCGGACGGACTACGGCCGGCTGCTGGCGCTGGGCTTCACCGGCATCCTGGCCCTCCAGACCCTGGTGATCCTGGCGGGCAACCTCTCCCTCATGCCGCTGACGGGGATCACGCTGCCCTTCATCAGCTACGGGGGCTCCTCCCTGCTGGTGAACTTCCTCATTGTGGGGATGCTGCTGCGCCTCTCCGCCGGGCCGCCGCGCCGCCGCCTCAGGCCCGGGGCCGGCCCGCCCGCGCCGGCCTAAGCCCGCGCCCCGGACCTTCCATCAACGTCGCCCGCCTCACCGCCGTGAGGCGGCGTAGGGCGCGCTCCCCGTTGCCCTCGTAGGCGGGACCGGTGCCTCCCAGTCGTCCGCTCGCCCCTTCGGGGGATGGCGCGACCGCCGCGGCCGGCTACGCTGGTGACGCCCGCCTAGTTCGCAGAGGGGGTGCCGCATGGCCGCGGGAACGCTCATCCGGCCGGGTCTGGCTGTGGGGTCCGCCGTGGCGCTGGGGCTCCTGGCCCGGCGGCTCCGGCAGCGGCCGCTGGACCTCCGCGGCCGGGTGGTGCTGGTCACCGGCGGCTCGCGGGGTTTGGGGCTGGCGCTGGCCCGGGAGTTCGCCCGCCGGGGGTGCCGGCTGGTCATCTGCGCCCGGAGCGAAGCGGAGCTGGAGCGGGCCCGCGCGGACCTGGAGGCCCGCGGCGCGGAGGTGCTGGCCGTCCCCTGCGATGTGGGCGACCAGGAGCAGGTGGGCCGGCTGGTGGGCGCGGCGACGGGCCGCTTCGGCCGCATCGACGTGCTGGTGAACAACGCCGGGATCATCTCCATGGGGCCGCTGCGGAGCCAGACGGTGGAGGACTTCCGGGCCGCCATGGACGCCATGTTCTGGGGCGTGCTCTACCCCACCCTGGCCGTCCTGCCGGGCATGCTGGCCCGGCGGGAGGGACGCATACTCAACGTCACGTCCATCGGCGGGAAGGTGAGCGCGCCGCACCTGCTGCCATACGGCAGCGCCAAGTTCGCGGCCGTGGGCCTCTCGGAGGGGCTGCGGGCGGAGCTGGCCCGGGAGGGGGTGACGGTCACCACGGTGGTCCCGGGCTTCATGCGCACCGGCTCCTTCGTGAACGCGCTGTTCAAGGGGCGGCACCGGGCCGAGTACGCGTGGTTCAGCGTGCTGGGCAACCTGCCCTTCACCTCCATGGCGGCGCAGGACGCCGCCCGCCGCGTGGTGGAGGCGGCCCGCCGCGGCGAGGCGGAGGTGACGCTGGGGGCGCAGGCCTGGGCGGCGTCCCGGCTCCAGGGCCTCTTCCCCGGCCTCACGGCGGACGTCCTGGCGCTGGTGAACCGCCTGCTGCCCCGGCCGGACGGCCTGGTGCGGGCGGCGGTTCCCGGCCGGGAGAGCGAGACGGCGCTCACCTCCTCCTTCCTCACGGCGCTGGGGCGGCGGGCCGTGCCGGAGTACCTCCAGGACGCGGCGGACGGCGCCGGCGCGGCCCCCGCGCAGGCCTGGGCGCACGACGCACGGGCCGCGCCCGAGGCGTGAGGGGCGGGCGCTGGTATTGACATAAACGTTCGTTTGGGGGAAGATGGTCCCAGGGGGCGGCGGATCGTCCTGCGATTCGTCCCCTCCGGGCGCCTCACGTTGTTTGGCGGGGACAGCGTGGGGCGTCTTCCTGTCTCCGGGGCAAGCCGCCTGCGGCTCAGGTGGTGAAGCGGAGGGCCACGCGGCCTAGCTGGATGATGTCGCCGTCCTGGAGGCGCACGGGCTGGGCGCCCAGCCGCTTCCGGTTCACCCAGGTGCCGTTGGTGCTCTCCAGGTCTCGGAGGTACCAGTGGCGCCCGTTCAGGCTGATGACGGCGTGGCGGGAGGAGACCGCCGGCTCGTCCAGGACCACGTGGTTAGACGGGTCCCGTCCCAGGTGGGTGACGGGCTCCAGCGGCAGCTTGGCGTCCTCCGGCAGGCTGGTATCGCCGGGGTCCACCACGGCCAGCGCTGCGGTGGGGGCCTGCGTCCCGCGCGCAGGGCGGCGGATGTCCGCCCAGACGGCGCGGACCACGCCCCAGAGGAAGAGGTAGAGCAGCGCCAGCAGCGCGATGCGGATGGCGAAGAGCGCTGTCTCGTTCAGCGGATCAGGCCCTCCGGAACAGCAGCCGCGGCCCGCCCAGCTCCACCGTATCGCCGTCCTTCAGGCGCGTCCGCCGCGCCACGGGCCGTCCGTTCACCAGCGTCCCGTTGGTGCTGCCCAGGTCCGTGATGTAGAAGTCCGGCGGCTCGAAGTCGATCTGCGCGTGGTGGCGGGAGGTCCGCGGGTCCAGGATCTGCGCGTCGTTGTCGTCGGCGCGGCCCAGGCTGAACACCCGCTTGCCGATGGTGAAGCGCTCCACGGCGCGACTCCCGTCCAGCAGCGTCAGCGACGCCGGCGGCACGGCCGCCCGCACCGCCGCCTGGAACCGCCGCGGGTCGATCTTCTGGGTGGCGCCGGGTGCTGCCGGCGGCGGCGCCGGCGGCGCCTCCTCCCTGGTCTCCGCCGTGGCCCGCACGTCCCCCGGCCGCACCGACTCATCCGGCGTCAGCGTCACGGAGACGCGGCCCAGCAGGCGGTAGTCCCGCTCCGCCGCAAAGCGGGTCAGGTGCGTCACCAGCTCCGTCTCCAGGGCGTGGCGCACGTGCTCAAACCGGGCGGCGTCCTCCGGGTGCATCCGCAGGGTGAACCGGTTGGGCGCCACCACGCGGTCCACCAGCAGCGCGGCGCCGCCCTCCATGGCGCGCTCCAGCGCCCCGGCCAGCTCCAGCGGGTGCAGCTTCTTGGGGAACAGCCGCCCCGCGGGCCGCTCCACCATCTCCTGGATCAGCGATTCCAGCCGTGAGAGCGGTCTCATGACGCCATTATAGCAACCGGCCGCCCGCTGGCCATCAGCGGCCCAGCGCCGCGGCCATGACCTCCCGCGCAATGGGGGCCGCCACCACGGAGCCCTGCCCCGCGTCCTCCACAATCACCGCCACCGCCACCTGCGGGTCGTCCACCGGGGCCACGGCGGTGAACCAGGCGTGGCTGATCATGTTCCCTGCCGCGTCCCGGCGGCCCGTCTCCGCCGTCCCCGTCTTCCCGCCCACGCGCACGCCGGGGACCCGCGCCTGCTGGCCGAACCCCTCGTTCACCGCCGTCTCCATCATGGCCAGGAGGTCCGCCGCCGCCTGTTCGCCCATGACCCGGCGCAACATCTCCGTCCGGTGGACCTCCAGCACGCGACCCTCCGGGCTGCGGATCTCCTGCACCAGGTACGGCCGCGGCAGCTCACCCCCGTTGGCCACGGCCGCCACCACCAGCGCCATCTGGAGGGGCGTCACCAGCAGCTCGCCCTGGCCGAACCCGCTGTTGGCCAGCAGCACCGGGTCCAGGGGTGAGGCGGAGATCTGCGTCTCCGCCGTGGGGATATCGAAGGGCAGCGCGGAGCCCATGCCGAACCGGCGGCTGTACTCCACCCACGTGGCGGCCCCCAAGTCTACGGCGATCTGCGCGAAGGTGGCGTTCACCGAGTAGGCGTAGGCCCGGACGAAGTCGTACTGGGTGAGGCCGGGCGGTAGGTTCCGGCACTCGATGCGGAACCCCTGCACCACGTACGGCTGCCGGCACTCGAACCGGCTGGACGGCGTGGCGTAGCCGGAGTCCAGCGCGGCCGCCGCCGTCACCGTCTTGTACGTGGAGCCGGGGGTGTACAGCCCCTGGGTGGCCCGGTTCAGCAGCGGCTCCGCTGGGTCGGTGAGCAGGGCCTCGCCCTCCTCGTCCAGGGTGTTGGGGTCGTAGCCGGGCGCGCTGACCATGGCCAGCACGGCGCCCGTGCGCGGGTCCAGCGCCACCACGGCGCCTGGCCGGCCGCCCAAGGCCTCGGCGGCGGCCTGCTGCACCTCCGGCCGGATGGTGAGCACCAGGTCGTTCCCCTGGGCCGGCCGCCCCACAACCTCGTTCACCAGGGCCGTCAGCGGGTCCACCCCCTTCTCCCCCACCAAGTACTCGTGGTACGCCTGCTCAAGGCCGGAGACGCCGAAGCGGACGCTCATGTAGCCGATGGTCTGGGCCAGGCTCGGGTCGTGGTAGAGGCGCCGGCCGTCGGGCGTGGTCTCCGCCAGGACGGTGCCGTCGGCGGCGAAGATGGTGCCGCGCAGGGTGCGCAGGCTCTCCTCGATGAGGCGGGGGTTGTCCGGACGCGTGTTGAGCTCTTCGGACCGGACCACCTGCCAGTAGGCCAGGCCGACGGCCAGGGCGAAGAAGCCCAGGAGCACGGCGGCGCCGAAGCGGCGGATCTCGGTGGTCATGGCGCGTTGCTCCGCATCACGGCCATGCTACCGCGGCGGGCCCGCCGGCGACAACCGCCGGCGGGCCCGTTCGCGCGCCGCCTCCGCCGCACCTCACGGCAGGACGGTGGACGGATTGATGAACTCTCCGTTCCGGATGACTTCGAAGTGCAGGTGGGGGCCCGTGGCGTAGCCGGTGGCTCCCATGAGGCCGATGAGCTGGCCCGCTGAGACCGACTGGCCGGCGGCCACGTTCACGGAAGAGAGGTGCGCGTAGCGCGTCACGTAGCCGTTCCCGTGGTTGATGACCACGGAGTTGCCGTACGTCCCCTCCGGCCCCGCGTGGGTGACGATGCCCGTGGCCGCCGCCACTACGGGCGTGCCCGTCTTGTTGGCCAGGTCCAGGCCCGTGTGGTAGGAGTAGTACCGCCCGCCCCGCGGCGCGCCGAACTCGCCGCCGGAGACGGTCACGCCCTGGGTGGGCCAGAGGAAGCCCGCCGCGCTCACCTGCGGCGCCGGCGCGGGGGCGGGAGCGGGGGCCGCGGGTGCCGGGGCAGGCGGCGGTGGAGGCGGCGGCGCCGGCGCCGCGGAGACGGCCCGGGCCGGCGGCCCCACCTGGGGCAGGCGGTCCGCGGCGGGAACCTTGAGCTCCTGCCCCGGGAAGATCAGGTCCGGGTTGACAATGCCGTTGTACTCCGCCAGGCCCCACGCGTAGCGGGACGACTGGTAGAAGTACTTGGAGAGGCCGGTGAGCGTCTGCCCGGCCTGCACGGTGACGCTGAGGTCCGCCGGAGCAGGCGGCGCGGCGGCCTGCGACGTCACCTGCGGGGCGTCCGGCAGCTCCAGGGTGTCGCCGGCGTAGATGAGGTCCGGGTTCTGGATGTTGTTGGCCTTGGCGATGGTGTCCACCAACTGGACGGAGCCGTAGTGGCGGAGGGAGATGCCGGAGAGCGTATCGCCCGGCTGGATCTGCACCGGAGCGGCGTGCGCAGCACCGCCCAGCCCGGCGGCCAGGCTCAGCCCCAGGGCGATGCCGGCCACGCGGGATGAGGCGGCCCGGGCCGCGCCGCGCCGCGCCCGGCGCAGGTACGGGGTCAGGTCCAGGGTGACGGTCTGCCGCCCGGCCACCAGGGTCACTACCTCTGAGGGGCGTCCCAGGGGCCGGAAGGGTGCGGGGGAGGCCCCGGCGGTGCGCTGCCGGGGCGAAGCCGTTCGCGGGCGTGCGTGTCCTTGAGAACGCTGGCGGGGTACGCGTTCCACGCGTCCAATCCTCCTTCCGAGGGGCTTGGGGGAGCGGAGTGAAGACGGGCCTTAGCATGCCCTGGAACAGGGTGGGGAACAACCTGGCAGAGCCGGGAAGAGGCGGCGGGAGGGAGGGGCTTCGGGGCCGGGGCCGCCGGAACGTGACGAAATTGCAAGATACCTCTCGGATGGTGCAACCGTTTTGTTACACCGTTTCGAAGCCGTAAATGCGGTCCTCCCGCCCTCGTCGGTACGGCTGTACCCTACCGTTGACGTGAGGGTGTAAAATCGTCCAGGGTGCCGTGCCACCTCTCCGCGGGCGCAACGCCCGGGCGCGGGTGCGGCGGTCCCAGGCCGGGCCGGTGCGGCCCGAGGCAGTGGACGACGGGGAAGGACCACACTGAAGGGGGAGGAACGCCATGGAGTTTCGGGACACGCCGGAGGAGGCGCGTTTTCGGGCGGAGGTGCGGAGCTTCATCCAGGAGCACTTGCCCCCCGGCTACGGGACGCCGGACTTCACCCAGCAGTATGGCGGGGAGGAGTCGCCTGACCAGCGCGGCTTCCTGCGGCGGTGGCGGCAGGCGCTGGCGCAGAAGGGGTGGATTGCGCCGCACTGGCCGAAGGAGTACGGCGGGGCGGGGATGAGCGTCACGGAGCAGTTCATCTTCAACGAGGAGCTGGCGGAGGCGCGGGCGCCCCAGGTGGGGGGGATGGGGGTGCAGATGATCGGGCCCATCCTCATCCTCTACGGGACGGAGCAGCAGA
>DATCLE010000282.1:0-13992 GCA_036564075.1 Dehalococcoidia bacterium
GCCCCACCCCACGTCACCCCCGGCGGGTGGTAACCCCGCCCCTACCGAACTACGGTACCCCTGCCGTCCTGAGCCCTTCCTGGCGGAAGGGCCCAGGATCCGACGGAGCACTGCCAGCGGCTTCGTCCTTCCCGGGAAGGACCCAGCTTGACACGGGCGAATCGTGTCCCCGCACGGACGGAAGGGGGCGCCCCGAACCCGTCCGGAGCGCCCCCTTGGTACGCTGAAACCCGGCGCCAGCCTACCCCGCCGCCGTCACCAGCCGCACCACGTCCGCCGCCAGCTCCGGCGGCACGTCGTCCCGGATGACGGGCCGGCCCGCCTCCTCCAGCAGCACCCAGCGGATGGCCTTGCCGCTCACCTTCTTGTCCAGCGCCATGGCCGCCAGCACCCGCTCCGGGTCCACCCCCGGCGCCCGCAGCGGCAGCCCGAAGCGGCGGAGTAGGGCGTCCTGCCGCTCCCGCAGCGCAGGCGGCGTCACCCCCAGCCGCACGCCGATCTCCCCCACCGCCGCCATGCCCACGGCCACCGCCTCGCCGTGGAGCAGCGCCTCGTACCCCGTGGCAGCCTCCAAGGCGTGGCCCACCGTATGGCCGTAGTTCAGGATGGTGCGGCGCCCGGCCTCCCGTTCGTCCTCGCTCACCACCGCCGCCTTCAGCGCCGCGCTCCGGGCAATGACCCGCGTGGCCAGGTCCCGGTCCAGCCGTGCCACCGCTTCCGCCTCCCGCTCCAGCAGGTCCAGCAGGTCCGGGTCCAGGATCAGGGCGTGCTTGATGGCTTCCGCCCAACCGGAGGTCAGCTCCCGCGGGCTGAGGGTGGCCAGCAGCGCCACGTCGCACAGCACCAGCCACGGCTGGTAGAAGGCACCGATGAGGTTCTTGGCCTCCCGGTGGTTCACGGCCACCTTCCCGCCGATGGCGGCGTCCACCATGCCCAGCAGGCTGGTGGGGACGTGCACCAGCGGCAGCCCCCGCAGGTACGTGGCCGCCACAAAGCCGCCCAGGTCCGTTACCATGCCGCCGCCCAGCGCCACCACGGCGTCCCGCCGCTCCGCCCGGCGGGCGGCCAGCCAGTCGAAGAGCGCGGCCGCCGTCTCCAGGCTCTTGCTGGCGTCGCCCGGCGGCACGGCGTACAGGTCCGTCTGGAACCCGGCCCGCTCCAGCACCGCCCGCACGCGTCCGCCGTACCGCGCCGCCACCGAGGCGTCCGAGACCACCCAGGCGGCGCCCGCCAGTCCCGCCGCCTTCAGCCGGTGGCCCAGTGACTCCAGGATGCCCCAGCCCACGTAGACCGGGTACTCCGCCGCAGGCGTCCGCACCACGGCGGCGGGCTCCCCGTGGTCCGCGTACGGGGACTCCTGCTCCGAGGCCGCCGGCTCCGACTCGAACCACGCCGGCCGGCCCCGCCGCGACCACAGCGCCGCCGCCTGCGTCTCCCAGACGCGCTGAACCTCCGCCGCCACCTCGTCCGCCGTCCTGCCGTCCGTGTCCACCGTCCAGTCGCACAGCCGGTAGTAGGGCTGCCGGAACGCCTTCAACTCCCGGATGCGCGCCAGCGGGTCCTCCGCCTGGAGGAGCGGACGGACGGCCGGGTTGCGGTCCTGTTCGGCCCGGAGCCGCTGGTGGATGGTCTCCGGCGACGCCTCCAGGCAGACCACCAACCCCCGCTCCGCCAGGAGGCGACGGTTCTCCGGCCGCAGCACCGCGCCGCCGCCGGTGGCCACCACCCATCCCTCCGGGCTGGTGGCCTGGCGGAGCGCCATGCGCTCCAGGCCGCGGAAGTACTCCTCTCCGCTCTCCTGGAAGATCTGGTGGATGTAGCGGCCGTCATGGGCCACCACGAGGTCGTCCGTGTCCACCCAGTGCCAGCCCAGGCGCCGGGCCAGTGCCCGGGCTACCGTGGTCTTGCCGGTGCCGGAGAACCCCGTGAGGATGATGCGCCGCGGCGGCGAGCCTCCGGCCATGGCCCTACCCCTGGAGCCCGCGCGGCCCGATGGTCTGGAGGTAGGAGCGGAAGTTGCGCAGCGTCTCCTGGACGTGGTCCCCGCCGAACTTCTCCAGCACCGCGTCCGCCAGGACAATGGCCACCATCGCCTCGCCGATGACGCCCGCGGCGGGCACCACGCAGACGTCGCTGCGCTCGTAGTGGGCGCGGACCTCCTCGCCCGTGTGCAGGTCCACGGAGGGGAGCGGGTGGGCCAGCGTGGCGATGGGCTTCACCACCGCCCGCAGCACGATCTCCTCCCCCGTGGTCATCCCGCCCTCGATGCCGCCGTGGCGGTTGGTGGCATGCCGCCAGGACCGTTCGCCCCACTGGTCGCGCGGGAGGATCACGTCGTGGCTCTGGGAGCCGCGGGCGTAGCCGGCCCGGAAGCCGGAGCCGAACTCCACCCCCTTGAAGGCGTTGATGGAGCAGATGGCCTGGGCGATGCGGCCGTCCAGCTTACGGTCCCAGTGGACGTGGCTGCCGAGGCCGATGGGCGCGCCCTTGGCGCGCACCTCCACCACGCCGCCCAGGGTATCGCCGTCCCGCTTGGCCGCGTCGATGGCCTCCACCATGCGCTGGGTGGCCTCCGGGTCGGCGCAGCGCACGGGCGAAGCCTCCACGGCCTCCCAGTCCGGCTCGCCCTCCACCTCCGCTTCCACGCCGCCGATGACCACGGTGTGGCTGTAGAGGGAGATGCCGAACTCCTCCAGGAAGCGGCGGCAGACGGCGCCCACCGCCACGCGGGCCGTGGTTTCCCGGGCGCTGGCCCGCTCCAGCACGTTCCGCACATCATCGAAGCCGTACTTGATGGCGCCCGGCAGGTCCGCGTGGCCCGGCCGGAGGCGGGTGACCTTCTCCACCTCCACGTCCACGGGCTCCACGGCCATGCGGTCCGTCCAGTTCTCCCAGTCCCGGTTCCGCACCAGCAGGGAGATGGGGCTGCCCAGCGTCCGGCCGTGGCGGACGCCGGAGAGGATCTCCGCGTGGTCCTGCTCGATCTTCATCCGGCCGCCGCGGCCGTAGCCGCCCTGTCGCCGCCGGAGGTCGCGGGCGATGTACGCCTCGCTGAGCTCGAGGCCGGCGGGGATGCCCTCGATGATGGCCGTCAGCGCCTTCCCGTGCGACTCACCGGCGGTGTGGAACTTCAGCAGCATGCGGGCTCACCTTCGGTCTTCGGATGGCGCGGGCTCACGCGGTACGGCGGTCTTCGGCCCCGGACGGCTCCGGCTCGTCCACCGGCGGCGGGTCCGGCTCGATGGGCACCGGCCGCCCGTCCCGCACCTCGTAGCGGCTGCGGAACCGCCCGATGATCTCGTGCGGCCGCAGGGCCTCCCAGTCCACGTCCTCCACCTCGTCGCGGTCGGCGGTGGTGGAGAGGATGCAACGCTGGTGGGACTGGCCGGACTCGTCCCGGAAGGTGGTGTAGACGTCCACCCGCACCTCCCAGAAGCGGACGTTGGGCACGTCATAGAACAGCATCTCCACCAGCTTGGCGGCCACTCGCATGCCCACGTCCAGCGGGGAGGCCGTCTCCTCCCGCCGGCCGTCGGCCGTGCGGTACTCGCCCTCGGCGCTGGTGGTGAGGAAGGCCCAGTCCCGTCCCAGCGCCGCGATCTCCGCGCCCTGGACGCCGGCCCACACCGCCGCGGGCATCCCCTTGGGTGGGCGGCCGCGGCGCCAGCCCTCCATCTCCGTCGTGAGGATCTGGCGGATGGCGTCCACGTTGCCCTGCCGGACCAGCGTGCGCCAGTGGTTCTGCGCCCGGGTCTCCTGGAGGATCACGTAGGTGATCAGGAGCACCAGGAGCAGGATCAGCACCACCCCAGCGATCATCGCCATGGCTGCCGTCACTCCCCCATCGCGCGGCGGGCCGCGGTGGCCATCACCGCCAGCGGGGCGGGCACGCCGGTCCACAGCTCGAACGAGGCGGCGCCCTGGTAGACCAGCATGGGCAGCCCGCCCACCACCGTGCAGCGCCGCGCCCGCGCAGCGGCCAGCAGCGGCGTCTCCAGCGGGTTGGCCACCACGTCGCAGACGGTGATCCGCGGCGGGATCAGCTCCGCAGGCAGCGGCAGGCGGCCTTCGCCCTCGCTGTGCCGCATGCCCACTGAGGTAGAGTTTACCAGAAGGTCACAGTCCCGGAGAACGCGGGCCAGCCCCTCCGCCGCCACCGCTTCCAGGTGGCTGGTTCGGACGTGCGCCCGCAGCGACGCCACCAGCGCCGCCGCGCGCTCCGGGCTCCGGTTCCAGACGTAGACGTGGGAGGCCTTCTCCTCCGCCAGCGCCCAAACCACCGCCCGCGCGGCGCCGCCCGCCCCCAGCACCACGGCGCGGCGCCCGGCGGCGCGGAAGCCCGCGTCCTCCGCCAGCGCCCGCCGGAAGCCGGCCACGTCCGTGTTGTACGCCTCCAGCGCGCCGTCCCGCCGGACAATGGTGTTGAGCGCGCCGGTCCGCTCCACGCTGGGATCCGCCCGGTCCACGTAGCGGAGCGCCGCCTCCTTGTGGGGGATGGTGACGTTGGCCCCCAGGTACGGCTCCGACCGCAGCGCGGCCACCCGCGCCGCCAGCGCCGCCGGCGGCGTGTCCCACGGCTCGTACCGCGCGTCGATGCCCAGGTAGTCGAAGGCGGCCTGCTGGAAGACCGCCGAGACGGAGTGGGAGACCGGGTGACCGATGAGCCCTACCAGCGCCGTCACCGCCGCCTCGCTAGCCCTCGCCGCCGCAGTTGTCCTGGTAACGGGCCACGTTGGCCTGGTGCTCCGCGGCCGTGGTGGCGAAGACGTGGCGGCCGCCGCCGCTGCACACGAAGTAGAGGTAGTCCGTCTGCTGCGGCCGCACCACCGCCAGGATGGAGTCCAGGCCGGGGTTCGCGATGGGCCCCGGCGTCAGCCCCGCGAACCGGCGCGTGTTGTACGGCGAGTTCACCCGCAGGTCCTCAATGGTGAGCTCCCGCTTCCAGTAGCCGTACCGCTGGACGGACGTGGGGTCCACCACCGTCAGAGCGTACTGCACCGTGGGGTCCGCCTCCAGCGCCATGCCCAGGTTGAGCCGGTTCAGGAAGACGCTGGCAATGGTAGGCCGCTCCTCCGCCACGGCGGCCTCCCGCTCCACAATGGAGGCCAGCGTCACCACGTCGTACAGGGAAAGCTGGAGCCTGCCGCCGGCGGGCAGCGGGCCCACCTGGGAGAGCACCTTCTCCTGGAAGTTGGCCAGCATCCGGTCCACAATCTGCTCCGCCGTGACGCCCTTGGGGAAGGTGTAGGTGTCCGGGAAGAGGAAGCCCTCCAGGGAGGCGCCCTGCGGGATCTGGCTCAGGAACGGGTAGGTGTAGGAGCGGCTGGCGGCGGCGGCCAGGAACGCCTCCCGGGAGACGATGCCCTGCTCCTGGAGGTGGTCCGCAATCTGCTCCAGACGCCACCCCTCCGGGACGGTGAAGGTGACGGTGGCCGTCTGGCCGCGCCGGATGCGCTGCACCGCTTGGATGGCGGCCATGTTCTTGGGGAACTCGTAGTCCCCGGCCGCCAGCTGGCCCTCCGCGCCCATGAGCCCGGCCATGATCTGGAACAGCCGCCCGTCCTGGATGACGCCCGCCTCCTCCAGCTTCCGGCCGATGCTGGCGGCGTCCTCCCCCGGCTGGATGGTGACCAGCACCGTCTCCCCGTCCCCGCCGCCCAAGGCCAGCGCCCGCACCTCTGCACGGCCGATGGCCCCGGCGGACGTGCCGATCATGAACCAGAGGACCGTCAGGCCCAGGAGGCCCAGGGCGGCCACCACCACCAGCGTCCTGCTCATCGCTGTTCCCCGTCCTGCACCCGTCCCCGGTGCGCGTCCAGGTAGGCCTGGAGCACAATGGAGGCCGCCACGGCGTCCCGCCAGCCCCGGCGGCGCCGACCCCGCTCCCCCGCGGCGGCCAGCAGCCGGTCCGCCTCCACAGTGGAGAGCCGTTCGTCCCAGTATTCTACCGGGACCGGGAGCGCGGCTGCCAGCGCCTGGCCGAAGCGGCGCACCTCCCGCGCCTGCGGGCCCTCCTCCCCGCTCAGGCTCAACGGCAGCCCCAGCACAATCCGGCCCGCGGACTCCCGCTCCGCCAGCTCCGCCACGGCCGCCACGTCCCGGCGGGGGCCCCGCCGCTCCAGGACCTGGAGGGGCACCGCCAGACGCTCGTCGGGGTCGCTGATTGCGACCCCGATGCGCCTCTCGCCCACGTCCAGGCCGATCACCCGCATGCTACCCGCCCTCCACGTGGAACCGCAAGGTGATGCGACCGGTGGCACGCGGCAGGAGCGGCATCCAGCCCGGCTCCACCCGCACGTCCGCCGGCCGGTCCGAGCCCGTGGCGGCCTGCACGCGCTCGGCCGCCGTGGCGGGCCGCGTCCACGCGATCTCCTCCTTGAGCTGCTCCACGGAGACCCGCCGCATGGCCTGCCCCTGGGCCATGACCTGCACCGTCACGGTGTCGTCGCTCCCGTTGTACCCGGAGACGCTCAGGACGCGGACGTCCACGGTGCCGGGTGCCAGCATCTCGTCCTCGCCCAGGACGGGCCCCAGGACGGCGGCGGCCAGCTCCTCCAGGTGCTGGTGGTGGATGACCAGCGCCTGCACCGTGGCCTCCACGTGGAGCGTGGCGTACTCCGCCGCCTCCCCCACCCGGGCGTTGGAGGACTCCGGCCCCAGGCCCAGCACCGCCACGGCCTCCCGCGGGACGTAGGCGCTGCCCTGGTACTCCCGGACGAGCTCCTGCCAGCCGATCTCCCGCAGCACGGGGAACACCATGACGCGGAGGGCGGAGGCGTCCTCCTGCGTCACGGCGGCCACCTCCCGGTCCTGCCCGCCGCCGGTGGCCTCCAGATTGGCCACCGTGACCTCGCCGTTGGGGAAGCCATCGATGACGGTGATGGCTCCGGCGGGGACGTTCCCGGCGCTGCCGGGCTCCGCCGCCACAATGGGGGCCTCCGCCGTCTGGTCCGTCCCGGCGGGGAGCGAGACGGAGGCGGTGGTGAGGAAGCGGACGCCGGACGCGGTCCGCACCACGGTGCCCGCGGGCACCGTCTGTGGCGCGTCCGTGCGGTTGAAGAGGAGCACCTTCCCGGCCGCCGGGGTCACGCCCACCCGGACCCGGCCCGTGGCCGGCACCACGAAGGTGTAGCTGACCTGCCGCTGCACCCGCTCCGCCGGCACCTGGCGCTGCGCCGCATCCACGGCGGAGACGTTCCGTCCCGCCACCACCTCGACGGGCTGGGAGACGGCGCGCATGGCCGGATAGGCCGTGACGGTGGCCGTGGGGAAGTACGCCAGGGCGGCCAGCAGGCCGGCCGCCGCCGCCACGGCACCCACCACGCCGCCCACCAGCCGCCGCGTCTGCGGCAGGGTGACCTGCCGCCCGCCCACGGCGATGCGGAACGCCCCCACCGGCCGCCCATCCAGCGACGCCATGACGGGGATGCGCTCCCCCCGCGCCCGCTGCGCCAGCCGCCGGTTCCGCGTGATGAGGGCGATCTCCCGGCCGGTGCGGTCCGCGTGGCGGCGGACCAGCCGCGCGCCCAGCAACTCCCGCTCCATGACGGCGTTGCCGCGGGGCGCCACCAGCACCACGCGCAGGTGCTTGGCCGTATCGATCTTGCCGCAGATGGAGGGGATGTCGTCGTCCCGCTCCAGGGTGACAACGCTGAAGGAGGGTTCCCCGGGTGCCGGTCCCCGGTCCAGACCGTCCGGGGTGGCTACGGGAACCAGGGCCCGGTGCGGGTCCGCGGCGCCGCCGTCCGCGGGCGGGGCAGCGGCGGCCGCGCGCTCCGGCGCCTCCGGCCCGTCCTCCGCCCCTGCGGCCCCGTCCGCCGGCTGCTCCTCGTTCACAGCCATGGCCGGTTCGCTCCCTGCGGCGGGCTCCGGCGACGTGCCGTCCCCGTCCGGCCGCCGCCTGCGCCGGCGTCCCGGCGTCCCTTCACCGCCGCGCGTCTCCCCGGCGGGGCTCCGCTTCCGGGCGGTCCGCCCCCGCCGTCGTGGCGGGGACTCGTCAACCGCGGCGCCGCCGTCTCCGTCCTGGGCCTCCGCCGGCGCCGCTCCGTCTCCTGAGGGAGAGGTCTCGATCTCCGGTTCCGTCCGCTCCTCGTTCAAGTCAGGCAGTGATCCGCTCCTTGGCCAGTTGTCTGGCGAGGTTCAGCGCCTCGTCCAGCTTGCCGCTGTCCCTGCCGCCTGCCTGCGCCAGCTCCGGACGGCCGCCGCCGCCGCCGCCGGTGACCGCCGCCACTTCCTTCACCAGTTGGCCGGCGTGGACGCCCCGAGCCGTCAGGTCCGGCGTCACCACGGCCACGAAGGCCGGCCTGTCATTGATGACGGTGCCCAGGACAATGACGGCGCTCTTCAGCCGGTCCCGCAGCCAGTCGCCCATCTCCCGCAGGGCCTCCTGGCTGTTGGCCGCCACGCGGGCCGCCACCACGGCGCTGCCGTTCACCTGCTCCGCCGCAGCGGCCAGCTCCTCCACCGTCTGGCGCCCGGCCTGCCGCTCCAGGGCGGCCCGGCGGCGCCGCTCCGCCTCCAGCTCCGCCAGCAGCGACTCCACGCGGCCCGGCAGGTCCGCCGGCGTCACGCCTAGCCGGCGGCTCACCTCGCCCACCAGGGCAAGCTGCCGCTCCACGTACTCCTCCGCCGCCGGCCCCGTGAGCGCCTCGATGCGCCGCACGCCGGAGCCGATGCTGCTATCGCTCACGATCTGGAAGTAGCCGATTTCGCCGGTATCGTGGACGTGGGTGCCGCCGCAGAGCTCCGCGCTGAAGGGGCGCACGCCGTTGATCTCCACCACGCGCACCTCATCGGCGTACTTCTCGCCGAAGAAGGCCAGCACGCCCTCCCGCATGGCCTGCTCAAAGGTGCTGTGCCGGACGCGGACGTGGACGTCCTGGCGGATCTTCTCGTTCACCAGGCGCTGCACCTCCCGCAGCTCCTCCGGCGTGGTGGCCTGGGTGTGGGTGTAGTCGAACCGGAGGCGGTCCGGCGCCACCAGGGAGCCGGCCTGCCGCACGTGGGTCCCCAGCACCTGGCGCAGCGCCGCGTGCAGCAGGTGTGTTCCTGTGTGGTTCCGCATGGTGTTGCGGCGCCGCACCTCGTCCACCTGGGCCGTCACCCGCTGGTCCACCCGAACCGTGCCCTGGACCACCCGGCCGCGGTGGACAATGATGCCCTCTGTGACGCGCTGGGTGTCCGCCACGTCCACGCGCCCCTCCGGCCCGGCGACGGTGCCGGCGTCGCCCACCTGGCCGCCGCCCTCCGGGTAGAAGGGCGTCTGGTCCAGCACCAGTTCCACCTCGTCCCCCTGGGAGGCGGCGGCGCGCCGCTCCCCGCCCACGATGACCGCCAGCACGCGCGCCTCGTGCGTCAGGCGGTCGTAGCCCAGGAAGGGGGTCTGCGCCACCCCTATCTCCGTATAGACGCTGGAAAGGCCCTCCCTGAGACCGAACTGGGCCTGGGCCCGCGCGCGCTCCCGCTGGCGCTCCATGGCCCGCTCGAAGCCGTCGGCGTCGATGGTGAAGCCGCGCCGCCCGGCGATCTCCGCCGTCAGCTCCCGCGGCACGCCGTAGGTATCGTAGAGGCGGAAGACGTCCTCCCCAGGGATGACCCGGGCCTCACCCCGGGTCTGGATTACCTCCTCCAGGATCTCCAGGCCGCGGGTCAGCGTCTCCCGGAACCGCTCCTCCTCCACCCCCACCAGGCGGCGGACCATCTCCTCCTGGTCCCGCAGGTAGGGGTACGGCTCCGCCATCTTGTCCAGCACCGCCGTCACCACGTCGTTCAGGAACGGGCGGCGGATGCCCAGCGTGTGGCCGAAGTAGACGGCGCGCCGCAGCACCCGGCGCAGCACGTAGCCGCGACCTTCGTTGCTGGGCAGGACGCCGTCGGCCAGGAGGAAGGTGACGGCGCGGGCGTGCTCCGCCACCACGCGCATGGCCACGTCCGCCTGGGGGTCCTGGCCGTAGGAGCGGCCGCTGACGGCCTCCACGGCGGCCAGGACGGGGCGGAAGACGTCCGTATCGTAGACGGAGCGGCCGTTCTGGAGCACCCAGGCCAGCCGCTCCAGCCCGGCGCCCGTGTCGATGTTCTGCTGGGGCAGCGGCGTCTTGCTCCCGTCCTCATGGCGGAAGAAGGACATGAAGACCAGGTTCCAGATCTCCAGGAAGCGCCCGCAGCCGTGGTCCGGGTGGCAGTTGGGGTCCGGGCAGCGATCGGCGCCGAAGTCGTAGTGGATCTCGGAGCAGGGGCCGCAGGGGCCGGTCTCGCCGGAGTACCAGTAGTTGCCCTCCGCTTCACCGTAGCGCATGATGCGCCCTTCCGGCACGCCCAGCTTCCGCCACTCCCCGTAGGCCTCGTCGTCGTCGTAGAAGACGGTGGTCCAGAGGCGGTCCGGCGGCAGGCGCAGCACCTGGGTCACGAACTCCCACGCCCAGGCGATGGCCTCCCGCTTGAAGTAGTCGCCCACGCTGAAGTTGCCCAGCATCTCGAAGAACGTGAGGTGGCTGGCGTCGCCCACGTCGTCGATGTCCGTGGTGCGGAAGCACTTCTGGACGGAGGTGAGGCGCCGGGCCGGGGGCTCCGCCTGGCCCATGAAGTAGGGCTTGAACTGGACCATGCCGGCGCTGGTGAAGAGCAGCGTGGGGTCATCCCAGGGCACCAAGGGCGACGACGGGACGCGCCGATGGCCCCGCTCTTCGAAGAAGCGCAGAAACGCCTCTCGGATCTCGTTGCTGTTCACGGATACCTCGGGGGTACGCCTGGTGTGTGCCGGTCCCGCGCGCCGGTGCCGCCGCCCGGGCCCAGCGGCGTCCACAACCGGCGGGGATAGCGGCACCAATTATAGCACGGATGCTCCGGCCCTCACAGGGACGGCGCGCCGGCGGCGCCCTGCCGGCGGCTGCGCTTGACAGCCCCTAGGCGCGTGGCTACACTGTCTCCGCTCACCGTACTCCGGCCTCCCGAGGGCCGGACCGCGCGGAAGGGACGAGAGCGCTTGACGCTGAACGAGCCGGACTCTTCTACGAGTCACCCTGCGGGGCGCCGGATGGGTGGGACGGCCCCGAGGGTGGCCGTGTGCCTGGTGTGAGATGGGCGATGCTCCGGGCCGGCGCCGCCGGCCTGGCGGCAGCGCCCGTTTTTCGTTGCCGGAACGGGACGTGACACACGCAGCAGACGGTTGGGCGGCCGTGGTCATGGCGGCCGGCCAGGGCACCCGGATGAGGTCGGCGCTGCCCAAGGTCCTCCACCCGGTGGCGGGCCGGCCCATGGTCCGCCACGTGGTGGACGCCGCCCGGGAGGCCGGGGTGACGCGCTGCGTGGTGGTGGTGGGCCACGGCGCGGAGCAGGTGCGCGCGGCGCTGGGCGGCGGCGTGCTCTACGCGGAGCAGCCGGAGCGGCTGGGCACGGGGGACGCGGTACGCCGGGCCCGCGCCGCGGCGGACGGGGTGCGACGTCTCCTGGTGCTGAACGGCGACGCCGCACTGGTCACCGGCGACATGCTCCGCCTCCTCATGGACCGCCACGTCTCCAGCGGCGCCGCCCTGACGCTCCTCACCGCCCGCGTGGCGGACCCGGCGGGCCTGGGCCGCGTGGTCCGCGGCCCGGACGGCGGCGTGGCGCGCGTGGTGGAGGACCCGGAGGCCGGCGACGAGGCCCGCACCCTGGACGAGGTCAACACCGGCCTCTACTGCTTCGACGCCGCGTGGCTCTGGGCGCACCTGCCCCGGCTGGAGCGGAGCGCCGGCGGCGAGTACTACCTCACGGACCTGGTGGGGCTGGCCGTGGCGGAGGGCGCGCCCGTGCAGGCGGTCCCCGCGCCCGGCGACTTCGACCCCGTGGGCATCAACGACCGCGTGCAACTTGCCCGGGCGGAGGCGGCCCTCCGCCGCCGCTTCTGCGAGCGCCTCATGCGCGACGGCGTCACCATCATCGACCCCGCCACCACCTACGTGGAGGCCGGCGTCCAGGCGGGGCGCGACACCGTCATCTACCCCAACACCCACCTCCAGGGCGAGACGCGCATCGGCCAGGGGTGCCACATTGGCCCCAACAGCGTGGTGCGCGACAGCACCGTGGGCGACCGCTGCCGCATTGAGGCGTCCTACGTGGAGGGCTCCACCCTGGAGCCGGACGTGCTGGTGGGGCCGTTCAGCCACGTGCGGCCCGGCTCCTACCTGGAGTCCGGCGTCCACCTGGGCAACTACGCGGAGGTCAAGAACAGCCGCATCGGCGCCGGCACCCAGCAGCACCACTTCAGCTACGTGGGCGACGCCCAGGTAGGGCGGGACGTGAACATTGGCGCCGGGACCATCACCTGCAACTACGACGGCCGGGAGAAGCACCGGACCGTCATCGGCGACCGCGCCTTCATCGGCAGCGATACCATGCTCATCGCGCCGGTCCGGGTGGGCGACGGCGCCTCCACCGGCGCCGGGTCCGTGGTGAACCGGGACGTCCCGGCGGACTCGCTGGCGGTGGGGGTCCCCG
The DNA here is from genome assembly GCA_036564075.1 of Dehalococcoidia bacterium. GTDB lineage: Bacteria > Chloroflexota > Dehalococcoidia > DATCLE01 > DATCLE01 > DATCLE01. Next base: position 12,475 of record DATCLE010000282.1, read on the forward strand.
CCAGGATCAGGCGGAAACCGCCGCCTGAGGACCCATAGGGACCCGTGCGGCCGCCGGGCCCGGGGCGGGGGCGGCCGCAGGAGTGAGCGGACGTTGGACACGGAGCACAGCGCAGCCCTGCTCATCCTCGCCGTCACCGGCGTCCTCCTGCTGGTGGTGGCCGCGGCGGAAGCCAGCATCATCTCCATCAGCCGCGCCCGGGTGCGCGCCCTGGCCGGCAGGCAAGTCCCCGGCGCGGAGCGGCTCCAGCGCTACGTCCGGGAGCGCCAGGTCCTCGCCTCCTCCCTGGCCATCGCCCGGACCCTCATCACCTCCACGGCCAGCGTCCTGGTGGCCTACCTGATCCTGGACGCCTACGGCTTCTCCTGGGGCGCCCTGGTCTTCGCCGTGGTGCTGGTGATCATCGGCCTCAGCCTCTTCCAGGCGGTGCCGCGCTTCGTCATCTCCCAGCACCCGGAGCGCTGGGGGCTGCTGCTGGCGCCCCTCATGGGCCCCGTCCGGCTGGTCTTCGGCCCCGTGGCCTGGGCCTTTGAGCTGCCGGGCCGCCTGCTGGTGCGCCTGCGCCCCGGCGGCGCCGAGGAGGCCGAGCGGGAGGCGGAGGAGGAAGAGCTGGTCCGCCTGGTGGAGATGGAGGAGGAGAACGGCGGCATTGAAGAGGAGGAGCGCCAGATGATCCGGGGCGTCATCTCCCTGGTGGACACCACCGCCCGCGAGATCATGGTGCCGCGCATCGACATTGTAGCGCTGGAGGCCAAGGAGCCCTTTGAGCACGCGGTGCGGGTCATTGTGGAGCGGGGGTTGAGCCGCATCCCCCTCTACCAGGACAGCATCGACAACATCATCGGCATTGTCTACGCCAAGGACGTGCTGGCGTACCTGGCCAACGGCCGCCGGCCGGAGCCGCTGACGGACATTGCCCGGCCGCCCTACTTCATCCCGGAGAGCAAGAAGGTGGACGAGCTCCTGACGGAGCTGCGCCAGAACCGCATCCACATTGCCATTGTGGTGGACGAGTACGGCGGCACCGCCGGGCTGGTCACCATTGAGGACCTCATCGAAGAGATCGTGGGCGAGATCGAGGACGAGTACGACGTGGAGGAGGTGGCCATCGAGCAGCTCACCGAAACCGAGGCCATCCTCGACGCCCGCGTCAGCATCGACGCCCTCAACGAGCGCTTCCACCTCAACATCGAGAGCGAGGACTTCGATACCGTCGGCGGCCTCATCTACCACTCGCTGGGCAAGATGCCCGTGGTGGGCGACGAGATCCAGGTGGACGGCCTCCGGCTGCGGGTCCTCTCTGTGGTGGGCCGCCGCATCAAGAAGGTCCGCGTGACCAAGGAGGCGGCCCCCGCCGAACCCGCCGCCGACGAACGCCGCGCCTAGAGCCGCGCCCCGGGAGGACCCCGTGCTCCGCTTCCGGCGCCCGCGCCTGGCCCTGGCCGTCGCCCTCCTGGCCGCCCTGGCCGCCGCGGCCTGGCCCGCCCTCCCCGCCCTCCGCACCGCCGTCCGCACGGC
>DATCLE010000283.1:0-7947 GCA_036564075.1 Dehalococcoidia bacterium
CGGGGGCGCATCGCCATGGCGCGGGCGCTGGCGGAGGGCCACCTGGGGCTCACGCCGGACCTGCTGCGGCACGAAGACAGCTGCCTGGCCTGCGAGGCCTGCACGGCGGTCTGCCCGGCGGGCGTCTGGATGGAGCCCATCCAGTCGGCGCTGCGGGCCGCGGTGGAGCCGGTGCGGCGGCGGTCGCTCCCGGGCCGGCTGGTGCGGGCTGCCGTCTACGGCGGTCTCTTCGCCCGTCCGGCCCTGCTGCGGGCCGTCTCGCGCCTGGGGTGGCTGTACCAGCGCTCCGGCGCCCAGCGGCTGGCGCGGGCCGCCGGCCTGCTGCGGCTGCTGGGGCTGGCGGAGGCGGACCGCCTCATGCCGCGATTCTCCTCCCGTTTCCTGGTGCCCAAGGGACAGCGATGGCGGCCGGACGGCGGGGTCAGGCGGCGGGTGGCGCTGCTGACGGGCTGCATCATGAGCACCGCCTTCGCGGAGGTCCACGGGGCGACGGTCCGCGTGCTGACGGCCGCGGGGTGTGAGGTGACGGCGCCGCGGGAGCAGGTCTGCTGCGGGGCGCTCCAGCTCCACGCGGGCTGGCGGGAGGCAGCGCGGCGCCAGGCACGGCGGAACATCGACGCCTTCGAGCGAGACGGGGCGGACGCCGTGGTGGCGAACGCGGCGGGGTGCGGCGCGGCCATGAAGGGCTACCCCCACCTGCTGGCGGACGACCCCGCCTACGCGGAGCGGGCCCGGCGGTTCGCCGCGCGGGTGCGGGACCTGACGGAGCTCCTGGACGAGCTGGGGCCTCCGCTGCCCCTGGGCCCGGTGGCGGCGACGGTGACGTACCAGGACGCCTGCCACCTGGCGCATGCGCAGGGTGTCCTCCGGGAGCCGCGGCGGCTGCTGGCGTCGGTGCCCGGCCTGCGCCTGGTGGAGCTGCCGGAGTCCGCCACGTGCTGCGGCAGCGCGGGGGTCTACAACGTGACCCAGCCGGCCATGGCCGCGCGGCTGGGCCGGCGGAAGGCGCGGCGGATCCTGGAGACGGGCGCGGAGGCGGTGGTCTCCACCAACCCCGGCTGCATCCTCCAGATGCGGGCGCACCTGGAGGCCGCCGGGGCGAACGTGCGGGTGCTGCACGTGGCCCAAGTGCTGGACGAAGCGGTCCGCCGCGGCCGGGAGCCGGCGCGGACGGCCGGCGTGCGGGAGGCGGACGGCGGTGCGTGAGGAGCTGGTGCGGGAGCTGGCGGGCATCGTGGGGGCGGAGCACGTGCTGACGGGCCCGGCGGAGCTGGTGGCGTACTCCTACGACGGGACGTTCCAGCAGGCGGTGCCGGACGTGGTGGTCTCGCCGTCCACCACGGAGGAGGTGGCGGCCGTGGTGCGCGCGGCGGCCGGGGCGGGGCTGCCGGTGATCACCCGCGGCGCGGGCACCAGCCTGGCCGGCGGCACCATTCCGGTGGGGGGCGGGCTGGTGCTGAACCTGGCGCGCATGAACCGCATCCTGGAGATCGACCGGGAGAACAGCGTGGCGGCCGTCCAGGCGGGGGTGGTGACGGCGGACCTCCAGCGCGCCGTTGAGGCGGAGGGGCTGTTCTACCCGCCGGACCCGGCCAGCCTCCAGCAGTCCACCATTGGCGGGAACGTGGCGTGCAACGCCGGGGGCCCGCGCTGCCTGAAGTACGGGGTGACGCGGGACTACGTGCTGGGGCTGACGGTGGTCCTGGCGGACGGCCGGGTCCTGCGGCTGGGAGGCAAGGTCCTGAAGAGCGCCACCGGCTATCCGCTGACGCAGCTCTTCGTGGGGTCGGAGGGGACGCTGGGCGTGGTCACGGAGGCCGTGCTACGGCTGCGGCCGCTGCCGCGGGCGCGGAGCACGGCGGCGGCGTACTTCGCGGAGATCGACCAGGCCAGCCGGGCGGTGACGGCGGTCTTCGCCGCGGGGGTGCTGCCGGCGGCGCTGGAGCTGCTGGACCGGACGGCCATGCGGGTGGTGGAGGAGCACCTGGGGCTGGGCCTGCCGCCGGAGGCGGAGGCGATGCTGGTGCTGGAGCAGGACGGCCACGACGAGGCGGCGGTCCGCGCCGAGGCGGCGGCCATGGCGGAGGCGTGCCGCGCCGCGGGGGCGTTCCAGGTGCGGACGGCGGCCACGCCCGCGGAGCGGGACGAGCTGTGGCGGGCGCGGCGGGCCGTCTCCGGCGCGCTGGGGCGGGCGGCGCCGAACAAGCTGGGCGAGGACGTGGTGGTGCCCCGTGGCCGCATCCCGGAGATGGTGCGGGCGGTGCGCGAGATCGAGCGGGAGAGCGGGCTGGCCATCGCCGTGTTCGGCCACGCGGGGGATGGGAACCTGCACCCCAACATCCTGTTCGACCTGCGGCGGGAGGGTGAACTGGCGCGGGTGGAGCGGGCGGCGGCGGCCATCTTCGAGGCGGCGCTGTCGCTGGGGGGGACGCTCTCGGGCGAGCACGGCATCGGCACGTTGAAGCGGGAGTTCCTGGAGACGGCGCTGGGGCCGGAGGTGGTGGCGGTGATGCGGGCGCTGAAGGCGGTGCTGGACCCCCAGGGACTCTTGAACCCCCACAAGGTGTTCCCGGAGGCGGACCGGAGCGCCTTCCTGCGCTCGCTGCCCACGCTGGAGGGTCGGACGCCGGGCTAGGGGCGGGCGGCCGCCGGGAGGGGCGCGGCGCCGGCAAAGGCGCTGAGCTGTAGCCAGCCGGGGAAGGCCCGCGCCAGGTCCCGGCGCCCGTCCAGGGTGATCCGCCCGCCCTGCACAGCGTCCGTCACCCCCAGGCGCCCCATCCAGACCAGGGTCAGGCTCAGGACGTCGGAGGTGACCGTCAGGTCCACATCGTAGCCGGGGTCGGTGAGGCAGAGGTCCGCCTCGCCGCGGTCCACCACCAGCCACCAGTCCCGCTTGCCCCGGGTCCCGTCCAGGAAGTGGAACCGGACCACCGTCCGGCGCCGGGGGAGCCTGTCCGCGTGCAGGCGGCGGCGGACGTCCCACATGAGCAGCCCGGCGTCCAGGTCGCCCGCGTCGATGGCGGCGGCGGTCCAGCGCTGTCCCCACGCCCCCAGCAGCATGACCACGGGACCCAGTTCCTCGCCGGCGGTGGTCAGGTGGTACTCCGGGCTCCGGCCGCCGGACCGCCGCTCCACAACGCCCGCCCGCTCCAGCATGCGCAGCCGCTGCGCCAGCAGGCTGGGCGACATGAGCGGGACGCCGCGCTGGATCTCGCTGAAGCGGTGGCTGCCGCACAGCAGCTCCCGGATCACCAGGATCGTCCAGCGTTCGGTGACGATCTCGGCTGCCTTGGCCACGGGACAGAACTGGCCATACCCAGGCATGTCCCTAGTCTACGCCCCCGGAGCAAGCCCCAGTACTACAAAGGTTGTACTTGCCACGCCAGTGCCGCAGGGCCCAGGCTGGGGCCGCGGCGGGCAGTCCGCCGTGAGGAGGTGAACCGTGGCACAGCAGCGTGCGACCACACAAGAGGAGGTCCAGCGGCGGGCGGCCGGACTGCTGGGACAGGTGGCGGGGTACATCGGGTTCCGGACCATCCACATCGGCCTCCAGCACGGGCTCTTCCAGGCCATGGCCCAGCGGCCGGAGGGGGCGGCGCCGGAGGAGCTGGCGGCTGCGCTGGGGCTGGACCCGTTCTACGTGGGCGTCTGGTGCCGGTCCGCCTACGCGGCGGAGGTGCTGGAGCACCGGGACGGCAGGTACCGGCTGCCGCCGGCCGTGGCGACCCTGCTCCTGGACCGGGAGTCGCCGGCATGGTCCGGCGGGCTCTTCCAGACGATGAGCGAGCCGGAGATCTTCGAGAGGTTCTCAGAGCGGCTGCGCAGCGGGGAGCGGCTGTGGTGGGACCAGGTGTCGCCGGCGTTCATCCAGGCGGTGTCCCAGACGGGGCGGCCGTTCTACACGCGGCTCCTCGGGGCGGGCCTGGCCCAGGTGCCGGGCCTGACGGAGCGGCTGGAGGCCGGGGCGGACGTGTTGGAGCTGGCCTGCGGGGTGGGCGACGGGCTGCTCCGGCTGGCGGCGGCGTACCCCGCCTCCCGGTTCCTGGGGATCGACGGCGATGCGTATTCGCTGAGCCGCGCGGAGGAGTCGGCACGGGCCGTCGGCCTGGGCGACCGCGCCGCCTTCCGCCGCTCCACGCTGGAGGACCTGGACGTGGAGGGGGCGTTCGACGTGGCCCTCATCAACATCTCCATGCACGAGTGCCGGGACATCGAGCGGGTGGCGGGCAACGTCCGGCGGGCGCTGCGGCCGGGCGGGACCTTCGTCATCTCCGACTTCGCGTTCCCGACGTCGCTGGAGGGGTGCCGCACCGTGCCGGGGCGGCTGATGTGCGGGGTGCAGTTCTTCGAGGCGCTCATCGACGACCAGCTGCTGCCCACGGAGGCCTTCGTGGCGCTGCTGGGGCGGCACGGCTTCCGGGACGTGGGCGCCTTCGATCTGACGCCGCTCCACGCGGTGACCTACGGGACGGCGTGACGGCCCGCCGTTGATGGGCCGGCGGTCTCCCCGGTACACTGGGCAAAACGTCGTGCCGGGGAGGACCGATGGGCGAGCGAGCAGAGGCGCTGGCGGCGCGGTTCGAGGAGGCGAACCGGACGTTCATGGAGGCGGTGCGGGGGATCCCGGAGGACCGGTGGGGGTCCGTGGTGCCGGGCGAGGGCTGGCCGGTGGGGGTGGTGGCCCACCACGTGGCCTCCATGTACGAGATCAACGCCGCGTGGGTGCTGGCCCAGGCCAACGGGCAGGCGCTGGAGCCGGCCCCCCAGACCATCGACGAGATCAACGCGGAGCACGCGCGGCAGCACGCGGGCTGCACCCGGGAGGAGGTGCTGGAGCTGGCGAGGCGGAACGGCGAGGCGGCGGCCCGCCTGCTGCGCGGGCTGAGCGACGAACAGTTGGAACGCCGGCGGACGTGGCGGACGTACGACCTCAGCACCGCGGACGTCATCGAGCGGGTCATGATCGGCCACCCGGCGGTGCACCTACGCACCATCCGGTCGGCCACCGGCTGAGGGCGGGCTTCCCCGGCGAAGGGTGCTGGGAGACCACCAGCCGCACCCCGTCCCACCCCCGTAGGGGAGGGGTCTCCAGCCCACCGCCCGCTGCGCCCCCTGTCCTGCCGCGTCCTTCCCGGGACGCACGCGGCATCTGACAAGCTCCGCCGGATCCTTCGCCCTTCCGGCGAAGGGCTGAGAATGACAACACAGCCCCCACACCCGCTCCCCGGCTCGGCATGGGGACAGCGCGGCCCCCACTCCTGGCCCCTCCCCCGAGTTCGGGGGAGGGGAGAAAGGGGAGCTGAGGGCCTCTGCGGGGCCCTCAGCATCTGGCACTGCCCCAGCAGATGCCCCCTTCGCTTGGAAAGGCTCAGGATGACAGGGGGTACCGGAGAGGGCGGCGGCTGCGGCGGGGCGCCCGTGCGGCGCCTCAGGTGAACAGGGTGAAGACGCCGGCCACAATGAGGGCGGTGCCCCAGATGACGTCCAGGTTGAACCACGCCTTGCGCAGCACCGCCACGCCCAGCTTCTCGTAGACCAGCACGGCCAGGGTGCCCATGGCGGCCAGCATGGCCAGGGTGTGGACGGTGACGGCGGCCGCGTCCTGGAGGACGGCGCCCGTCTCCACGCCGTGGCCCAGGATGGTGCCGCCCTCGCCGCCGCTGTCCATGCCCAGGAGGACGGGGACCAGCATGAGGCCGGCGCCGTGGGCGGAGGACATGAGGAAGGACCAGAGGCCCAGCTCCGGCAGGCTCACCCGCATGCCCACCCACCGCGGGTGGGAGCGCGGCCGGGCCAGCTTGTAGACGCCGAAGGCCACCACTGCCGCCGCGGCCGCCAGCCGCACGGGGCCGGGGTCCGCCACCACCTCCGCGCCCAGCACCAGCGCCGCCACCAGCGCGATGGCCAGCTCATGCCCCAGGGCGATGGGCAGGAGCGCCAGGAGGACGGCCCGCCGGCTGCCCTCCTGGAGGCCCCGCGCCACCGCGAAGAGCCAGCCCATGCCGGGGTTGACGCCGTGGTAGGCGCCCAGGGCCGCCAGGGTGAGCCAGGGCCAGGCCGCGCTCACGGGAAGCAGTAGGAGTCCGACGAAGAGTCGCCCCCCTGGAGCCGGATCTGGTGCGGTCGCTCGCCCTCGAACGTGAGGAAGAAGGCCGGGTCCACCTGGAGGCCGCCCTGGTCGCCGGCGTCGATCTTCGCCACCCAGCCGCGGATGCCGTCCGGGTAGAACTGGGCGTCCCAGGAGGCGTAGAGCGAGTTGCTGACGTAGATCCTGCGGCCGTCCCGGCTGACCTCCACCATCTGGGGGCCGCCGTTCAGCGCCTCCGCCCTGGGGTGGCCCGCCCGCGCGACGATACCGCCCAGCCGGACGGAGCCGGTGAGCCTGGGGTTGAAGGGGTCTGAGACGTCGTAGCGGCGGAGCTCGCCGGTGCCCCAGCAGGAGACGTAGAGGGACCGGTCGTCCAGGCTGAGGTTGATGTCGGTCACCAGGGGCGGCACGGCCTTGAAGGGCTTGAGGGGCGGCGGGAGCTGCTCCTCCTCCGCGGGTTCGGCCGGGATCTCCGCCACCTTGCGGATCTCCCAGCGGCCGTTCTCCTGGTACCAGAGCCAGATGGAGGAGGAGAGGTCCTTCAGGGAGACCACGGAGTTGACGAAGCCGTAGGCCTTGGTGGGGTCGTGGGCCGGGCGGAGCTCCAGGGCCATCTGGTGTTCGCTCCCCAGGTCCAGGGTCTGGAGGTGGCGGCGCCGCCGGAGGTCCCAGACGTGGAGGGCGTGGCCGTACTTGCCCTGGAGGAGGAGGTCCGGATTGAGGCCGGCCTCCACCATGCTGGGCGTGCCCCACTCGCTGCTGATGAGGGTGTCGTGGCCCAGGTGCCACCAGAAGTCGTAAGCCAGTTGCTGGGGGCCGCGGTCCACCTCCCAGCGGCCCAGCACGTCGAAGGTGTCGTGGTCCAGGAGGAAGATGCCGCCCGGCGCCTCGCCCTCGGGGTTGCCCAGGGCGCTGACGTAGATGCCGTCCGGGCCGCAGTGGATGGTGTGGGGGCGGCTGTAGCCGGCGCGGCGGGCCACCTCCTCCGGCTCGATGACCTTGACGATCTTGGGCTGCCGGGGGTCCGGCTTGGTATCGATGACGTGGATGCGGGAGGAGCGGAGCCCCGGGACCAGCAGGTAGCGGCGCTCCACGTGGGGGTGGGGCGCGTAGGGGCAGAGGGCGGAGCTGCAGGCGTTCCAGCCGAAGTGGTGGAGCTCATCGCCGGGGTTGGGCATCTCCACGCGGCCCACCACCTGACCGTAGGACGGCGAGCCGGGGTCCACGTCCGCCACGGCCAGGGCGTCCGGTCGGGCGCGGTCCGGGTCCAGGAGGGCGATGTAGGCGAGCTGTTCCTGGGGCGCCTGCATGGCCAGGCGCGGCGAGGGGTAGAAGGTGGGGTCCGGGCGGAGCTGGGTCATGGCGGCTGCCTCCTGGCGGGTATGCATAGTGGAGTTTGTGGATTGACTGGCTTCACTATAGCGAGCCGCCGGGGCCCCGCCAATGGAGCCACCGGCATGGAGAGGCAGTTAGGGGTGCTGGGCGCCGGCTGTCCGCGACGAGGGTCGGCGGACGGCAGCGGATTGTGCGGATGCTCGTGGGATCGCCGGATGGGGCTGTGCCGGACGCCGCGGGAGGGCGCCTCACCCCAGGAGCAGGCGTCCCTGGGCGTCGAAGCGCAGGGGTGTGGGTGGACCGGCCGGCTCCAGCGACTCCATGCCCTGTGCCTCCGGCAACAGGGCCTCCGAGACCCAGAGGAGGTCCAGGTGGGCCGTGTCCCGGACGATGACGGCGCGGGCCGCGGTCGGCGGGAACGGCTTGAAGGCCAGCCGCAGGGCCGCCTCCTCCGTGGGCGCCGCCAGGGGCAGCTTCACGCCCCAGAGGAAGTCTGACGTTACGGCGTTCAGGTACGTGGCCTC
>DATCLE010000284.1:0-5098 GCA_036564075.1 Dehalococcoidia bacterium
GTCCTGGACGAGGGACTGGATGTCCGCCCCGTTGTTCCCCAGGAGGCTCAGCTGCGTGGTCTGCGTGGCGATCTGGTTGACGTCGTTCACGGCCTGGCCGCCGTTCCCGGCGGAGACGGTGGTGGTGCCGCCGGCCTGATCCAGCACGGCGGTGCCCGTCTGCGCCTGGTTGTTCCCGGTGGCGGCGATCTGCTCCACCACGGTCTGGGACTGGTTCACGTCATTGGTGGCGGAGCCGTCGTTCCCGGCCGACACCTGGGTCTGGCCGCCGCCCTGGTCCTGCACGACCGTCTGCGACGCAGCGCTGTTGCTGCCGCCGGCGGCCTGCCCCACCGCCGTCTCCGTCTGGTTCACGTCGTTGACGGCCTGGCCGCCGTCCCCGGCGGTGACGGTGGTGCTGCCACCGCCCGTGTCCTGGATGGCCGTCGCCGTCCCGGCGGCGTTGTTGCCGGCCGGCGTCACCTGGAGCACCTCCGTGGACGTCTGGTTGGCGTCGTTGGTGGCGGTGCCGCCGTCTCCGGCGGAGACGGTGGTGGAGCCGCCGCCCTGGTCCTGGATGACCGTCTGGGCCTGGGCGATGTTGTTCCCGCTCCCGCTCACCTGCGTCACGGAGGTTCCGGCCTCGTTCGCGTCGTTGGTGGCGCTGCCGCCGTCTTCGGCGGTCACCGTCGTGGAGCCGGCGTCGCCGCCGTCGGGGCCGCCCGAGGCGAGGGCGGTGCCCGGCGCGAACGCCCACGCGACGAAGGCCAGGACCGCGGCGGCCGCCGCAAGGTACTGTCTCACGGTCTTCCTCCTCCTGTCTGCTGTGCTCCTCCCGCCGGCCCCAGCGGCCGGCGGCGCCCGTTGGCGGCCCCGGTGCAGGCCGCCCGCGATGCACCCCGGCCGGGGCGGGCCGCGGCCCCGGGATTGGACGCTCCGCCGGGGGCCGGGGCCGGCCGTTCCGTACCGGGCGGGAGGGTGGAGTTGGAGGCTGCGGCTCCCCATGGTGGCTCCGAGGGGCGGGAGCGGCGGGCGTTCCGGGGACCGGGCGGGGACGGTCCGGCAGCCATGGGCGGCGGGCGGCCCTGGCCTTCGCGGGCCGCGGTGAGCCGTTACGGCGGCTCACGCCCGCTCTGGGATGCTCCGTCCCGGAGAACGCAGCACCCGCCGGTTCCAGGGCACGTACGGTTGGCGTTGCAGCAGCAAGGACCATCTGGAGGGAACAGGCCTTCGCACCCCGGCCGTGTTCCCCGCGCGTGCGTGCGGGAGCCATGCTAGGGGCCGCCGTCATGGAGATTCCATGGATCCGGAGGGACGGCCGTATCAAAAGGGTTGCATCCGGCCGTTTTCGGGCTGGTGGCGGCGGCCGCGGCGTTCGGGAGGGCTCTTGCGCGCCGCAACCGCTCCAGTTGACTCGTCCACGGCGTCAGGTATGATGAGGGGCGGCTGGTGCCCATCCCACACGTTCCACAGGAGGCCTGCGCATGCCCGGTCTTGAGTATCTGCTGGCGGCGGCCATCGCGTACCTGATCGGCTCCTTCCCGTCGGCGTACCTGATCACCAAGGCGCTCACCGGCCAGGACATCCGGAAGCTGGGCACCGGGAACGTGGGGGTCATGAACACCATGGCCCACGTGGGCTTCAAGGGCGCGGCGGCCGTCTTCCTGGCGGAGGCGGTGAAGGGGGTGAGCGCCGCCCTGGTGGGCCGGTACCTGACGGGCACGCAGGCCGGTGGGGCGGCGGCCGGGGTCTGCGCCGTGGCCGGGGTCAACTGGAGCGTGTGGCTGGGCTTCAAGGGCGGCCGGGGCACCACCACGGGCATCTTCGCCACGCTGGTGGTCTCCGTCCCGGTGGTCCTGGGGATGGCGGCGGTGTGGGGCCTCTCCTACCTGATCCTGCGCAACTCCTTCTACGCCACGCGCGTCAACATCATCACCCTGCCGGTGACGGCCGGCGTCCTGGAGCAGTCTTTGGCCATTGGGCTGCTGGCGGCGGCCGGCTCCATCCTGCTGCTCCTGCGGCACAAGAAGGAGACGGACGACCACCTCCTCCTCACCGGCCCGGTCCCTGAGTACGAAGGGCTGCCGGCGTCCCGGGAGTGAGCCGCGCCCGGCGAAGCGGAACGCAACGAGGCCCCGGAGCCACGGCTCCGGGGCCTCGCCGTCTTCGGGGTGGGCGTGCCGCTACCGGCCGCCCCGCAAGCGGGGGTCCAGCACGTCCCGCAGGGCGTCGCCCAGCATGTTGAAGGCGAACACGACCAGGGCGATGGCCAGGCCCGGCCAGAAGGCCAGCCACCAGGCCGCCCGCATGTAACCGATGCCCTGGGAGTTCAGCATCTGGCCCCAGGCGGGGAAGGGGTCCGGGATGCCGTAGCCCAGGAAGCTGATGGAGGCCTCCGCCAGGATGGCCACGCCTAGCTGGACGGTGGCCAGCACGATGATGACGGCGAAGATGTTGGGGATGATGTACCGGAAGACGATGCGGAGGTCGCTGGCGCCCAGGGTCCGGGCCGCCTCCACGTACTGGTTGTGCTTGATGCCGATGACGGCGCCGCGGATGACGCGGGAGGAGCTGATGCCCAGGATCAGCGCCAGGGAGATGACGATGGCCAGGCCGCGCTCCATGGGGCTGCCGCGGGGGGAGAGGATGGAGACGGCGGTGAGGAGGAGGATGAGGGCCGGGAAGGCCAGCCAGACGTCCACCAGGCGTTGCAGGATGGTGTCCAGCTTCCCCCCGTAGTAGCCGGACACGGTGCCCAGGGCGGTGGCCACCGCCATGGAGAGGAAGATGGCGGAGAAGCCGATGACCACCGAGACGCGCGTGCCGTAGATCACACGGCTCAGCAGGTCCCGGCCCACGTGGTCCGTGCCGAAGGGGTGCGCCGCGGACGGCGGCTGCATCCGGTCCGCCAGCACCTGGTCGTTGTAGCCGTAGGGGGCGATGACGTCCGCCAGGACGGCGGTGAGGAGCATGACGGCGACGACGAACCCGCCGAAGGCGCCCAGCGGCTTGCGCCGCACGAAGCGTGCCAGGCCCCGGAGCCAGGTTCGCCACGCCGGTTGGTCCAGCCGCCCGCCCAGCGGAGCGGCCACGTCATGGTGTTGGATGGACTCCATAGGCACGTTCTCCCAGCGTCCCCCTTAGCTGTAGCGGACCCGCGGGTCCAGGTAGGAGTAGGTCAGGTCCACCAGCAGGTTGGCGAACACCACCACCGCGGCGATGAGCAGGTTCACGCTCTGCACCACCGGGTAGTCCAGGGTGCGGATGGAGAAGACGAAGTAGCTGCCCATGCCGGGGATGGAGAAGATGGTCTCCAGGATGACCGTCCCGCCCACCAGGACCGGGAGTTGCAGCCCGATGAGCGTGACCACCGGGATGAGCGCGTTCTTCAGGGCATGCCGGACCAGCACCGCCCGGGCGTGCAGGCCCTTGGCGTGGGCGGTACGGATGTAGTCCTGCCGCAGCACCTCCAGCATCTGGGCACGGGTCAGCCGCATGACCGTCCCGGAGAGGCTGAAGCCCAGGATGAGGGCCGGGATCAGCATCATGTTGAGGTTCTTGACCGGGTCCTCCCAGAGGTCGGCGTACTGGAGCGGCGGCGCCCAGCCCCACCACATGCTGGGGTAGACAATGACCATGGTGGCCAGCCAAAAGGAGGGGATGGAGATGAAGGTGATGGCGGTGCTGCGGGCCAGGTAGTCCAGGAGGCTGTCCTGCCGCACCGCCGCCATGATGCCGATGGGCAGGGCGATGACCAGGGAGAAGAGGATGCCCAGGAGGGAGAGCTCCAGGGTCACCGGCAGCCGGTTGGCCAGTTCCTCCGTCACCGGCACGCGGCTCTGGAGCGACTCCCCCAGGTCCCCCCGGACGATGCCGGCCACCCACCGGCCGTACTGCTCGTACCAGGGCCGGTCCAGGCCCAGCTCGCGGCGGATCTCCGCCCGCCGCTCCTCCGTGAGGGTGGCGTTCTCGCCCGCAATCTGGTTCACCACGTCGCCCGGGAGCATGCGCATGAGGGCAAAGACCAGGACGGTCACCCCAAAGAGCGTGGGGACCATGAGGAGCAGGCGTCGTAGCACGTAGCGTCCCACTGCTTCTCACCTTCCGGGCCCCGGGGAGGCCGGACGCGCCGGCCTCCCCGGGGCTGCATCGCGCGGCTGGGCGCCTACCGGTCCAGCCACACCCACATGGTGGACTCCGTGCCCACGGCGTAGGTGGTGGGGCCGGTGACGTTCACCGCGCCCTTCAGCCACGGCTGGCGGGCCGTGTACTCCCACGGCGCGATGACCGGCACCACGTACATCTTGTCCGATACGTACCGCTGGATCTCGAAGAGCTTCTTCTGGAACTCCTCGGCGTCCAGCTCCTGGATGAGGTCCCGGACCATGGAGACCAGCGTGGGGTCCTGGATGTTGGAGTGGTTCCGGCCGCCGCCCTGGTCCCGCGGCAGGTACATGTTGGTCACGTACTGCGCCACGTCCGAGTAGGTGGACTCCAGGCCCCAGGCGAAGCCGTCCGCCGGGCCCTTCAGGAACGTGTTGGGGAAGTACTGGCTGATGTAGTCCTCCGCCACCTGGTCCACGGTCACGCGGATCCCCCGCAGCATGGCGGGCAGGGCCTGGGCCACCGGGTCGTAGTAGCGCACCACGGTGCTGTAGATGTTGGCGGAGTAGTGCATGGGGGCGCGGAAGCCGTCCGGGAAGCCCGCCTCCGCCAGCAGCCGCTTGGCCTCCTCCGGGTTGTACTGGTACCACTGCGCGGCGTCCCCCATCTCGGAGCTCTTGGGGTCCAGCCACCAGCGGGTGCCCATGCCGGCGGGGATGACGTTCTGCCACTCTCCGCCGTCCCGGGACATGGCGTTGTTCAGCGTGTCCCGGTCAATGGCCATGGACATGGCCCGCCGGACGCGCTCGTCCCGCCACAGATCCTCGTTGGGGCTGAAGAAGAGCAGGCTCAGGGTGGCGCGGAGGAACTTCTCCACGCGGGCGTTGGGCGTCTGGGAGAGGACCGCGTCCACCAGGTCTGAGGGGACGCCGGCGGTGGCCAGGTTGCCGGCGGCGAACTGGGTGATGATGGCGTTGCTATCGCCCAGGATGGGGTACTCCAGGGCGTCCACGTA
>DATCLE010000285.1:0-1649 GCA_036564075.1 Dehalococcoidia bacterium
CCTCCATCCACCGCAGGTCGGGCTCCGGGCGGGCGCCCCTGCCCGCCGCCAGCCGCTCCCGGAACCGCTCCGCCGGCATGCCGCCGGCCATGGCCCCGGCCAGCGCCGCCTCCGGCACGCCGCGCCGCAACGCCTCCGCGATGAGGTCCTCCGGCCAGCCGTGGCGTCCGGCCAGGTCCTTCAGCGCCGGGGGAATGCCTGCCGTCTCAGCCGTGCCGCCCCCCCTCGCTACCCAGCGTCCAGCATGACGCGCATCCCCGGCGCCATGCGCTCCCGGCGGTCGCCCAGGCCCACCACCTCCAGCCGGTGCATGTACTCGTTCACCTGCCGCTTGCGGACCGCCATCAGCAGCTTGTACCCCTCATCGATGTTCTGCTTGCCGCGGCCCAGCAGGATGGCCAGCGCCTCCGCCGTATCGCCGCCGCCGGTGAGGGCGGACTGGGCGTTGGCGCCGCCCAGCACGCCCTCCTGGCGGTCCAGGAAGGCGTGGATCTCCTCCCGCCGCTCCGGCTGGGTCTCCACCAGGTACTTCATGTGGGTCACGCCGAAGGCCACGTGGCGGGACTCGTCCTGGGCCGCCAGGCGGAAGATCCGCTTCTCCGCCTCGTTCTGGGCAATGAGCTCGCCCATGCGGAACATGGACTGCACGAAGCCCTCACCCACCAGGTGCAGGGTGGCCGTCATCTCCGTGAAGTCGCTCACCGGCAGGAGGCCCACGGCACCCGGCCCGGCCTGCAACAGTCCGCCGCCGTTGGCCAGCGCCCGCTTGCGGAAGACGTCCAGGTGGCGTGCCTCGTCCACCAGTTGCGTGCCCAGGAACAGCGCCACCTCGTAGAAGTCCGGGCTGATGTGCTGGATCCACCGTCCCGGCAGGTCCCCGGCGATGAACTCCACCTGGTTCAGGAACGTGCAGAGCTGGCACATGGCCAGCTCCAGGTCGTCCGGCAGCTCCGTCAGCTCCGTCCACGGGATGTCCCGCGCGGAGCTCCACTGCCGCTGCACGGCCTCCTCGTAGAGCATGGCCACGTTCTCGGCCCAGACGGCGGCCTTCTCATCCCACTTGTTCAGGGAACGGCCAGTGCCCGGGCGCGGCGCCGCGCCGCGCGGCCGGTTCCCTCGGTTGTCCGTGACGTCCGGGATCTGGCCGTAGGACCCGACGTTGATCTCATCCAGCGTCAGGCCGCGCCGGCCCGGCTGCGCCCGTACCCCCTTCTCCGTGGGCGCGTCCAGCCAGGACAGGTCCATTCCATCCGCCCGCAGGCGGTCCAGCACGTCCTTGCGGTACGTGGTGCCCATGTCGCCTCCTCTCCCGGCCATTCCCCCGCGGAGGCCGTCCCCCTCCGGGCCGGCAGCACCGGCCACGCGCGTAACACCCGTTAGGTTACGCCGACCATAGCGCCACCTCCCGTGCAAGTCAAGGGAGCCGCGGCCGTCCATGCCCCCAGCGGCGATTGTCCCCGGCCGCCCCCGCGTGGTATTACGGGACCAGGGAACGGGCAGCGCGAGCGCAGGAGGGACCAACGTGGCGCGGGTAGCATACGTGGATGTGAAGAACGCCGCCCCGGACGTGGCGCCGCTGCTGGCGCGGATCCAGCAGGTGGACGGGACGGTGCCCAACATCTTCCGGGCGCTGGGCAACAGCCCCACCA
>DATCLE010000286.1:0-1705 GCA_036564075.1 Dehalococcoidia bacterium
TCATGGTGCCGTCCAGGTTCATGACCAGGACGGGCGGCAGGCCGTGCCGCTCCCCGATCTCGAAGTCGTTGGGGTCGTGGCCGGGGGTGACCTTCACCGCCCCGGTGCCGAAGGCGGGGTCCACCGCCCCGTCCGCCACAACGGGGATCTCCCGGCCGATGATGGGCAGCCGTGCCTTCCGGCCCACCAGGTGCCGGTACCGTTCGTCCTCCGGGTTCACCGCCACGCCCGTATCGCCCACGATGGTCTCCGGCCGGGTGGTGGCCATCTCCACGTACTCGCCCGTCTCGTTGCCCTGGTCGTCCAGGAGGGGGTAGCGGACGTGCCAGAGGAAGCCCTGCTCCTCCTCGTGGTTCACCTCCAGGTCAGAGAGGGCGGTCATGCAGCGGGGGCACCAGTTGATGATGCGCTCGCCGCGGTAGATGAGGCCGTCCCGGTAGAGCCGGACGAAGGTGGTGCGGACGGCGCGCTGGGGTCCGGGGTCCATGGTGAAGGTCTCCCGGTCCCAGTCGCAGGAGGCGCCCAGGCGGCGGTGCTGGTCCGTGATGATGTGGCGGTACTTGCGCACCCACTCCCAGACGCGCTCCAGGAACCGCTCCCGGCCCAGGTCATGCCGGGTCAGGCCCTCCTTGGCCAGCTCCCGCTCCACCACGTTCTGCGTAGCGATGCCGGCGTGGTCCACGCCGGGCAGCCAGAGGGTGGGGTCGCCCCGCATGCGGTGCCAGCGGATGAGGATGTCCTCAATGGTGGCGGTGAGGGCATGGCCCAGGTGGAGCTCCCCGGTGACGTTGGGCGGGGGCATGATGATGGTGAAGGGCTCCCGCTCCGGGTCCACGGCGGGCTTGAAGTAGCCGCGCTCCTCCCAGAACCGGTAGAGCCGCTCCTCTACCTGGCGCGGGTCGTAGGCTTTGGGCATCTCCCTACGACGCTCGGCCTGGGTAGTCATGGCGCCACTCCCCTCTTCGGATCAGATCAGATCAATGGAATGAAAGGCCCCGAACCGGGCTTCGGGGCCTGCTTCCGGCTGCGGGTCGGTTCCCCGTGCATTGTAGGGCGGCGGCGCGGGCCCGGTCAACGGAAGGCGGTGCCGCCGCCTGCCGCCGCCGTGACGGCCGGGTCACCCCTCAGGTGCCGGCACCGGTCCGGGGGCCGGGGCGCGGCACCTCACACGTCGATGACGTCCGCCGCCGGACGGGCCACGAAGACGGGGCTCCGCTTGTGCAGCGCCTCCAACCGCGAGAGTTGCGCCAGCCCCCGGCGCGTGTCCGAGGCCACGCGGGCGGGGTCGCAGGCGCGGAGGCGGTACTTGAAGAGCCAGTAGGTGAACTCCTTCCAGTCCGTGTAGGAGAGCGTCTCGCCCGCCAGACCGCGTTCCGCCAGGAACTGGACGAGCAGGTCGGACTTGGGGCGGCCGTAGACCCGCTCATGGGCCACCTCGTCGGCGCGGCGGTGCCGCACCCAGACCTGCCCGCGGTTCTCCTTGTGGACCTCCTCCTCCACCGAGAGGAGCAGCGCCTCCTCCACCGTGACGCCGTACAGGTAGTTGAGGTGGGCCCGATACTTGGCGGGGCCCAGCGCCTCCCGGAACTCGTCCTCGGTCATGGCCAGCGGCAGCCGGCCCGCGAAGAGCAGCGCCTCCCGTTCGTCCTCCGGTGCCCAGTCCTCCAGCTCCGCGCACAGCCGCTCCGCCAGCACCAACCAATCG
>DATCLE010000287.1:0-12027 GCA_036564075.1 Dehalococcoidia bacterium
AGCACGACGTGGGCCTGCTGGCGCCGGAGCAGGTGGCGCGCCTGGCGCCGCAGCCGGACGTGGTGATCTACCAGTAAGCGGTGGGGAGCGCCCTCAGCGGTGGGGCGGCTGCCGCCGGGCCTCCAGCGCCTCCTGAACGGCGGCCACCAGGTGGGGCAGGTCGAACGGCTTGCCGATGACGGGGCTGTGGGGGAACTGCCGCTGGATGCGGCTGAGCATGGGCGCGGCCGTGAGGACAATGACGGGGATGTCGTCGTAGCCCTCGTGGCGGAGGCGCTCCACCGTCTCCCAGCCGTCCATCACGGGCATCATGAGGTCCAGGAGGATGACGTCCGGCCGGGCCTGGTGAACCTTGGCCAGCGCCGCCACGCCGTGCTCGGCGGAGTCCACCACCCAGCCCTCCACCCCCAGCGCGTCCGTCAGCATGACGCGGATGGCCGGGTCGTCATCCACCACCAGGATGCGCGGCACCGTGTCCCTACCCTGTCTCCGCGGAGCCGTGGCAGGGTCCGCAGCATGAGGGCCTGCTACCAGTTCCACGGCAGACAGGGTAGGCCCCGCCGGCATAGCGGCCCATCCCTCCTTCGGGCGATGACCGGTCTCTCAGGGGGCGGCGCGGCGCTCCGGCCGGCGGCCCGTTCGCTCCTTGGGGACGGGCCGCGGCTTCCACCCCGCCGCGCGGCGACCCTACGATGATGGCACAACGTCCCCACCTTCCGCCAGCGGCCGGGACGCCCTGGACGTTGCAGATCCGTAACAAAGCGGGCCTGCAGTGAGGAGGAGAGGCTTGGACGGCTCTATTGGGAGGTTGCGGGCACTGAGCCGCCGCAGCGCCCGGCGCGCCGGGGGCAACGGCCCTGGCGCGCGTTGGTGGAACGGGTCACAGCGCCGGGGCTACCGGGCGCAGGACCAGGCGCCCCAGCCGTGCTTGGCCACGTACTCGGCGGTAATGCGGCTGTTCTCCGCGGGGTCCAGCAGCACCTC
This sequence comes from Dehalococcoidia bacterium, assembly GCA_036564075.1. GTDB lineage: Bacteria > Chloroflexota > Dehalococcoidia > DATCLE01 > DATCLE01 > DATCLE01. Next base: position 985 of record DATCLE010000287.1, read on the forward strand.
CCGGGGGTACCCGTACCCCACGCCGCGGGGGTGGAGCTGGAACAGGCCCAGCTCGCCGGCGGCGCCCACGGCGTTGGGGTTGAGGCCGCTCTCGCAGCGCGCCACGCGGATGGCGAACTCCGTGTCCAGGCCCAGCCGGCTGAAGGCCGCCCGGATGATGGCGATCATCCGCGCCTCCCGGTCCGCCGTGCTCTCCGGAGCGGGCGGCGGGGGCACCGGCTCCGGCGCGGGCGCCGGTACGGGCGTGGCCGCCGGCGCCGGCGTGGCTGTGGGCGTCGGCGTGGCCGTGGGCGACGGCGTCGGCGAGGGGGTGGGCGTGGCCGTGGGGCTGGGCGCCGGCGGCTGCGTCTGCGCGGGCTGTGGCTGCGCCGGCGGCGGTTCCGTAGGCGCGGCGGCGGCCTGGGCGGGCGGCGCGGCCGGTTGCGCGGGTGGCTCCGTGGGTGCCGGTGTGGGCGGGGCGGAGACCGCCGCCGGGGGGCGCCGCCCGCCGGGGAAGAGGAGCAGCTGCCCAACCTGCACGTCGGCGGGGTCCGTCAGGCCGTTGGGGCGGAAGGAGACCACCGCCTCCACCGTGACGCCGAAGAAGGCGGCCATCTGCCAGACGGTCTCGCCGGCCGCCATGCGGTGGAGGATGCCGTCCGCCGCCGGGATCACCAGCTCGCGTCCCACCGGGAGGGGCGCGTGCGGGTCCAGGCCGGGGTTGTTCTCCAGGATGGTGGCCAGGCGGATGCCGAACCGCGCGGCGATGGCCGCCAGGGTGTCGCCGGGGGCAACGCGGTAGGTGGAGGCCGGGCCGCGCGGGGGCTCCGGCGTGGGAGAGGGCTGCGCGGTTGGGGTGGGATCCTGGTTCACGGCCACGTCGCGCGGGGCGGCGGGCGGGCCCGCGTCCCGTGCCGGCGCCGGCGGCGCCAGGCCCCTGGCGGCGGGGACGGCGGCCACCTGGGGGGCGGGCTCGTCGGTGCCGCGGATGGCGTCGATGCTGCGGACCCCCAGGGCGAGGGCGCAACCGCAGAGCAGCAGCGCCGCGCCGTGGCGGCCGAACCGGGCGAGGCGGTTGGCGGGGTTGGGGCGCACGGTCCCGGTGCTCCTCCTTCCGGCGGGGTGGAGGGGGGAGGGGTTCGGCCTCCCGTGCGGCCCCCATTCTTGGGAAGCGCTTCCCGGCCCTCAACCGGGTTGACGCGGAACCAGGACCGTTCTGGCCGGCGTGGGCGGGAAGAGCGGCGCGAAGGGCCGCCCGCGCGGCGGCGGGTTAGAATGCCGTGAGAAGCCGCGGGGAACGGAAGGCGCCCGCCCCAACCGGGACGGGCGCTGCGTTGCGCGGGGTGCCGCCGCGCGGCTACGAGGCGGCCGCCGGCTCCGAGGCGGCGGGCACGGCCAGCGGACGGGCCGCGGCGGGCCGCCCCCGGTCCTCCAGGATGGCCTGGTAGAGGCGGAGCTCATCACGGACCATGCGGGGCAGCAGGTAGTGGTCCCGCACCCGCTCGCGGGCGGCGCGGCCCAGCCGGCGCGCCAGCGTCCGGTTCGTCAGGAGGCGCACCAGGCGCTCCGCGCACTCCTCCACGGTGTTCACGCAGTAGCCGGTGACCCCGTCCACCACCTGGGATCGCAGGCCGCCCACGTTGCCCACCACCACGGGCACGCCCTTCCACATGGCCTCCGTGGCGGAGAGGCCGAACCCTTCCCGCAACGACTTCTGGAGCACCACAGCGGCGGCGCTCTGCACCGCTGCTACCTCCAGGGGGCCGATGACGGAGCCGTCCACGTAGATGTGGACGTCCGGGTCGTCGCCGGCGTAGGCGCGCACGGCGCGGTAGACCCGGGCCGCCTCCGGGTCGTCCTTGGCGGCCATCACCCCCAGGAGCGCCAGCTGGAGGTCCGGGACGCGGCGCTTGGCCAAACGGTACGCGTCGATGACGCCCAGCGGATCCTTCCAGGGGTCCAGCCGCGCCACCTGGGCCACCAGCGGCCGGGTGGGATCGATGCCGATGCGGCGCAGGACCTCCCGCGCCCGGGCGGGCGGCACGCGCCGGTTCTTGGCCAGCAGCGGGTCGATGGCCGGCTCGATGATGGCCACGCGCGGGGCCGCCGCGCCGGGCAGCCGGAACTCCGGCCGGCTGTAGACCAGGGCGTCGTACCGGTTCACGAAGGACAGCACGAACGCGGCGGCCTCCGGGTTGGGCTGCGAGGTATCGATGTGGCAGCGCCAGATGCGGGGCACGCCGGCCAGCGCCGCGCCGGCGGCGGCGGGCTGCGGGTCATGGATCACCCACACGTCCGCGCGGAACCGGCGCATCTCCGCCGCCGTCCGCTCGTTGCACGCCAGGTAGGTGCGGCGCTCGTCCTCGGACAGCTCGCCCGGCGCGCCCTGGAGGAGGTTGTGGAGGTGCTTGGTGGCGTCGAAGAACGCCTCTTCCGGCTCCATGACCATCCAGCGGGCGTCCAGGCCCAGGCTTCGCTGGAGGGGCACCACGCTCTGGAGCAACTCCGCCACGCCGCCGCCCACGGGCGTGGCGTTCACGTGGACCACGCGCAGGCCGCGCAACGCGCCGGCCAGGTCTAGGATCTCTTGCATCAGATCGTCCCGGATGACGCCGCGGTACTGCCGCAGCGTCCGCCGGGACACGCGAACTGTCTGCACTGCGGAAGGTCACCCATCCCCCGCGCCGTGCTCCGGCCCCGCCAGCCGCCGGGGAGCGCCGGGCACGACGCCTCATCTCAACATAATGGTACTACGGGGGCGGTTTTCGGGTCAATGACGGGGAATTCCGCCGCCGGAGCTGACGAGCGGTGAGGGTTGCTGGGGCCGGAGGGGGGCCGCCGGGCGCATGCGGGCGAGACCGCGCGTGCGCGGCCTGGGGCTGGGACGGGTGAGACGGGTGAACGGTCAGGAGGCGCGCCGGCGGCTCCGGGCGCGGGTGCGGCCGGGCAGCAGGGGGACGGACACCACGGCGCTGCCCTGCTCCACCACGCGGGGGAGGATGGCGGGGAAGCGGGCCACCACCCGCGGGTCGAACTGGCTGCCGGCGCCGCGGCGGAGCTCCGCCAGCGCCTCCTCATGGGAGCGGAGCCGCTGGTACGGCCGGGGCGAGGTCATGGCCACGAAGGCGTCCGCCACGGCGAAGATGCGCGCCTCCATGCGGATCTCCTCGCCCGCCAAGCCGGCAGGGTAACCCGTGCCGTCGTACCGCTCGTGGTGCTGGGCCAGGATCTCCGCCACCTCCCGCATGGCGGGGATCTCCGCCAGCAGGTGCTCGCTGACGGCGGGGTGGGCCTGGATGTGGCGCCACTCCTCCGCCGTGAGGGCGTCCGGCTTCTCCAGGATCTCGCTGGGGATGGCCACCTTGCCGATGTCGTGCAGGAGGGCGGCCAGCACCAGGTGCTCCGTCTCGTCGCGGCTCAGGCCCAGCTCCCGGGCCAGCGCCGCCGCCACGTGGGCCACGCGCTCGCTGTGGGCTTGGCCGGCGGGCCCGGCCGTCTCCCGGGTCCGGCCCAGGATGAGGAGCACGCGGGCCATGGCCTCCCGGAAGGCGGCGAAGCCGTCCGACAGGTCCCGCAGGGGGACCGGCCGCGTCTCGCGCGCGGGCTCGTCCTCGTCGCGGCCGCGGGCGGCCCGCCACAGCGGGCGGAACGGGCCGGAGAGGCGCTCCGGGACGCCGCGGCGGGCGAACCGGACCGCCAGGGCGGCCCCCGCCAGGACCAGGCAACCGGCCAGGAGCAGGACGGCTCTCCGCATGCGGGCTCCTCCCGGGGGTTCCGTGCAGGCTCGTCTGATCCCCTCTAACGGGGCAGGCGGCCCGCTGTTTCAGGCGGACCGGCCCCGGGTCCGCCGGGCGTGCCAGCGCAGGTAGAGGAAGGAGCCCACCGCCAGCGGCCCGGTGACGGGCCAGCCCAGGAGGATGTTGGCCAGGAGGAACTGGCCCGTCTCCAGCTCATTCAGCAGGTAGAGGCGGACGCCGCCGCGGGCCAGGTTGGTGACGCCCCAGGCGGCGGTGACCACGCCGAAGGCGAAGGTGCCGTGCCGGGAGCGGGCGTAGGCGGCGGCCGGCGGGTAGACGTAGGCCACGGCCAGCCCCACCAGCGGCCGCCGCAGCGCCACGGAGGCCAGGAGGGCGGCGCCGATGGCCACGTTGGAGACGGCGGGCTCCGCCAGGAAGAGGTTGGGGGTTCCGGAGTAGTGGGCCAGTGCCCCCAGCACCGCGGTGACGGCGAAGGAGCCCGCGCTGACGGGGTCCAGGCGCCGGTCCCGGACCAGGCGGTAGAGGAAGGCACCCCCGGCGGCTGTCAGGCCCAGGACCACCGCGGGGCCCAGGCCCCAGAGGCGCAGGGTCCCGTAGAAGACCAGCACGGGCACCAGCCCGCCCGCCAGCATGCGGTCCGGGCTGATCCCCAGGACGCCGGTCCTGGGCGCGGCATCAGGCGGCTGCTCCATGCCGGTGCCTCCTTCCGGAGCCCGCGGCCGGGAGGTACGGGGCCATTATAGGCCATGGGGCCGGCCTTCTCACCGGTCCCCCGCCGCTGGTAAGATAGCGGCGCCGAATCCCATTCCGTGAGGAGGTGGCGCATGCCCGCCAGCGTGCACGCCGAGATGGTGGAGTTCCCCTGCAACGGGTCGCCCATGCCGGGCTACCTGGCCCGCCCGGAGGGCCAGGGGCCGTTCCCCGGGGTCATTGTGGTCCAGGAGTGGTGGGGCCTGGATGACCACATCAAGGACGTGGCCCGGCGGTTCGCGGCGGAGGGGTTCGCGGCGCTGGCACCGGACCTGTACCGGGGCAAGGTGACCGCGGAGCCGGACGAGGCCCAGAAGCTCATGATGGCCCTGGACATGAACCGGGCCGGCCAGGAGCTGGTGAAGGCGGCGGACTACCTGGCGTCTCAGCCCTTCCTGCGCGGGCGGGGCATCGGCGCCATCGGCTTCTGCATGGGCGGCGGCCTGGCCCTCACCCTGGCGTGCGAGAGCCCCCACATCCGCGCGGCGGCGCCCTTCTACGGGGCGAACCCCAACCCCGTGGACAAGGTGCAGCACCTCCGCGGGCCCGTGCTGGTGGTGCACGCCGAGCACGACGGCTGGGTGAACGCCCAGGTGCGGGAGCAATTGGTGCAGGCGCTCACCCGTCACGGCAAGCAGCACGAGGTGCACGTCTACCCCGGCACCCACCACGCCTTCTTCAACGACACGCGGGCGGAGACCTACCACCCGGAGGCCGCGGCCGACGCGTGGAGCCGGGTGCTGGCCCTCTTCCGGCAGCACCTGTAGGCCGGCGGCTGCCAGGCCTCACCCGCGCTCCTGCCGCTCCGCCGCGGGCCGGCGGCCGGGCGCGGCGCCGTCCGGCGGGAGTTGGTACCGGCGCGCGGCCTCCGCCAGGCGCCCCAGCCGCTCCTCAATGCGCCGGTGCAGGGTGCCCTCCGGGTACGTCCCGTCCGGCCCGCGGCTCCCGGCGGGCACCCCCGTCAGCACCTCCAGCCCCTCGTCCACGGTGCGGACCGCCCAGACGTGGAACCGGCCGTCCCGCACCGCCTGGACCACCTCCTCGTCCAGCATCAGGTTCTTGGCGTTGGCCTGGGGGATGACCACGCCCTGCCCGCCGGTGAGCCCCTTCACCTTGCAGACGCGGTAGAACCCCTCCACCTTCTCGTTCACGCCGCCGATGGGCTGGATCTCCCCGTGCTGGTTCACGGAGCCCGTCACGGCGATCCCCTGGCGCACCGGCGCCTCCGCCAGCGCTGAGAGGAGCGCGTACAGCTCTGCGCTGGAGGCGGAGTCGCCTTCGATCTCCTCATAGGACTGCTCAAAGACCAGGCTGGCCCGCAGGCTCAGCGGGCGCTCCCGGCCGTAGCGGGACTGGAGGAAGCCGGAGAGGATGAGGAACCCCTTGTTGTGGATGGGCCCGCTGAGCCGGGTCTCCCGGTCAATGCTCACCATGTCGCCGTTGCCCACGGTGACGGAGGCGGTGATGCGGTTGGGCCGGCCGAAGGCGTAGTCGCCCACGCTGGCCACGGCCAGCCCGTTCACCTGGCCCGCCGCCTCGCCGTCGGTGTCGATGAGCAGGGTCCCTTCGGCGATGAGCTCCCGTACCTTCTCCTCCACCAGGTTGGAGCGGTAGACCTTCTCCTGGAGGGCGCGGTCCACGTGCTCCGCCCGCACCACGCCGCTGCCCGCCCGTCCGGCCCAGTAGCTGGCCTCCGACACCAGGTCCACGATGTCGATGAAGCGGGTGGAGAGCTTCCCCTGGTGCTCCAGGACGCGGGCGCCGTGCTCTACCACCCGGGCCACCGCGCCCGCGTCGAAGTGACGGAGGCGGTCCTGCCGCACCTGGCGGCTGATGAAGGCGGCGTACTGCGCCACCTGTTCCTCCGCCCACGGCATCTCCACCGTGAAGTCCGCCCGCACCTTGAACAGCTTCCGCATGTCCTCGTCCGCGGCGTAGAGGAGCTGGTAGACGTGGGCGGGCCCCACCAGGATCACCTTCAGGTCCAGGTCCATGGGCTCCGGGTCCAGGGTGGTGGTGGGGAAGAGGGTGAGCTGGGAGCCGATGTTCTCCATCTGGATGCAGCGCGTCCGCAGCGCCTGCTTCAGCTTCTCCCAGACGAAGGGGTTGCTCAGGACGTCCACCGCCTCCAGCATGAGGTAGCCGCCGTTGGCCCGGTGGATGGCGCCGGGTCGGATGTAGCGGTGGTCCGTGGTCACGGCGCCGAAGGCGGTCCGGTACTCGATGCGGCCGAAGAGGTTGTAGTACGTGGGGTTGGACTCCACCACCACCGGCGCCCCGTGGTTGCGCTGGTGGCTGACGAAGACGTTGGCCTGGTACCGGCCGAAGAACTCCTCCCGCGCGCGGCGCGCCGCGGCGGCCGCCGCCGGCCCGCCGGGGGCCTGCGGCTCCTCCGCTTCCGACGCCCGGAACTGGTCCAGGTGCTCCATGACGTCCTCCCGGACCTGGTCCAGCCAGCCCTCCAGGCGCGGCACGTCCGCGTAGGCCTCCTTGAGGCGCTGGATGAGGTGGCCCACGGCGAACAGCGCCACCTCCCGGTCCAGCGCCTGCACCCGGCCGCGGGCCTCCTGCTCCAGCGTCCGCATGCGGGTCATGATCTCCGCCATGTGCTGCTCCAGGCCCCGCGTCTCCTCCCGGAACCGCTCCTGCACCTCCTGGGGCAGCCGCTCGAACTCCTCCCGGCCCACGGGCTGCCCGTTCACCAACGGCACCGTCACCACCCCGGCGGGCGTCACGTCCAGGCCGATGCCCCGCTGCCGGGCGTGCTCCTGCAGCTCCCGGAGCGCCTGCTCCCGGGCCTGCTCCACCTGGCCCACGGTCTCCCGGAGCCGTCGCTGGTACTCGTCGCTCTGGAAGGCGCGGGAGATCTCCGCCCGGGCGCTCTCCACAAACTGGGACAGGTCCCGTGCCAGCCGCTTGCCCCGGCCCGTGGGTAGGGAGACGGCCAGGGGCCGCTCCTCCTCCGCGAAGTTGAACAGGTACACCCAGTCCCCCGGGGTGGGCTGCTGCGCGGCGTGCTTCTCCAGGTAGATCCGCAGCGTGGAGCGCTTGCCGGTCCCGCTGGGTCCGGTGGCGAAGATGTTGTAGCCGGTGCTCTCGATCTCCAGCCCGAACCGGATGGCGTCCAGCGCCCGCTCCTGGCCGATGGTGCCGTCCAGCGGCGGCACCTCCTCCGTGGTCTTGAAGGGGAGCTGCGCGGGGTCACAGCGGCGGCGGAGCTGCTCCGGCGCCAGTTGCAGGTCTGTCATGCACGTCCTCCTCCGGGCCTGCCCGTGGGTGGACCCGCCCGGCCCAGGTCTCTTGGGGCCATGATACCACCGGACCAGGGAAGGGACCCGGGCCGGCAGGGCAGGGGACGCAACGACGCCGCTGCGCTACAATGGGGGCGAGCCTGAGGCCGAGGAAGGGGCATGCAGGAGCAACAGGACCTCCGGCAGGAAGAGGAGCGCACCACCTGGCGGGACGAGTTCCGGACGGCGCTGGTGCTGGCGGCCGTGGCGGTGCTCATGGGCGCCGCCTACGCCGCCTGGCGGGCGGTGGCCGCCGCCGAGGCCACGACCGGCGCGCGCCTGGCGGAGTTCGGGGAGGCGTTCGTCTGGCCGGGGCTGGGCATTGTGGCGGTGGCCTTCACCGTCATGTGGCTGGGCTGGAAGCTGGAGCTGGACTGAGCCCCCTCCGTCACCCCACCGCGTGGGCCCGGCGGAACGCCGGGCCCGTTCCGTGCCGGGCCGCGCTTGTGGGCGGGACGCCTCCCCGGTACCATGGCCGTGCCATGCCGCTCTACGTCTTCCACGGCGCCGACGACTTCTCCCGCACGGAGGCCCTGGCGGAGCTGCGGGCCTCCCTGGACGCCGATGGGATGCTGGCCACCAACGCCCAGACGGTGGACGCGCGGGAGGCCTCGCCGGAGGCCGTCCTGGCCCTGTGCGACACGGTCCCTTTCCTGGGGGCCTACCGGCTGGTGGTGGTGGAGGGCCTGCTGGGCCGCTTCGCGGAGCGGCGGGGCGGCCGGCGCCGGAACGCCGCCCCCCAGGACGGCCTGGGGCCGTGGGCGGCGCTGCCCGCCTACGTGGAGCGGATGCCCCCGTCCACAGTGCTGGTGCTGGTAGACGGCGAGGTCCGGCCGGAGAATCCCATGCTGCGCGCGCTGGCCGGCAAGGGCCGGGTGCGGGAGTTTCGTCCGCTCCGGGCCGCGGAGGTGCCGGAGTGGATCCGCGCCCGGGCCGCCGCCCGCGGCCTGCGCCTGGAGCCGGGCGCCGTCCGCCTCCTGGCGGACCTGGTGGGGAACAACCTGTGGGTCCTCTCCGCCGAGCTGGAGAAGCTGGCGCTCTACGCCGGGGAGCGGCCGGTCACGGCGGAGGACGTGCGGGCGCTGACGGCCGCTGCCCGGGAGGTGAGCGTCTTCGCGCTGACGGACGCGGTGGTGGCGGGCCAGGAGCGGGAGGCGCTGCGGGCGCTGGAGGAGCTGCTGGCGGCGGGTGCCGGCGGGCCGTACCTGCTGGCCATGCTGGCCCGCCAGTACCGGCTGCTGCTGCTGGCCAAGGAGCTCACGCTGGCCGGCGCCCCCAAGGCGGAAGTAGGGCGGCGGCTGGGCATCGCCAGCCCGTTCGCGCTGGACCGGCTGCTCCAGCAGGCGTCGCGGGCCGGCCGGGAGCGGCTGGAGGCGGCCTACCGCCGGCTGCTGGAGGCGGACGCGGGGATCAAGCGCGGCCTCTGGGATGAGGAGTCCGCCCTGACGCTGCTGGTCTCGGACCTGGCGGCGGGCGCCGCGGGCCGCTCCGTCACTCCTCAATCCTGAGCATGGGGTTGTAGCACGCCACGCGGTGACCCTCCTCCACCTCGTCCAGCGGCGGCGCGGGCTGCGTCCGGCACTGGAGGACGGCCTTGTGGCAGCGGGGCAGGAAGGGGCACTGGCCGGTCAGCTCCTCCGGCAGCGGCGGGGAGCCGGGGATGGCCGGCAGGCGCTCCGTGTCCGCGTCCACGCGGGGGAGGGCGGCCAGCAGCGCCCACGTGTAGGGGTGGCGCGGGTTGCGGAACAGCGTGTGGACGTCCGCCTGCTCCACCACCTTGCCCCCGTACATCACCGCCACCTCGTCCGCCACCTGCGCCACCACGCCCATGGCGTGGGTGATGAGCAGGATGGCCATGCCGTGCTCCTGCCGCAGCAGCTCGATCTCCCGCAGGATCTGCGCCTGCACGGTGACGTCCAGGGCGGAGGTGGGCTCGTCGGCGATGAGCAGGTCCGGGCTCAACGCCGTGGCGATGCCGATCATCACCCGCTGGCAGGTGCCGCCGGAGAGCTGCCAGGGGAAGGAGCGGGCCACGCGCTCCGGGTCGTGCACGCCGGTGCGCCGGAGGATCTCCAGGGCGCGGCGCCGACCCTCCTGCTTGGGCAGGTGGAGGTGGGTGTCCAGGATCTCCTGCACCTGCGTGCCCACCGGCAGCACGGGGTTGAGGCCCGCCACCGGGTCCTGGAAGATCATGGAGACGGCCCGGCCGCGCAGGCGCCGTAGCTCCTCCTCCGGCATGGTCAGCAGGTCCGTCCCCCGGAAGAGGACGCGGCCGCCCACCACGCGGCCGGGGTGGGGAACCAGCCGCAGGATGGAGAGGCCCAGCGTGGTCTTGCCGGAGCCGCTCTCGCCCACCAGCGCCAGGATCCGCCCGCGCCGGAGCTGGATGCTGACGCCGTCGACCGCCCTGATGACCCCCTCTTCGGTGAAGAAGTGCGTGGAGAGGTCCTGGACCTCCAGAACCGTATCGGACACCGGGAACCCCGCCTTGATGAAGATGAGCGGTAGGGGTGTCCCCTACCGCTCGGTCCGTGCGCTGGCATTATAGCACGGCGGTCCACGCCGGTGCGTGGCCGGAACGGCTACCCTAAGGGGCGCATGGCGTAGATAACGCGCCCCTGGATCTCCACGTTGTCCGCGTCCGTGTAGATGGGGGACATGGTCTCATTGGCGGGCTGGAGTCGGACCCGTTCTCCCTCAAAGTAGACCTTCTTGAGGGTGGTCTCCTGCTCCCGCTTGAGCCAGACCGCCGCCATCTCGCCGTTCTCCACGCGGTTGGTGGCCTGCATGAGGACAATGTCGCCGTCGTTAATCAGGGCGTCGATCATGGAGGTGCCCTTCACCGCCAGGGCGAAGACGTCCCGGCGGCCCCGCAGCATCTCCTCCGTGACCTCCACCGTCTCTGCGGCGGCGGTGTCCCACGTATCGGCGGAGGGGACGGGGATGGGCTGCCCGGCGGCAATCTGCCCCACCACCGGCACGGCCACGGTGCGGCTGCGGCGCCCGGTGCCGTCCAGCAGCTCGATGGCGCGGGAGACCTCCCGGTCCCGCCGCAGGTAGCCCATGCGCTCCAGCGCGCGCAGGTTGTAGTCCACCACGGAGGTGGAGCTGATGCCGCAGCCGGCCTGGATGTCCCGGATGCTGGGCGGGTAGTCCTTCTCCTGGATGAACTGCCGCACGAAGTTGAGGATCTGCGCCTGCTTGGCTGAGAGCCGCTTCGTTTCCGGCTTCACACGGGCACCTCCGTCCTCCCCGCGCACGGGCAG
>DATCLE010000288.1:0-2175 GCA_036564075.1 Dehalococcoidia bacterium
CTTCACCCGGCCCAGCAGCGGGCGGAGCAGCAGGAGCACGGCCGCCAGGGAGAGCAGGGGCACCAGGAAGGGAGGCGAGGCGAGGGTGAACTTCGGGTTCTTGGCCATCGGCCACCTCCGGGATGTGGTCGGAAGCTGGGGGCGCCGGCCCCTGGACCATTGTACGACTGTACGACGCGCGGCGCGCCTCACGCCTCCCGGTCGCGCAGGACGGCGATGCCCGGCAACGCCTTGCCCTCCAGGAACTCCAGCGAGGCACCGCCGCCGGTGGAGACGTGGCTGATGCGGTCCGCCACGCCGGTCTCCTCCACCGCCTGGGCCGTCTCCCCCCCGCCCACGATGGTGACGGCGTCCAGCCCCGCCAGCAGGCGGGCCACCGCCCGGGTGCCCTCGGCGAAGCTGGGCAGCTCGAAGACGCCCATGGGGCCGTTCCACACCACCGTGCGGGCATCACGCAGGTGCGCGCGGAAGGCCTCCACGGTGGCGGGGCCGATGTCCATGATGCGCCAGCCCGGCGGCACGCCCTCCTCGGCCCGCACGGTGCGGCGCTCCGCCCCGTCCTCGAAGCGGTCGGCGATGACCACGTCCACGGGGAGCTGGAGGGTCACGCCGCGCCGCGCCGCCTCCTCCGCAATGGACTCCGCGGTGGCCAGTTGGTCATCCTCCACCAGGGAATCGCCCACCTGGACGCCGCGGGCCTTGAGGAAGGTGTTGGCCATGCCGCCGCCGATGAGCAGCCGGTCCATCTTGTCCAGCAGGTTGCGGATCACATCGATCTTGCCGCTGATCTTCGCGCCGCCGGTAATCACGGCGTACGGCCGCTCCGGGTCCGAGACGGCGCGGGACAGGTACTCGATCTCCCGCTCCATGAGGAAGCCGGCCACGGCGGGCAGGTAGTGCGCCACGCCCTCCGTGGAGGCATGGGCGCGGTGCGCCGCCCCGAAGGCGTCGTTCACGTACAGCTCCGCCAGGGAGGCCAGCGCCTTGGCCAGCTCCGGATCGTTCCGCTCCTCGCCGGGGTGGAAGCGCAGGTTCTCCAGCAGCAGCACGTCCCCGGGCGTCAGTCCGTGGGCGGCCCGCTGGACTTCCGGCCCCACCACCTCCGGCACGTAGCGCACCGGGGCGCCCAGGACCTGCGTCAGCCGCTCCGCCACGGGCGCCAGCCGGAGCGACTCGTCCACCCCCTTGGGGCGGCCCAGGTGGGAGATGAGGATGGTCTTGGCGCCGTGGTCCCGCAGGTACCGGATGGTGGGCACCGCCGCGCGGATGCGGAGGTCGTCCGCCACCTGTCCCGTCTCCCGGTCCAGCGGCACGTTGAAGTCCACGCGGACCAGCACGCGCTTGCCGTCCACGTCCACGTCACGAATGGTCTGCTTCCTGAGCATAGGGCACCTTCCTTGCAGGCCGGGGATCAGCCGGTGGTCACGTCCCGGCGCTGGAACACGGCCAGGGCGGCCCCGGCACCGACGACCACGTACGCCGCCAGCACCGCCAGGTTGTGGACGGCGGACGGCACCTCCTCCTGGATGTTCTCGGCGTGGACGTGCTGGAGGAGCACCTGGGCGTTGATGGTGGGCAGGTAGTTGACCACCTCCTCGTACCGGCCGCCCAGGGCGACCAGGATGGGCAGGGAGACCACCTCCACCACGTAGAGCGCCAGCCCCGGCGCCACGCCCGCCGCCGTGGAGCGGCCGATGACGGCGCCCGCCGCCGCCAACGCGGCGTACGGCAGCACGCCCGACATCACGGCCAGGGCGCCCACCAGCGCCTCGCCCACGTACGCCCCGTCCAGGAAGGTGAACTCCGCGCCGCCGGTGGCCGCGGCCAGCACCAGCGCCCCACCGTAGCCCAGCGCCAGCGCCAGCCCCACGCCTACGGCTACCAGGATCGCCACGGCCGCCAGCTTGGCCCCCACCACGTGCCACCGCCGCTTCACGCACATGAGGAGCGTGCGCACCGTCCCGTCGCCGTACTCCCCGCCGAAGACGCTGCCGGTGAGGATGATGGCCAGCATGGCCGCCACGGGTTGGAGGACCACCTGGTGGGCCCGCGGGGCCTCCTCCAGGAAGAGGTCGTTACGGAGCGGAGCCTCCGAGGTCGGCGCGCCGCCGGGCCGGACCTGCTCCGCCTCGCCGGACTGGCCCGCCCGGATGGCGAAGTTCAGCAAGATCAAGA